>CAZBWI010000066.1:0-5123 GCA_964495825.1 uncultured Candidatus Peribacteria bacterium | reverse complement strand
AAACTATGGGAATATTATTACAACCACAAAAGAAAACATAGATGATTAGGAATGAATGGGCTAACGCCCATACAAAAATATCATCTATGTTCACTTATAAAACTGTAACCTTGATTCTGCAACAGAATATTTTTGTCAAATTTTAAATTCCTCATCCGCATCGGCGGATATCCTAAGACTTCGCTTAGGAATGTAGCCTCTCCCTTTTGAATAAAGGGAGATAAAAGAAAAAACCGCCGGATTTTGGCGGTATGTATTGTAATTTTCTTATTTTTTACGCTTCTATGATCTCTATCACTTGTACGGGACAGTTTGCCATTGCTTGCTGGACAGCAGAGGAGTCGAGATTGTCTTGGGAAATCACCTGCGCGTGCCTTCCTCCCATGGCGAAATTGCTCGGTGCTATCTGTATACAGCGGCCGCAGCCGATGCATCCTGGATTGATCACCAATTGCTGTGTCTGGATAGCTGTCTCATTTATGGTCGTCGTGTTTTGAAGCGTGTCTTGGTTCGGTTCCGTGACTTCGATGGTGGTCGTCGGTTTAGTTACTTCGTTGTCTTGTTTGCAGCCTCCGAGGATACTGAGTAGTGAACAGATGCCGACTATGCTGGCGAGCTGTTTTCGTTGTTTTATGGTCATTGTTTTGTAGTGAGATATAAAACGTGGTTAGTTTATACAAAAACGTCTTAAATTAAACTTAATTATTTTTGTTTCATTTTTTAATGCTCCGCGGGTGTGCTTTTGGCTGGCCCCAAAAGTACCCAAAACGGCCTTTTCTTTTTTTCATTAAGGCAATATCACGAATTCATTTCCTATAATATATCGTTAGTGGTTCCTCTATCCTGCCAGGAGGCGATCGGATATTCGGAACTAAACGCTTGGTCTACTGTTTTTTGTTGGTGGAGTCATGGTGAAAGATTATTTTGTGGCGTGCATCTGGTTTGTATGTTAGTAAAAAATAAAAAAGGGGAATTGAAATTTTCCCTGATCTCTTATTTCATCTATGTAGCAGATTAGAGTATTTTCTTGATTGGCGTGATGAAGAGGTTTTTGAGCATATACATCTCGTAGAAGTAGGCGAAGGATTCGTTTTTGTTCTTGATTCCGATATGTTCTATTTCTTTATTAATTTTTTTGAGGTTTTTGGCTATTTTTTCTAGTTCTTCTGGTTTGTATATTTTGCTTTTTTGGGAGAAGGATTTGACTGCATCGAGTATAGTGTAATTTTCTCCTAGGATATCTTTTTTGAGCATAGCGAGCATATCATTTTGCAAGTAATCGATATATTGGTTCAATTCTTTTTTGTATACGCCAAGTTTTTTATAAAAGCTGGTGAACTTATATTTTTTGCTGTCTTTTCTTTTGATGATGATGCGATATTCTTTGATGATTTCTTGCATCATTTTCTTGATCCATGGAAATTCCTTGATAGCGCTGTTGATATATTTGGATCTGTGCTGTTCTGGAAGTTTTTTGTACTCGTTGACCGTGGAAGTGATGAATTTCAATACGCCTTCCGGAGAAGCGTCTTCTCCTTGCCTATCGAGGATCGAGATGATATTGAAAAGTCTCATGCCGTCTTTGGCTTTACTGTTTTGGTCAGTGAAACGGTAGATATTGTTCCAGATGATCTCTTTGAGAAAATTCATGGCGTAGCCTTGAGCAATTGCTTTGTAGCTCAGCATCGGTATCTCCAAAATATTTTTTCCGTCTTTGATCTTGATGTGGGTGAGTTCTTTATTCATTATTCCGAGATTAGTAAGGCCGTTACCGTTTTTTTCTGGAAACAGTTCTGTGATGACTCCGTATATCTTATAACTTATTCTAATGTTCCCATTTTCGAGCAGACGTTCAAATAATGCTCTGTCTATTGTTTCCGGTTCGATTTTTTCGTATTTTTTGACTTCCACCTCTTGATTGTTGATCATATATTTTGTCCTAAATACTGTTTTGACTTTTATATCTTCTACGTGTGGATTGTTTTTGAGTCTTTGATAAAATTCCAACAGTTCGTCGATCCCTTTGCCGTTCCGATCTAATGCTACATCTAGATCTTCGGGGATTTTATTCCAATGTGGAATGGTTCGAAAAAGTACTAGACTTCCTGTATATGTGTACTGGTAGTTATCAAATAATTGAGCATTTTGTGCAAATACTTTACTATACAGTGTTTTGTAATATCTCTTTCCTTGATACATAATTGTTGGTGAATAAAAGCTAAAATAAGTATATTCTTTATTTTCTTGTTTGTCAAATTTTTCGCGGCGAAAAAAGACGGAGGAGTCCGCCTTTTTTTGTTTTTTTGCGTTCTACTGTTTCCAATTATTTACTGTGTTTCTTTTCCATGATTTTGGCAATAAGTTTAGGCTCGATTTCATCTTGGATATATCTTTCGAGCGGTCTTGCACCATATTGTGGTTCGTAGATCTTGTCAATAATATCCTTGATCTGCTTGTCGCTATATTTCGGTAATGCGATATCTGAATTATGTTTCCATGCATCCAAGAATTCGTTGATTTTGTTTTTCATGATCTTGCAAAGTGTTTCTTTGCTGAGATGTTTGAAGACGATCTTGTAATCTATCCTGTTTAACAATTCCGGTGTCAGGAAGTTTTTCATCTCTTCGAGGACTCTTTCCTTGACTTGATTGAATTCCTTGTCGTCGATATCTTTCTTTTCTCCAGTTACAAATCCTATTCTGCTTTGTTTTTTTACGAATTCTTCGGATCCGATATTTGAGGTCATGATGATAATGGTGTTTTTGAAGTCGATAATCCTGCCTTTTGCATCTTTGAGATGTCCTTCATCCAGGATTTGAAGCAATATATTCAATACATCTGTAGCTGCTTTTTCCACTTCATCAAACAATATCACTGAATATGGTTTTCTTCTGACGGCTTCGGTGAGTCCTCCTCCTTCTTCATATCCGACGTATCCTGCAGGCGAACCTATCAATTTGGAGACGGAATATTTTTCCATGAATTCGGACATATCTATCCTGATCATAGCGTCTGGATTGCCGAAATATTCTTTTGCAATCAATTTTGCTAGATAGGTTTTACCGACTCCGCTTGGCCCAAGCAAGAGGAATGAACCGATCGGTTTCGTATATTTGATGACAGATAATCTGCTTCTAGTTAGTGTCTTTACCACTGCATCTACTGCTTCATCTTGTCCGACGATATTTTTCTTTAACTCTTCAGACAATCTTCTCAGTTTGTCTATTTCAGATTCATTGACGATATTTGTAGGGATTCCGGTCTTGTCAGCAAGTACGTTTCCGATATCTTCTTTTGTAATCGTGGGTCTGAGGTGAGTAGGAATGTTTTTATTGTTCCTGATTTTCAACATCTCTTGTTTTGCTTCTTCTTCTTTGGCTTTGAGTTCTGCAGCTCCGAAGTAATCCTGTTTTTCTATCGCTTCTTCGATCTTAGCTTGGATTTTTGCCAAGGTCTCCTCAAATTTTTTATACTCCTTATCATTATCCAATTTCTGATTCATGGTGGATTTTCTTGCACAGGCCTCATCAATAATATCGAGTGCTTTGTCCGGCAAATATTTGTTCATCATATATCTCTTGCTGAGGGTGATCGCTGCATCGATGGCTTCTTCTTGGATCTGTACCCCATGGAAATCTTCATAGGTCTGTTTTAATCCTTGGAGAATTTGTTTACTCATCTCTCCATCAGGTTCATTGATTATCACTTCTTGGAATCTTCTCTTGAGCGCTGCATCTTTTTCGATGTATTTTTGATATTCGTTGAATGTCGTCGAACCAATCAATTTGATTTTTCCTCTTGATAACAATGGCTTGAGCATTTGTGCTGCGTCGCCGTTTTCTTGACCTCCTGCACCGATGATGGTGTGGATTTCGTCGATGAAGAGGATGATATTGTTTGTCGGATCCATTGCTTCCTCCAAAATGGATTTCATTCTGGATTCAAATTCTCCTCTATATTTGGTTCCTGCGACCAATGTTCCCATATCGAGCAAAAATATCCTCTTGTTTTTGAGTTTTTCTGGTACGTCGTTTTTTGTGATTTTTTGTGCCAATCCTTCGACGATAGCGGTCTTACCGACACCTGCCTCTCCGATGAGGAGTGGGTTGTTTTTGTTCTTTCTGAGTAGTGTATAGATGATCTGGTTGATTTCATTCTCTCTGCCGATGATCGGATCAATCATCCCATCTTTGACTTCTTTGGTCAGATCGGTTCCAAAATATTCTATTGTGAGTTTTTTCTCTTCTTTTTTGCCCTTATCTCCCGTCATGACGTTATTCTCTTTTTCCACGATTTCGCTTTCTACCGCATCCAGGAGCATATTCACATTATGCAATTTTTCTATCTTTTCTATTTCCATAAGTTTAATCTTGTTAACATCTAAATTGAACGTTACCAAGATTTTATTTAATATCTGTAAAAAAGCAAATAGTCCCATTTGCTGTATGATAGGATTTTGAGTGAGTTTTTTGTAGTTCTCAATTATGGTTTTGTGGTTGATGTTGTGGGTAGAGAGATGGTCAGTAAATTGATTTGACATATCGTAAAATGATGCCAAAAATAGTATGTCTAGGTCTAATTTCTTGGTTGTTTCGTTGATATGTGCATGAAGTGTTTGTGCAATTTTTTTGTTGAGTGGTAATTTTTTTGTTTTTTCCAGGCTTCCGATCATAGTCGTTGTAGTGTATTTACGCTGGAAATAGGTTTCGAGTACTTCTTCAGGAATCCCTAAAAATTTCCGGAAAATGCTGTTGAGGTCATGATGTTTCAAAAATATAGAGATTCATCGAAAAATATCCTCACCGTGGATTGTTCTTTGTTTGTTGGTATATGCGAGCTTATTTGCGTGCGTAATGCATGAGCTTGAGTGATCCGTGAGCAGTGTTTGTATCTGTGAAAACATGCAGTTCGTTGCGCTATATAAAAATCGGAATGTTCTTACAGTAGTTTTTTGTTTGATAAATTCAATAGAACTACATTTTTTTTGTCACAGCAAGGTTAAAATGTCAGTACTAGGCAAAAATAGAAATGTCAGTAAAATTGTTAAGGATTTATCCTTAACAAAATAAAAGATGACATTTATCTATACTGACAAAGAAATGAAAAAAATTCGTATTATTCAA
>CAZBWI010000065.1:0-21746 GCA_964495825.1 uncultured Candidatus Peribacteria bacterium | reverse complement strand
GTCATAGGTGATAGATTGGAATTTTTCTGATCTTTGTTCCAGGGATTTCTCGAAAATCTTGTGCTGTTTTCGGTACGCGTTGAGGTTTTGGTTCAATTCTTTCTGGTTCATTATTACTGAAGATTATTGATGATAAAAAGCTGATGATTTCAGATGATTGTAGTCAAATAGCTACTATAGTAAATCAGGTGGGGCTTTCAAGTCCAAGGAAGTGATTTTTAGTACATGTTGTTGTATTTTCTTCGTATTTTGATATCTTTTTGATAGTGAACTTTATTTTTTGTTTGTCCTCATGGAACATATCGATATCCAATATCAGAATTTAGTCAAAGAGATTCTCAAGGCTCCGAAAAAGGAGAATAGGACGTGAATTTCCACCTATGCTATTGCTTGTCGATCTATTAGACACGATATGGCTGACGGATTCCCGTTGCTCACGACTAAAAAAATGGGTATGAAAACAATCGCTGCAGAACTTGAATGTTTCATTAAGTGATTGCATACCAAAAAAGATTTTCATGAAAGAAATTGCCATATTTGGGATGAACGATGTGATCCAAGAAAAGTTCCATACGGCAATGACGAGGAGACTAAGAAGAAGATGATGGAGGAGGATGAACTCTGAAGGATATATGGTGTCCAATGGAGAGACTGGATGGGAAGCATTGATCAGTTCAAAGAAGTTGTCGATAAATTAAAGACCAATCCATTTGATAGACGCATGATCGTCAATGCATGGAATCCTTCAGAACTTGATCAGATGGCCTTACCTCCTTGTCATTATTCTCGACAAGCTATAGTTACATTAAATCACAAAGGCGAAAAAGTGTTGAACCTAACCCGGAATCAGAGATCTGTAGATACTATGCTATGATTACCATATAATATTGCGAGCTATGCATTGCTACTTTTGCTGCTTGCGAAAGAATCCAATATGATTCCTGGTATTTTGATGTGATCATTGGGTGATGTCCATATCTATGAAAACCATATCGATGGAGCCAAGGAACAGCTCTCTCGTGAGCCTAAAAAACTTCCAACTTTGGAATTACCAAATTTCACTTCTATTTGGGATTGGAAATACACGGATTTTGAACTTCAATGATATGACTCGCATCCGAAGATCGAATTCGCTATTGCGGTATAATATATTTTTTTACTGAAATCCCTGAGATACTTTTCTTGGGGATTTTTTCAAATTGCAATTTCCCGCTAAACCGCTATATCTGCTATAATATTTATTTTTTTCATGTCTCTATGAAAATCTTAGTCCTGAATGCGTGAAGTTCTTCGTTGAAATATCAGCTTTTTGATATGAAGAAAAATGTTGTTTTGATAAAATGAATCATTGAAAGGATCTGAGTCAAAGGTTCTTCTATAAAAAATCATAAGATGGCATTGAAGTCTATATTTCCTGCATTAGCCAAATATGGACCTATAGATGCTATCGGTCATAGGGTGGTGCACGGAGGAGAATATTTCAAAAACCCTGTGGTTATAAATGCGAATGTTATCAAGAGGATAGAGGAGTGTAGTGATTTAGCTCCGTTACATAATCCTGCTAATCTGCAAGCTATCCTTGCCTGCAAGGAACTAATGCCGAAATTGAAACAAGTTGCCGTTTTTGATACAGCATTTTATCAAAGCATGGAACCTTCACATTACTTGTATGCCATTCCGTATGGATATTATGCCAAAAATAAGATCAGGAGATATTGATTCCACGGCACCTCGCATCAATATGTTTACGAGAAAGCTCGTGTTATAGTAAAGAAATGAAAGAAATTTATTACTTGTCATGTAGGAAACGGTGTCAGCGTGACTGCTATCAAAGATGGGAAAGTACTCGAAACTTCTATGTGAATGACACCGCTTGAATGAACGATGATGGGTACGAGATCAGGCAATATCGATCCTGCGATTTTCACCTATTTAGTCACTCATTACAAGATGACTGTTCAGGAAATCGATGATATGCTCAATAAAAAAAGTTGATTGCTCGGTGTTTCCTGAGTGTCTAGCGATATGAGAGATATCCTTACAGGCATTAAGAAGTGAAATAAAAAATGCATGCTCGCTCTGGATATGTATATACATTCTCTCGTGAAATATATCTGAGCGTATGTCGCATTGCTTGGCTGAGTCGATGTGATTGTCCTGACTGCCGGCGTGATGGAACACAGAGCTATTATCAGGAAGATGCTGTGTGAAAAATTATGATATCTATGAATCAAAATCGATGCCAAGGCTAATGTTGACGAATTACCTGAAGGAAAGATTATTTCCGCACGTAATTCCAATGTCACTGTCGTCGTTATACCGACCAATGAAGAATTGATGATAGCCAAACAAACCTTCGATTTGATTTAGAATACATCATTTAGAATGTAGAAAAATATGGAATACTTCCATATGCATTCTAGATGTATAATAAATTTCAAAGTGTTGAAATCCGTAATAGTTTGACTATAAGCTTCCTGATTTATTCTATTTTTTTAGTTTTTTATCATATATCACTTATGGAACAGATACATCAATCACATCAAAAAAAACGTTTCAGTGAGGAAGAAGCTTTGGAAAAAATGGAACACAATATTGACAAGAATATGGAGAAAATCATGAATACCTGATTTGTTTATACATTCATCAATCTGAAATTGATCAAGGATCTGCTTGCTTCCAATGTTGTAAATGATATCAATCACAGGATTTCTTCTTCTCTAAAACCTATATTTATTATTGTAGGATGGATATCGTTTATTACCTGAATTATCGGTATTTTCTCATTTCTTATCTCATTGAGTGGTCTCGGATTTATGTTTAGTTTATGATTTGGTATAGGAATTCGTGTATTGATATATGTAATTTTTGCTTTTGCTTTTTCATTGCTTTCGCTCTTTATGGGAATAGGTCTAATCAGATTCAAAAAACGAGTAATATCGCTTATTATCCTCGGATTCCTTGTTTCTGTTCTTTTATTTATTATTAGTTTAATCCCTGTAGGACTCTATTCTTATAGGTCATACTGAAGTTTTGGAGGAGGATTGTTTAACCTTATTATAACATTTGTTCTTCTTATCATTGTACTCAAGAACGAACATATGTTCAAAAAATAAATCATTTATTATTATATATAACATGATGAAGTATATACTATGAATATTAGTAGTTGTTATTGGTATGTTTAGCGTGAATTTTGCTCAGGAATATATTTTGTTTTATGGTAATGGATGTCCACATTGTGCAAAAGTACATGAGTATATCAAAGAGCATCAGCTTACCAAGAAATTCGATTTGCGCCAAAAGGAGATCTTCTTTAATACAACCAATCTCAAAGAATTTAATACTTATCTTGCTAAGCATAATCTTACATATGATAAAATTGGCGTGCCTTTTCTGATTATTGAAAGTTGATCTGATTGTAATTATATCAACGGAGATGTGAATATTATAGAATATTTTTCCGGAAAGTTAGCGCAGATAGCTGCTGCTGCTTGCAAAGATACTGCATGAACTTGAGGCGTACAGTCTGTAGAAAAAAGTTTTAAGCAGAGATTGTCGTTTTTTTGAATCATGCTTCCTGCTGCTATTTCCGATAGCATCAATCCTTGTGCGTTTGCTGTTATGTTATTACTTCTTTCAACTATACTTAGCAGGCATCAGAGTAAGAGAAAAACCTTATTTGCTTGAATGTTATTTTCTCTTGCTGTCTTTTTGAGTTATCTAGCTATGGGTGTTGGTTTATTTTCAGCACTTGCAACAGCCAATAATACTTTTGTTTTGAAACTTATTGTATGAATACTTGGATTACTTGTCTGACTTGCAAATTTGAAGGACTATTTCCGATATGGGAAACGATTTGTCATGGAAGTTCCTTTTAGTTGGAGGCCTAAGATGCAAGAGATGATTCATAAAGTATCTTCTCCGTTTTGAGCGTTTGTTGTAGGAATACTTGTAAGTTTATTTTTACTTCCTTGTTCATCTGGTCCTTATTTTACTATACTATGATTTTTGAGTTCTCAAGAGCGTAATTTACATTTGTGGTGATATATCTATCTGATTGTATATAATCTCATTTTTATCTTACCTATGGTCGCTATAGCTCTTTTGGTAAGTCTATGATATGCAAGTGTCGATAAACTAGCAAAGATTAAATATGAGAAGACTCAACTTATTCATCTTATCGTTTGATTGTTGATGGTAGGACTTGGTAGTTATGTCTTACTTACCCTATAAACATATTTTTCTTGTGCTCTTTATTGTAAAAAACAATACTTCTCATGGAAGTATTATTTTTTTGTATATTTGTTTTTGATTTTTTTGGTTATTTTAATACTTTTTCTAGCAATATCTGAATTATTTTTGGATTTCCTTTCCCTCAAGTTTTTTTCATTGCTTGTCCTACGAAGAATCCTATAGTTGTTGTTTTCCCTCATTTGTACTGTTCCACTATTGCAGGATTCTCTTTGATCACTTCTTGTACGATGTGTTCTAGTTCTTTTTCGTCCATGGCTGGTGTGTTGAATCATTTTTCCTTGATAATTTCTTCGGGATCTTTTCCTGTACTAAGCATTTCATTTATTACTATTTTTAGCTGATTTTCCATGAGTTTTGCTTCTTGAGCACTGGTCAAAAAATTTGTCAATTGTGTCTTGTTGAAGGGAAGTTCGTTGATGGTTTTGAAATGTTCCTTCATCCAAGCAGCAATTGGTCCTGTTATCCATTTTGCAATTAATTTTGATTTTAATCACCCTTCGTTTCCCTCTTTAGCAAAGAGGTTTTCTAGTTCAAAAAAATAATCGAGTGTTTCTTTGTCTCCGATGAGTGCGTTGATGTATTCTTTGTTGAAACCATATGTTTCTTTCATTGTTTTAATGATATTGTATGGGATGATTGTTTCTTGTGCATCCAATCGTTCCAGTGTCTCTTTTTCTAATTTTAATGGAGGAAGATCTGGTTCTGGAAAATATCTATAGTCGAGCGCCTCTTCTTTGGATCTCATAGGATATGATTCTCCTTTGGTATCATCCCATCCTCTTGTTTCCTGATCAAATGTTTTATTTTCTTCGTATAATTTCACTTGTCTTGCATATTCGTGTTCTATTGCTCTTTTTATAGCTGAGAAGGAATTTATGTTTTTTACTTCGATTCTTGTTCCATATGGATCTTGTTCTGTTTTTCTGACTGAAATATTTACATCTACTCTCATCTGACCTTTTTCCATATCGGCATCTGAAAGATTATTGAACCTGACTATTCTTTGCAGTTCTTTGAGGAATTCGATGACTTCTTCACTACTCCTGAAATCAGGTTTGGTGACTATTTCTATCAATGGTGTGCCTGCACGGTTAAAATCGAGTAATGCTTGTCAGCCTTCATGTATCATCTTTGCAGTATCACATTCCATATGTGCATCTTGGATGTAAACTGTTTTTTCTATCGTATAATTGTTTAAGAAAAAAGAAATCTTCCCGTTGGTATTGGTCGGGTGATATAATTGTGTTATCTGGTATCCCATTGGGAGATCTGGATAGAAATAGGATTTTCTGTCGAAATTTGATAATTCATTGATCGTACATTGCAATGCTTTCCCTAGGATGAGTGCCTTTCCCAATACTTCTTGACTTAGTGTTGGAAGCGCTCATGGCTGTCCTGTACAAACGGGGCAGATGTTGGTGTTTGGTATAAGATTATCAAAATTCTGTTCATTTTTGCATTGGCAGAACATTTTATTTATGCTTTTCAGCTTGATATGTATCTCTAGTCCTATGGTCAATAACATCAATTATGAATTATGAATGAAGAATTGTGAATGGGTTATAACTATTTCGTTTGTCTTTTCAACTGTGGTGGGTATCGGAAATCTTTTGGAGGGATTTTGTTTTTGATAAGTTGTATTCCTTCGTCAGCCAATTTTTTGATTTTTATCTTGATACCTCAATTGTATCCTCAGAGCTCTCCATTACTTTTTACTACTTTATAGCAAGGGAATCTCTCAGGGGTATTGTTGCTATTCATGATTTTGCCTATAGTACGTGGTGATGTAGAAAAATATTCAGCTAGTGTTTTGTATGAAATCACTTTGCCTTTGGGAATTTTTTTGAGAAATTGATAGATAGCTTCTTTCATGGTTATAGATTCAATAATTTTTTGAGAAGAGGATTGATGAGTTCTCTTGTTGATGGTCATAGATATCCAGCTCATTGATCTTCAGGTGTTTCTACGATACCATTGTCTACTTGGAATCTGAAGAGTGCTTCTACAGTAGAGGTGTTGTTGATACCATTGATTGATCATGTGTAGTATTTTTTCGCTTTGAGGAAGTATTGGAGATATTTGACTCCGATGCTAATTTGGCCCAGTTTATATCCTTCGGTAAATTGATACTCTTTGTTGATATGCTGCATAAAATCCAATTCCATCTGTGAGAATTGTGAACTGGTCGTAGTAGTTGGAGTAGTGGTGTTTGTTGTAGTTTGAGTGGTAGTGTTTGTTGTTTTGTTTGGTATAAATATCTTTTGTCCTCGTAATGAGGTGAAGTTTAGGTATTGACTCTTTGTCACTTTTTGGTCTGCTCTCATCATCATGAGCATGACATATCCTCTAAGCTCCCGATTATTTGGGTATTGGATCTGTGTCATGATGCCATTGTTTTGCAATGCTTGAAGATGTTGTATATATCGATTATTTCCTCCATTGTATGTGTTTCATCGCAATGCTCTAGAAAGCGTTGTTCAGAAAATAGCTCTTGTAACTGGTTTATCTGGATTGAATATCGTTGCTGGTGTACCATCGGTTTTGAGTCCCATGAGTCCAAGTTGACACGCAAGTATTGCATATTTTTTGAATTCTTCTGTTTGGTTATTCATATCGTTGAAGCTGCAATTTCTTGTTGTGTCTGGTTTCTTGTTGAGTGTTTTCATAACATATTCTGACATCATTTTTGCAAGATGTGATCTGATAAGTACTCCTGTCATATCTGCTCGTTTGATATCTGGTACTGTAGTTATTTTAGCATTGAATGCGTAGAAATATGCATCCGTTAGTTCTTTGTTGTATGGTGAGGTATAGAGCACTCGTTTTCATGTACTCGTACTTGTCGAACCGCTGGTTGTTTCGACTTTGGTAGGATCTTGGCAGAGTCCATCATTTGGGTTTCATGAATAGTCGCCATCTACGCATACATCAATATTGCATGATTTCCCTAGATCTCCTCAGTAGCAACTATATCCTGGTTTGATTGCATATACATTGTTTACACATTGTAATTGTGAGGATGTGCAAATTGCCATACCTCCTCATCCACCACCTCAACCTCAACCTCATCCGCCTCATGCGTTATAATTGACTGTAAAACTAGGAATATTTAATCGTGCTGATGCATTTCCTACTGTGTCAGTGATTCTGATCTGACAATTGCTGTATGTTCCATTTGCTAGTGCATTGAATGTAATAGTGTTTGTTCCTGTATTTGCTGTTGTCGTTGTACTCGAACATGATCCGCTGTAACTGATAGTTCCTGTTTCATTGGTTGTGAAACTATAATTTGGTGTCTGACTTGTAAGATTATTTACTCCTGTTGCTCCGGTGAGTATCGGTGCTGTTGTATCCCGTATAAAATTTATTATTCAGGAAGTTTGATTTCCTGCATTATCTGTTATGACAACTTTGAGTACATACATACCATCTGTATTGGCACTGATAGTCGGATCTTCTGTGGTAGTAGATGGACTGAAGTTTATTGTTCCAGGACCAGAAACTTTTGATCGTAGATATCATGATATTCCTGCAAGTGTATCTGTTCCTGTGATATTGATTATTTTTCCTGTGTTGGCAATACTATTTGTTGGGATTTGGAGTGCTGGAGGAGTTTTGTCTATTTTGTAGACCTGTTGTCCTGTTCTGATATTTCCTGCTTTGTCCATAATACATGCATAGCCTGTTCGATATCCGTCTGTTGTGAATGTTGGCGTTGTTGTTGTTCCGCCCTCGCAGTTTCCAGTGAATGCCGTGGTTGTCCTATATACCATACCAGTAGTCCATAATCCAGCAAGTGCGTCCGTGCTTGTTCCTGTTGCTGTTGCATTGGTATTTCTTCGATTGCTATTGTTATCAGTAAATACGATTGCTGTCGGTGCTGTTGAATCCACAATAAAAGTAGGTGTTGTCCATTGTTTGCTCATTCCTACTTTGTCTGTCGCTACTGTTCTTAATTGTACTGTAGCACTATTTATGCTTGGTGTGTTCCATGTACAATTTTGTTCATTATTTGTTTTGGTACATATTGTTGTGAATGTTGTTCCATTTGTAGTATAAGAAAGTATTATACTTTGAGGATTTGCGTCAATACCTCAACTCCATTCTATCAGATATCCTGATGCTCATTTTAGATACAGTCATGGATACGTGATAGTGATATCTGTTGGTGGTGTATTGTCGATGCTAAATTGATTACCTGTGAAATATGCAACATTTCCTGCAAGATCCGTTGCGATTATTCTTATTTTTGCGAAAGTATTTAATGTATTTGGAAACATGAATGTATACGATCAGTTATTTGCTGTTCCTGTTGTAATATTTGTCGTGCTTACGAAATTTGTCACAGAATATTCGAGATAAATCGAGTTTGGTCCCAAATGTGCATCTGTTCAAGTATTCCATGTGATGACATATACATCTGGATCTCCTTTGAGATAGGTGTCAGTGGTTGGTGCTGTGATACTAATACCGCTTGGTGCTGTCTTATCGAAGATAATCGTTCCTGTGATATTTATTGTTCAGGTATTTCCCACGAGATCTGTCATGGTTATATTGAAGCTTATAGGTCATTCTATATCTCAAGCTTTCATAATATAAGTTCATGAATAGGTATTTCCTCCTATATTTGTCACAGTTCCGGTAGTAAGACTTCCTCATGAAATCGTCATAATCGGAGTTCCTGTTAGTATTTCGTGTGATTGGAATATGATGGTTATAGTGTTGCCTATCTTTGCATATCCGGAATTAGTTGAATTGTTTGAACTGAATGTTGTAGTTCCTGTCAGATAAGGGAGTTCTTTGTCGATATTGATCATTACCGAAGTCTTTATCGTTTCTGTGTTGTTCAGTTTATCTACAGAATAATATCTTATGTATTTATGAGTTATTACTCCTACTGCTCATGTCACGGAAATTGTTGTTCATGAAAGTGTAGGCGTACATGTTCATCATGTATCCACACAGTAACGTGTTCATGATAATCCTACACCTGTGTCTATTGGTGAAAGTATTACTGTTACATCTGTAGCTCCTGTTGTCGAGTTTGCATTATCAGTAGTTATAGGTGCCGTACTATCATAGTTGTATGTTGTTATTCCTCCAGTAGTGAGATTGCCTGCAAGATCTCGTACTCTGAATCTAATGTTAATATTCGCTGCAGGTGTGAGTCATGCGATAGAACATACTCCTGTTGCGTAGGTAGCTGAAGCTCGTGATGTTCCTGTACTATATTGGCAGCTTGTTCCGCTGAGATTTGTATCAGAAACTGTTGTACTGAGTGTGATGGTTCCCTTGTAGTATAATGTCGTTCCATTGTTTCCGGTATTTCCTACAGAAATTATTCATGTTCAAACAATCGGTGCTGTCTTGTCTATCGTAAATGTTGTTCAGGTACTATTTCCTGCTTTATCTGTTACTATAAAGACTTTTGTTCCATCTGTAGAGATAAGACTGCCACTGGTATATGCTATGCCATTTACTGTCGCACCAGAAATATTAGCATCGCTAAATCCGATGGACTTATTGATATTATAATATGCTCCTGAAATTACTCCTCGGAATGTTGGTTCTGTTGTATCGATAATAAATGTTGCACCAGTAGTGTTCCCAGCTAAGTCTTCAACGACAAATACATACGTTCCTTCGCTCGATATGATGTCTCCACTATTGTATGGAATACCGTTCAATGTTGCTCAAGAAAGATTGGTATCGCTGAATATTATTGTTTTATTGGTATTGTAGTATGCTCATGAAGTTATACCTGCAAAATTTGGTTCTGTCGTATCGATAGTAAATATGGATCCTGTAGAATTACCCGCAAGATCTGTTATAATAAGTTCGTATGTTCAATCAGCAGAAATAATATCTCCACTATGATACGGAACTCCATTCAATGTTGCTCAAGAAAGATTGGTATCACTGAAAGTGATTGATTTGTTTCAAGAATAATATGTTCAAGAAGTAACTCCTGCAAATGTAGGTTCTGTCGTATCGATAGTAAATGTAGCTCCTGTAGAATTACCCGCAAGATCTGTCACAATAAGTTCGTATGTTCAATCAGCAGAAATAATATCACCACTTGAGATTCCTGAACCATTGAGTGTGGCTGTATCACTAAACGTAAGTGTTACGTTTCCAGAATAATATGCTCAAGAAATAACGCCTTCAAAACTTGGTTCTGTTGTATCGATAGTAAATGATACTGCAGAACTATTACCTGCAAGATCATAGACAATAAGCTCATAAACTCCTTCTGTGGAAATTACTGTTCCGCTGGTATAATTACTACCATTCAATGTTGCTCATGAGTAATTTGTTTCGACTATGATTGGTGTTATATCAGTATTGAAGTATTGTCCGCTGATGATATTTGTTATCGCTGGTGGAGTAAAGTCTATTATAACTTGCGATGTATCGGTAACTGTTGTTACTGTAATTCCTGTATTATTGTAGAAGTCTTCGAAATCTATACTGAAAGATGTATTTCCTTCTGATTCTCCTCCTCAGAGTGTATAATTTCCTATTCGATTTGTTCCGGTTCCTGTTATTGTTGCTCCGTTATTTGCGATGACTGCAAAAACTCATGTAAGTGGTTCGCTACTGCTAAAGGAAAGCGTAATTGTATCTCCTATTTTTGCATATCATGGATTACTGTTGTTACTATATATACGTACAAAAGGGAGGGTAGGTCTGGTTCCAAATGAGGTGAAATGTGATGTCTTAAATGAACATTCCTGCTCTACGCCTGTAAGTGCACTAGCGTTGCATATGAAATTACTCAGTACTGATAAGCTATCTAGTATTGTTCCATTATTGTCTCTTACTACTATATTTTCGACGCCTCATGTTCCATTAGGGAATTGAGCAGTAGTTAGTCGCATAGTTAATGTTGCTGGAATGTGTACAAAAGCACTTCCTGAATATGTAGAACTATCATGGACAATAAAATTGATATATCCATTCTCCATAATCATTGTGTCTTTTAATCATTGGAGGAATGTTTGTGTTCCTGGATCTGTTAAATCAATTCCTGTGAGTATCTCTATTTTTCCTATGCTTGGTATTTCAAGATATAGTCAGGTGAAATTTGTTACGTTATCATTAGTTACTGTTGAGAGATTGGTGTGTATTCCTGACAATACATTGCCGCTCCGTACTTCGGTGTAAATGATATTCCGATCGATGATGGTTTCAAATATTCCCGTTATAAATGAACTATTTCCGATATTATCGGTGAATGTTATGGTGTATGTATATGTTGCGTTGTGGTCGAGTCCTGCTATGAATCAGGTTAGATTGTTTACATCTCATGTAGTAAGTTGAAGTTCTCAAGTTATCGTTGAATTATATACTCATGAATATTCCATGCGTGCTGATGCTAATCATGCGTCAGTTTCCGTTATATTGATATGTTCGATAGTTGCTGTTCCTGTCGTTGTTGTTATAGTGCCTGTAGCATTTATTATTGGTGCTGTTTTGTCTATTCGATTGACGGTAGCAGTAATTGCTCCTGTATTTCCTGCAAGGTCCTCGAACGTGAATATAAATGAGCTATTAGTTATGAAGGTGTATCCTGTAGTATTTAATCCGGTAATTTCTTCACTGAATCATGTTATCACTGCTAAAACATTACCACTTGTTCGACTTCATGATATAGGTGTGTATTCTATCGAAGCCGTTGGTTTAGTAGTATCTTGTACAATAACGATCCTAGAATCAATTCCTGTATTTCCTGCTTCATCTACGTATATATATTGTAGTTCGTATGTTCATATTGTTCCTGTATTTACTGTTCCGCTTATGATGTTTACATCTCATGTACCATCAGCATTGTCGCTTCGTGTAGCTCAAAGTTCTGTATAGCTATCCCCATATTCTATATATATTGTTCCACTTCAGTTTATTGTTACTACTGGATTTGTTTTGTCTATCCAGTTAACAGTTGCTATTACTTCTCCTGTATTTCATTGGATATCTTCAAATGTAAATGTGAATGTGTCATTACTCGTAAATAGATATCCTGTAGCATTTAATCATGTTACATTTTCACTGAATCATGTTATCACTGCCAATACATTAGTATTTGTTCTTGTACCTGATCATGGTGTATATTCTATCGTTGCTGTTGGTTTGGTTGTATCTTCTACGATAACTGTTCTGTTGTCTGTTCCTGTGTTTCCTGCTTGGTCTATATAGATATATTCTAGTTCATATGTTCCTATAACTCATGTATTTACATTACCGCTAATGATACTAATATCTCATGTTCCATCTATGTTATCTGTTCGTTTTGCTCAAAGCTCGGTGTAGTTATTTCCAAGTTCTATATAGACAGTGGAGCTTCCATTGATATTTACTATTGGTACTTCTTTGTCTATTCGATCTACAGTTGCTAGTGCTTCTCCTGTGTTGCCTGCAAGATCATTGAAAGTAAAGAGAAAAATTCCGTTGCCAGTGAAGAGATATTGAGTGACATTTAATCATGTAATTTCTTCACTGAATCCTGTAATTACTGCCAAGACATCAGTATTTGTCCGTGATCATGAAGCAGGGTAGTAGTCTATCGTTGCTGTCGGTTTGTTGGTATCAGGATCTGTGATAGTAAATATTGCTCCTGTAGAATTTCCTGCATTGTCTGTTATGATTATTATGTATTCTCCTGTTGTTGTAAGTAATGTACCACTGGTATATATTCATCAGGTATAGTCTCCGCCACTCAATGTAGCAGTCACTCACTCATTATTATCAAAGAATTCTATTATCACTCCTGTATAGTAGGTTGTTCCGCTTATTACTCCCGTGAAGGTCGGCATTGTTTTGTCAATAGTGAATCCTACGGTAGTAAAATTTCCTGTCGTATCATAGGCAGTCAGTATATAATATCCTTCTCCTGTTAGCATAAATCCTGTTGTTGTATATCGTGTATCAGATGAGTTATATGTTACTAGGGTTCCTGAATAATGTTCATCGATCACTTCTACATACACATCTCCGCTGAAGTATTGGCCGCTCGTGATATTTACTGCTGGAGCAAAGGTATCAGGATCTTCTATATTATCTACAAGGAAATCGTCAGTGAGATTGAAAGTATTACATAACGATGTATCGCATACTTCTCCTTTTAGGTTGTATATACCGTCACCGGTGCTTGTGCTATCTCGATAAAATCCTGTTGTAGATATGTTGCCTGTAAGTGTCTCTAATTCATTTCCTCATGTGTCGGTGAGGTAGATAGTGTAGGTTACGCTATCACCATTGGGATCTATGGATGGATATCGAGAAATATATATGTCTCCTGTATATGATCCTGATGTTGGTGTAATAAATGACGTGGTGTTTGGTGCGAGATTTGGTAATGGAGCGAATGATTCTACTCGTTCTCCTGTGACTATACTTCATCAGCTTGCGTACATAGTAACGTTCGCTGTGAGTCCATCAGCATGATCACCTCTTCTCGCTATATGAAAATGTACGTCTGGACATCAAGATTGTCGTGTTATATTTCGTGTATCGAGATCTCATTGGTATCGACCACTGGTGTTTTGACATAAAGCACTTGATTGGTATCTAAGATATCGTCATTTGCTTGGAAGTCATGTATTAGCTACGGTTACAATCCAAAAATTATCCCTAATATCGATATGTTTTGTACCTATGGTTCCATCCCCATTGGTTGATAGTGGTATGAGATAGTGGGCTGAATTTGCTGTATGTGTGTGGTGGGGTAATGCGGTCCTGCTAAAAGATCCTATTAGTTCTACTCATGTATGATTACGTCGTTCACTTGAAAAAAAATTTATATTTTTGTTTTTTTCTACTACATATACGAGAAGATTTTGTGAATTTGCTGTGCTTCTAGGTCTTAGGTTGAGTTCCATAAAAAAACTCATATTGTTTTCCATAGTGAATGGATTCGTGAAATACATTATTTCATAACTATTTCTACTCATCAGTACTTCTTGAGGTGTATTATTTCGTGTTATGGAACTATCAGCAAAATATACTTCTGGATAGATACTATCTGGATAGATATTGTTGCTTACCCAAATATTGTCTCACGAATAGGTGAGTTCCCCTGTGAAGCTACTTATTCCTCCTGATACTGCACATCATCCGGAAGCATAATAATCTATACAATTCCCTCCATCGCCATTGATTGCTGTGATTTGCATCTCTCCACTCAGGATATCTCCACTTGTTGTTACGCTGAGTTGGTATGGTGCAAAACGAGAAATATCTAGATTCGGTACTAACGTGATGTTGAATATCTCTTGTGCGAATACGCTTAGAATAATCCCAGCGATTGTTAGGATTCCTAGTCAGAGTAAGATTTTTTTTGTTTGCATGGATGATGAGAGAAAAATAAATTTTTTCTATACTACCAATAATTCGAGTTTTTATATACTCGTACTCTTCTTTGTTTGTAAAAAAATGGCTTTGGAAAGCAAATTTTCTTCGTATATCTCTTTTATATTTTTTTATTTTTTCTTTGTTTTATATTGATTTTTTTGTTATTTTTTATATAGTCATTTAAATAAAACAAAAAAATCATAGTTATGGTATATTATCAAGATGAACCTGCTCTTTCTTTTTGGGAGAATGTTCTGAAAAAATTCTATCGTTTACTGATTCATATCTTTGGGTCGATTATCTTTCTTATCTTTGCAGTTATTTTGGGCGTCTTTATCGTAGAATTGTTGTTGTTTGTAGCTCATAGTACTTCTCATGCTGATGCTTTTCGATACGTGCTTTTTTTTACTGCTCGGATATTGTATGTTTTTGCTGCAATGCTTTATGTACGCGTGTATCGCTATGCGTATCGATATCTTTTAAACCAGAGTTATCGTGAAGAACTTCATTACCGTATTTTCAAGTATTTTTGGTTATCTGTATTCTTTTATGCTGTTTCTTTGTGTATTGCGTTATTGTTGTTTATATGATATAAAACATCCGGTTTCCCGGATGTTTTTTTTATAAACTGTTTGATAGTTATATTCCATATTGTTTGATAATCTTTTTTGCTTCTTTTAGCGTAAGGAAGTTATATCATCTTTCGTAATTCTTCTTACTAATTTTATATATGATATTTCGATGTCTAAATATTTCTTTGTATGCATATCGCAAATTATGGTTTGGATCGTAAATATGAACTGGTAATGTTCCCATACCATTAAGTTCTATAATTTTAAATTTCCCTGCATAGAGATCTTCTAGACTTTTTGCTTTGAGGTCGTAGCGGCCGAAATAAAATTCAGGGATTGTCTTCGTGATGGAATCTATAATCGTTTCAAGTTTATCAGTTATGAGATTTGTTACATCATAGAAACAAGATCATCTACAGTGATTGCCTAAGAAATGGAGTTGGAATGTTTCTTCTACGGGAATAATATGATCCCATATTTTGTGATGTAATTGCTTAAAATATGTATAGTAATATTTTGCTCTATCGTGATTTTCTATAAGTTCACCTAATGTATGTTTTCCGTTTCCTTTGACGAATAATAAACGTTTATCTGTTATTCCGGTAATATGTCATTTTTCTTCTCATGGTATACGATAATAGAGGATTCAAAATTCTAATGGGTAGTCTATGAATTCCTGTATTACGTAGTTTTCTTGTATTGAAGATAATTTTTCTCTGAGCTGATGCTCATTTTCTATCTTATAAATATCTCTTGCCATTCTTCCTAGATTTGGTTTGATAATCATTGGGTATCATATATGTTCTGTTTCTATCTGTTTGATTACATGGTCAATTGTTTCACCTACTGCTATTAGTAGTGTTTTTGGTCTGAGTTCTGGATCAAATTTTATTATTTCATCGTATTTGCCATAACCAGCGAATCCGCTGAACATCATCCCTGGATTGATATTCGAAAAGAAGAGGAGATGTCATGCTCTGAGTGAGAGGATGAGCCGATAGATATATACCGGAATATCAAAAATATATGACGGCCAAAATTCCCATCTTTTATATTTTTGTATCCAACGTGATATTTTTTTCATGATTTCTAGCTTCAGAATATCATTAAAATTCGCTTTGTTCATCGGATGATGGGTAGATATACAGTCGATTTTCCTATAATCGCTGCTAGAATAAATAATAGAAACGGCAATCTCTTGCGGACGATGCCGATAGCGACGATATCTGGTATCGCTGAATCGATGGCTACTATGGTGAGGAGAAATAAGACTACTTTACTGTTTTTTGTTTCTAAAAAGTTAGTTATCTTTTTATTGATTTTACTTAATCTCCTTCTGTTTTCTATATAATCTGCAAATTTTTTTTCTAGGCGTGATATCCGGTCCTTATTGTTTCTATTTGTTTTGAATCTGAGTATTCGTCTATGTACATATCCATACAACAACCGTATGAGGATGCTACTTGCTGCTGCAGGTACTACTGTTGCAAATGACATCGCTACTGGTCATGCTCCTTGCAATAATCTCACTCCTATCAATGTATAGGCAATAGGGATAAATATCGGTGGGAAGACCGGTGATATCATTACTAATGCTGATATAATAAGATGTCTTAATAACAAATTTAGAATTTAGAATTTAAAATTTAGAATTTAGAATTTAGAATTTAGAATAAGAGTATTATATTTTTACTGATTTCACTTGTTTGAAGAAGTTGTCGATATCTTTTTTGGTCATATCGGCATTGACACACATCAGTCTGATGAATTCTTCTCATCTTCGATTTCAATAACTGACCTTTATGAGACCTTGTTTATCTAGTGCTTCGCAGATTTTGCTTGCTGATTTTCATTTGACTTGAAAACAGACGTTTATACATTCTGGTTCAAGTATTAATTTCAGATCTTTATCTTTTTTTATCATTGATGCTGCATATTTTGCATTCTCGAATTCTTTGGTAATCCTTTGTTCGTAGCCTTTTTCGCCAAGATATTTCAATGCTGTCCATACTTTGAAAGCATCATTTCTTCTTCCACATTGGATGGATTTACTTGCTGGGTTGAGATCTGTGTTATCCATCTGAAACAAATAATCTGCGTTTTCGTTGAAATTTTTGTATAGTATATTTGGGTTTTTCGTTAATAATACTGCTGCGAGTAATGGAACATTCAACATCTTGTGTAATGATCGTGATATCGAATCACTTTGTTCTATTCCTTTTAATAATGTTTTGTATTTTTTAGTCAATAGTGCTCATCATCCGAGTGCAGCATCGGTGTGTAATCGTAATTTGTATTTTTTCGCTATCTTGGCTATTTTTTCTATAGGGTCGAATGCTCCAAGTACGGTCGTTCATGCAGTAGCATTTACATAAAATGGGATATATCCGTCACGAAGGTCAGAAAGAATTTGTTCTTCTAGTATTTTTATATCCATTTTCCCTTTATCATCTGTCGGTATTATTTTGATAGCGTTTTTTCATAATCCAGTGACACTGATAAATTTTTCTATAGAGTAGTGTGCTTGATCTGATGTATATCCTACAAGTTTTTTTCCTTCTATTCATGATTGTTTGATTGAGGTATATGTTTCATTTCTTGCTAGGACTAGTGCTATCATATTTGTCAATGATCATCCAGGAGCAAATATTCCGTCACCTTTTTTGTAGCCAACTTTTTTGAGTAGAAATTTGATTACTTCTTGTTCTATCAGGATATGTATGCCTGCTGATTTGTATGTATGCATCGTATTGTTCAAGACTGCGGTCAGTATTTCTGCCATAACTGCCGGCATAATTTCTCCGCCTACGAGCAGATTAAAAAATCCTTTGCTATTTGTTTTTGGGCTATTTAATGCTATTTTTTCCATTTCATTAAAAAGTGAATCCACTGGTGTTCACTTCTTCGGTATGGTTAGATTTATCTCTTTTTTGAGTTGTTGTGGTGACTTGTACTTAAGTACAGGATATTTTTCTGAATGTGTATAGTATTTTTTGATAATATCCATTGTTTTTTTTAGCATTTGTTCAATATTCATTGAATACTATGTAATATAAAAGTGTATGTTATATCCACAATCCGATTAGTTCTACGAGGGATTTTCCTACGAAGATGAATGGTATGTGTGTGATGCTTTTCCCTATAATGACTGCAATGATGAAATAAGGGAATGTAATTTTTTTGTAGAGTAATCTTGTACTGATGATATCTGGGATCACAGGTAGATAGCAGAAGATTGCAAAGAAAAACGTTACTATTCTTCCTTCTTTTTTTTCTAAATATTTTTCTCGTTTGAGCGATATTTGTCCTATTTTTTCCTCTTTTTTAAAATATGTATTTATCTTGTTTACTATGCGATTGAAAAGTGTTGTTTCTCTGAGTGGATGTTCTTCTATAGTTAATTTTGGTATGATGAAGTTCTGCATTTTTCGGATGATAATGTCAGCTATAAGCGCACTAACTACAGAAACTGCTGATATAATTCGTGGATCGACTTTTTGTACGACCAATGCTGCCGTCATTGAGTACGATAATGGCACAAGTATCGGAGGCACCAGCGGTGAAACGATGATCACTATTCATAAGAGCAATACCTGGACTATCATCTCTGTGCTATATACTAAAAAAACCTTGATGGTTTGCGAGGGAGTATATCCAAAATAGTCAGTAAATCAATTGAAGAAATGAGTAACAAATTTGCTATATTCTCTTTAGATTTTAAAACTTTTTATCTCTTATTTATATCCAATAAAACTATGAAAATTTTGGAAAACTTAATGTTTTTGATCGAGTATTTGATTTTGATATTCATGTTTACTATGATTATTTCAGCTTGAGTTGTGGTGCGGTGGCGTAATTTCTTATCATCGTATGTACTTCGAAGATTTTTTACTAAAGTATAATTTTTTTTACAAAAAAATCTCCGTGTTTGCGGAGTTTTTTTAATGTGAATTTAATCTCATTTGGTGGAGATGATGGGAATTGAACCCATGTCTAAAAGGCATATGTATCGATGTCTACCACAATAGTCTATTTATTATCCTAATTTTTAGCGTTACTATGATGGGATATGGTAGCCAATAGACAGGCATAGATTTTTACCATAGCAACGGTGTCCGCCGAAGCGAACCAGTTCCTGCTTAGGCACCCAAAGCGTAGCAGGAGTCGGACAATGGGTTGGTACGTTACTAGGCTACAGTGTAGCTAGGAACGAGAGCAAAAGCTCTGTTGAATGTTTTAGCACTTTTGTGTTGGACGATTGTTTAAACTCGGTACGTCCATCGAAGAGTGGCTATCGATAGATATGGAATCCTTTTATCAAATCCAAAAGCATCCCCAACTCAATTACGAATTTTCAATGACGAATTACGAATCAAGTGATTTTACTATAAGTATTTACTTCAAAAATTCAATCTGAATTGAAAAAACGCCGGATTGCTCCGACGTTCTTCTTGTTTTATGCTGACGATTATTTTTTCTTAGCAAGTGTTTTTACTTTCTTTATTACTTTTTTAGCTGGCGCTTTCTTTATGATCTTTTTTGCTGGAGCTTTTTTGATTGGTGTTTTTTTTGTAGGGGTGATTTTTGATTTTACTACAGTTTTTGTTGGTTGTTTCGGATTTCGTTGAGAATCATCGAAAGCGAGGATTGGTATGAATATGATTCTAATAAATCGGATTCCGAGTCCATATGTTCGATGTTTTCAGAATCTTTTTGCAATCTTGAAATAGTTGATGATCATTAGTATTCCAAATACCGGAGGTATAAGAATCCGTAGAACATTCCATCCTGATCGTCCTCCGACCTTGAACATGAGGTATCGGTTGTAAAATGGGATCAAACTTCCTCGTCCTGGAAGTCCAGCTTTTTTAAATACTCTCCATCGTGATACGATCATCAATGCTATAATAGCCAAGAATACGATAGTTCGTACTATTGCTATGCCTCCGAAAAATGCGCCAAAGATGGTGCTTATTCCCATCATAGCATCTGGAGTGACATTTCCTGTCAATGCCGCTCACTGGAGCTCAAAAGAAAAATTCATTAATGTTTTGTAAATAAATAAAATAATGATGATACTGTATGTAATTTTTGTCGTATTTCAAGCTTTATTATTGGTGAAAAATCCCACCCTTATATGGGTGGGATTTTTTTATACAATAGGAATGTGAAATACGGCGCCATACCTACCAATCAAAATACTTTTCACAATAGGTGTAACTTGATACGTGAAAAGTATGTTTTTGTGGTTTTTATTTACTTTTGATTCTGTTAAAATATCGATATAATATTCTCCTTCTTGTTCATATCTGATAATCCTACATGCTTTTTTGTTATGTGTACGAAAACGGATTGTTTTGTGTTCTATGTCCCAGCCAAGTTTCTTGGCATCTTCTTTGGATATAAAAGTATCCAATACAATATATACAATCATAATTATTATGATTATTTTTTTTCCTCTTGCGAGGTAGTGGCGTCGGGTAAATACTCCGCCTTTGTTTTTTTATCCTTTTTTTTAGATTTTTTTTGTTTACCAGGTGTAAGTATGTTTATTTACTATAAAAAATCCATTGATTTTTTTATGTGCTAATAATATACATGTATTGCTGTGTTTATTTTGTTATTATTATCTTATGCTCAAAGATTTTTTCACTTTTCTTTCTCAGTACAATATCATTGGTATAGCAGTATGATTGCTTATCGCTACTAAGGTAGGAGAACTTGTAAAATGACTTATTGATGATTTGATCACTCCGTTGATTCTTAATCCTATTTTGACAAAATTGAAGGTTAAAAAAATGGAAGATCTTTCGTATAAAGGTATTCTTTATGGTAAGGTTATTGCGACGCTTATAGATTTTTTGCTTGTTGCGTTTCTCGTATTCTTGCTTATTAGATATATGCATATTGATGTAGTAAAAAAATAAAAAAAACCTCAGGCAATACCTGAGGTGCAATTATTGAGTTTTTGTTAGAATTCGAGAACAATCTCTTGATTGTTTGATTTTGTGATGATTTCGGAATCTTTAGGAACCATGATATTGAATTCTAATGTCCCGTCATCTTCGTTGATATCGATATCACGGTTGAGATATTCTTGTGTAGGTGTATTCATTTCTGGGGGTACTTTTGTGTTGAAATAGAAGAATACCCATAAGCTATCATCTGTGTTTGCATCCGGATCGATATTCAATTCTCCGTTGAGAAGATCCGGTAATGATTCGATGTATTCGTCAGTGACGTACTTGAGAAACCCTTGCTCTTTGAGGAATCCAATGAATTCTTTGGGAAGTTCTTTGAACTCACCCATGAACATTTCATTTTTTTCGTCGAAGTGTAGTTGAAATTTTATCATATTATTTAGATTTTGTTTTTATCAAAATCATTATAGTAAAATGTATACTAAAGTCAATTGTTGGTGTTCTGTTTTGTCACAGCAAGGTTAAAATGTCAGTACTAGGCAAAAATAGAAATGTCAGTAAAATTGTTAAGGATTTATCCTTAACAAAATAAAAGATGACATTTATCTATACTGACAAAGAAATGAAAAAAATTCGTATTATTCAA
>CAZBWI010000064.1:0-15041 GCA_964495825.1 uncultured Candidatus Peribacteria bacterium | reverse complement strand
TATAAATTTCAACTCGAAATGCACAGGTTAAAGAAGATGTAGGGTCGTACTATGGAATACTTCATATGAACATCTATATCATAGTATCTTCCTAGGCTTTCTGTTGATTTTATCTTCAATCTTCTTTAATTCTTCTTCGGTAATATCATCAAAAGACGATCATTTTGGTAAATACACCCTAATTTCTCTGTTGTTTCTTTCTAGTTCTCATTTCTGCCATGATGAATAAGGACTTGTAAAATATACATCTCATCATAGTCTTTTTTCTATGGGTTCATAATATGCAAATTCACTTCATCTATCGAATGTTATTGTTTTTAATTCTTTGTCCTTAAAGATATCTAGTAATTTATAGGTAGTTTCACTTGCTTGAAGTGAGTATAGCTTTTTAATAAATACCATTCTCGATTTTCTATCATTCACAGTCAGCAAATTAGTTTTTCAACTTCCCATAACCGTGTCTCATTCATAATGTCATAATGTACTACGTTCATTGGCTTCAATAGGTCTCAATGATATATGTTTGCTATCTAAATAACGCTTATATCATTTGCTTGTGCCATAAGGCTTATATCAATTTCAATGTCTTAGATATTGTTTCCATGTCGGAGAATTGTTATGTATAAAAGAATAAATAGTAGTTCATGATATTGTTATTCATCTCTCATTCTTTAGGCGTTTTGCTAATGTATCTGGTGCCCATGATTCTTCTTTACTAGCTAATTTCTTGTGTATAAATTCACGTAACCAATGCATTTTAAGGAGTTTCTTACGTTTACGATTCGCTTTGATCTTCCTTTCTTTGCTTCTTGCATCAGCCAAGAAACATGAATACTTAATGCAAACTTTTGATCGATCATCAGTTCCATTACGCTCTATTTCTCTCTTTACTGTTGTATGTGGACGACCTATAATTCTACCTATTGCAGCATAACTCGATCATTGACTGTAATGTATTGCTATAAGTTCTCTTTCTTCTTTAGATAACTGTGTATGCGCCATTTTCCATCTCACGGCAATAAATACTTTTGCTTATATTTACTTCCTGTACATTTCGAACTTAAATTTTTATTTTTTTATTTTCCATTGTTTTATGGTCCAAAATTCCTACTATCGATGTGTTATCCGCTCCGGCGGGTATTTATTTTAGCAATTTCGAAAAAACATGTTTGGAAAATTGATTACTTTGATAGCAGGGGATTATAACCAAAAACAGCTTAATAAACTTTTGCCTATCGTCAAAACTATAAATGACTATTTTTCTGAATTTAATTTGTTGTCCGATGATCAGATCAAGGCAAAGACTCAAGAATTCAAGGATAGAATTGCTCAGGGTGAGACTTTGGATGATATTCTTCCTGAAGCATTTGCAGTCGTCAAGCAGGCCTGCAAAAGGATGGTGGGATCAGAGATTGAGGTCAAATGAGAAAAAATGATCCGAAATATGGTTCCTTATGATGTACAGCTCTTATGATGAATCATCTTACACAAAGGGATCATCGCCGAAATGAAGACGTGAGAAGGGAAAACATTGGTTGCTGTCGCACCGGTTTATTTGAATGCATTAGCTGGCAAGGGTGTTCATGTTGTTACTGTCAATGATTATCTCGCATCTCGTGATGCACAATGGATGTGACATGTATATTCCCGATTGTGACTTACTTGCGGTTGCGTGACCAAAACTGTTCCATTACATAAGAGAAGAGAAGAATATTCCAAAGATATTACCTATGTAGAGAACTCAGAACTCGGATTTGATTATCTGAGAGATAATCTTGTAAAATCTATGAAAGAAAGATCACTTATTCGAAGACCACTCAATTATGCAATTGTGGATGAGATTGATAGTATTTTGATCGATGAGGCGAGAACACCGCTTATTATCTCTCAGCCCAATGAAGAGGCAACAGAGAAATATATCTATTATGCACAGATAGCGAGAGGTTTGACCCCATGTTCAGGAAAAAAGAAGGTGTCCAAATGATTACTTCAGGAATTGCTTACGGACAAAGGAACCTGAATACATCAGGAGGAAGATGGCGATTATTATATCGATGAAAAAACCAAAACTGCTTCACTTAGTGGTAGGGGTATCGCTAAATTAGAAAAAATTCTTAATGTGGAAAATCTTTATAGAGATCTCTGATATGAGGAGATTCATCATATAGAGAATGCACTTCGTGCACATGCAGTGTATGAAAGAGACAAGGAATATATTGTCAAGGATAATGAGGTGCTCATCGTTGATGAGCATACGGGTCGTACGATGCCAGGAAGAAGATTTTCTGAATGATTACATCAAGCTATTGAAGCTAAGGAATGAGTGAGGATCCAGAGAGAATCCAAGACGTTGGCGACTATTACTTATCAGAATTTTTTTAAGCAGTACCAGAAACTCTGTGGTATGACGGGTACAGCATTGACAGAAGGAGAGGAATTTGAAAAGATCTATGAACTTTCTGTCCTTGAGGTTCCTACCAACAAGCCTACGATTAGAGTCGATAAAAATGATAAAGTGTTTTACAATGAATCTATCAAATGGAAATTTGTGAAACAGCATATCCAATTTGCTCATGAGATAGGACAACCTATTTTGATCGGTACTGCTAATATCGCGACATCCGAATATGTTTCTCGTATGTTGGAAAAGGAGGCAATCACTCATTATGTCTTGAATGCAAAGTTTCATGAACAGGAAGCACATATTGTTTCTCAAGCATGAAAATTTAAAAGCGTCGTCGTCGCTACCAATATGGCTGGTAGGGGAACTGATATCAAGCTTGAGCCAGGATTGAATGAAAAACTTGCTGACAATTATGCAAAGCGAATCAAATCTATGGTGAAAGGAATAAAGGGAGACCCAAAAGGTATCTCTGCAGTGGTATATTCTCAAGTCGAATTTGAACTTACTATGGATGGTATCAGAAGGATGCTTGGTATGAGCGATGAATTAATCAGGGAGGCTGAAAATGATCGAGTACGTTATGATGACATTATGATGAAAATCAAATTTAATAGAAACAAGAAACAGAATATCGATGCATTTGCTGAGATTATTTGCAAACCAGCTGACAGTGAAATACAAGATACTCTTGAACAGGATTTTCACTATGGACTTTTTATTCTTGGTACAGAAAAACACGAATCTAGGAGGATAGATAATCAGCTTAGAGGACGTGCAGGAAGACAAGGTGATCCTGGAGTTTCTGTCTTTTTCGTTGCACTAGATGATATGATCATGCGTAAGATGGGAGGTGAAAGGATACAGTCTGTCGCTGCGATGTTGCTTGGAAAATCAGAGCTGGAAAATCTTGAACTTAGTCAGAAGCAATTTACCAATTCTATCATCAGAGCTCAGAAACAGATGGAGTGACGACATTTTGGTATTAGAAAACATCTTTTTGATTATGATAGTGTTATCAATAAGCAGAGACAAGCTATCTACAAAAAAAGAGATGATATCTTAGCAAGTGAAACTGATGAAGAGTTGAGGAAATATCTTGTCGAACAAATCAAGCTTGAAATCGAAGAGAATATGTCAGATATCGTTCGTCAGCAGATAGCAAATTCACAGGTGCTCGGACAATCTCCTGCACAATTTCTTCGCGTTATGGACAAAGAATTTTCACTGAAGCTTGATCATAAACAATTCCAGATGTTTGAGGAAATGACCTTTGATAAGCTACAAGTAGAGCTTTCTCTTTTTATGCTTGATCAGCTCAAGGCGAAATTTGCTATGATGGATGTCGATAGGTTGTATCAGATTTTTAAGGATGTATATTTGTATCACTTGGATACGCTTCGGGTTAAACATCTCGATGAAATGGAATATCTCAGAGATAAGGTTGGTTTGATGTGATATGCACAACTTGATCCGTTGGTTGTGTACAAATCAGAGGCATATGAAAAATTTCAGACATTGTTATATAGATTAAAATTTGATGTCACTGCATATATTGCTGGTATCGATTTTGAACTGCTTCAGCAGCAACAACAAACTCCTGTACAGCAGGTTATAGAAGTCGGTTCCAAGAGCGAGGCGGAGTATCTCAAGATGCTCGAGAAAGTATGATCAGAGATGAAAGCAGTTGAAATCCAGAAACCGCAACCAGCTCCTAAGAAAATGGTATTTGAACATACTGACGGATTCGAAGTATTTGAGGTTGATGACAAGGATACCCCAAAATGAACGCCTGAAGTTTTTGATGAACCTGTTGTTCCACAACCAGGAAACAAGATAAGACCCAATGATCCATGTCCTTGTGGTTCCGGCAAAAAATACAAGAAATGTTGTTGAGCTAAATAAAAATTTATATTAAGGATTAAGAATTAAGGAGTAAGAATTTTGTTGTAAAAAATTTCAAATATTCTTAATTCTTAATAAACGAAGCTCTTAATTCTTAATTTTAAAAATGGAGTATAGTATCTTCGGTTGTAGACTCAATAAATATTACCTAAATCAATGGTTGGACTATTTTCGTCACCATAATGTTGCTGATAATTCGTATATGCTTGCTACGTGTGAGGTGACAGATAGAGCAAAGCAGAAGCGGGTAAAATTAGCTAAGAAAAAATTATCTGAATGATATCATCTCTATATTACTGGTTGTGGATCTCTCAAAAGAGGTAAGACCATTTCAATTGATAGATTCTATGAATTGTATCCTGAATTGTATTCTTTCTCGGACTTCATCACGTTGCTTCCAGAACAACCATCGAATGTAGAATTTAGAGTTCAGAATTCAGAGTGAAGGAAAAATATTTATACCAAAAGTTTTATAGTCATTCAAACAGGTTGTGATAATTATTGTTCATTTTGTCTGACCGTCCACAAAAGAGGAATGCATATGACGAGACCGTTAGACGATATCATCACTGAAATCAACGAGTTCTTTCAGTCCTGAGGCAAAGAAGTTGTGCTTACCGGAGTAAATATCGCTGCATGGTGATGTTCGAACTCTACGAAACCGGAAGAATCTAAATTCACTTCACTGCTTAAGAATATTCTCGAGAATACTCAGATACCAAGGATAAGAATATCATCATTATGACCTGAATACCTGGACGATGAATTTTTTACTGTGATTGAGAATCCAAGGATACTTCCGCATTTTCATTTCTCTATTCAGAGTTTTTCTGATTCTGTACTTCAACGCATGAAGAGAAATTATGATAGTCAAATCCTTGATTCAGTGCTGACTAAAATTCGTTCTGTAAAAACCAAAGTTCCTCTTTCTATTTGAGCTGATATTATCGTCGGATTCCCGTGAGAGACGGAACAAGAATTCAACGAAACTTTACAATGAATACAGAAATATAAGATAAACAAAGTTCATTCGTTCCCGTTTTCTGATCATCATATCGGCGAACCAATTCCTGCTTCTTTATTACCTGATCAAATTGATACTATTACCAAAAAACAGAGAGAAAAGGAATTAAAAAAAATAGCTGACAAACTCGCAGAGGAATTTCATCAGCTAAATAAGTGAATTACACATAATGTGTTGGTCGAAGGGAAATGATCGGGCCGGACGGAGAATTATATCAAAGTTCCTGTTGATCCGAAGCATAAAAGAGGGGAAATTATTCAGATAGTCTACTAATATATTTTTGGTGGTTTGGTAATTTTTTTATTGTTTATATCTGTCTTTTTTGATAGTATTGACTATATACAAAAGCTTATGTTTTTGTATTTGTTTGGTTTTCTGCCTGAGGTTCTTGTTGTGTTCCAGGTGCTTCTGTGATAGGAACATGCGGAGCTTCAGGTTTTGGTTGTATCGCTAATGCTTTTTCGTGCTCTTCTGCTGCTATCTTTTCTGCTTCTGTTTGTTTTGGTAGTTTCGTTTCGTCTGTGTTGATGCCCAATCTCGCTTCCATCTCCGCATCGACGAATTCCCTCTTTCTTCCATATTTTTTTGCTGAATATTCTTTGAGAATAGGGACTATTCTTTTGTTCTGGTAATCTTTGGTATAGATCATATTCATACTAAATGCACGAGAAGTAGCATTGTCTATATTTAGTTTGATATATGCTTTATAGTTTGCAATACCTACGATATCTTCTTGTGACAATACTGGAGCATATTCCTTTTCGAGAAATTCAGCATCAGGTGCACCTACTTTGAATGATTGCATCGTACCTACGTTACCAAATACTGCTGCTTTTACGTCGTTTTTTCCTCATCCTACATCACCGAGTCCTTTTGGTGGTTCTAGCTGTGCGATATATTGATGCGCCATGATGAGTGAAAGTCTATATTTTCTCGCTTCTGATAAGATGTCTGCGAATGTTCCTGATACGAAGTTTTGGAACTCATCCACATATAGGAAGAAATCTTTTCTGTCTTTTTCTTCCATTCTTGCTCTCGCCATCGCTGCGGTATAGATTTTGGAGACCATAATCATACCCAGTAGGTTTGCATTCAACTCACCGATTTTACCTTTGGAGAGATTGATGATGAGGATCTTCCTATTGTCCATGACATCTTCAAATTTGAATGCTGATTTTGTTTGACCAATAATATTTCTGATGAGTCTGTTGGTATTGAATGAAACGAATTTTGCTGAGAAATATGGGATAATCTCTTGTTTTTCCCTATCTCCCATAGCATTATATGTTCTTTCCCATCGGTTTTTGACAGTAGGATTTGTAACCTTTTTGACTTTATATTCTCTATATCCTTCGTCGGTGAAGAGTCTGACAACATCCAACAGTGTTGGTCTATCTTCGAAGTCTTCAAGTAGTGTCAGTGATCCGTATTTGAAGTATTCCTGCAATCTCGGTCCGAAAATTTCAGGTCCGAACATTTTCAAGAATATTTCCGTGGCGTCATTGACGACTCTATCTGCTTCATCGAGAATATTGATTTCGTACATATTCAATCCCATTGGTCTTTCTTCGTTTCCTGCGTCGAAATAGATGACGTCTTTTGCTCTTTCTTTGGGAATATAGGCAAGCATATCTTCTGCTAGATCGCCATGTGGATCAATCAGACAGATACCGTCACCGTTCCGAATATCTTGTCTAGCTATGGTTTGCAAGAATACGGATTTTCATGTACCTGATTTTCCTACACAATAATAGTGCCTCATCCTATCATCTCTTTTCATATAGACAGGGGAGTAGGTGTTTCTATAGATATTTGTCCCAAGTAGGATAGCGTCTTTGTAGAGTTTATAGCCAAGTCCTTTTTTTTGGACTGTTGTTTTGACGAATTTTTTACCGTCTTTTTCTATGATTTCTTTGGTAGCGAGTTCTTGTGTGGTGAATTTTTCTACTGGTTCTAGAATTTCTTCCCTACGATGTATCTCTCCAACTGCTCGATGGGTTCTGTATTCTTGGAGGATATTGTCTAGTTTTCCTTCTTTGTATGATTCTGCAAGTATACCTCCCATAATATATCCATTTTCTTGTTTGGGGATCGGTAAATTCTCTGGAGCTGGCAATACTTTGTATTGCATCCATGAGATGATTGGTGAACGGTTGTAGGTCGCATCAGGGAAATGGTATAATGATGTCAATTCATTGATTCCGAAAATATTTCTCTTAAATCCGAATCTTGTGATGAAATTGTTCATCGCTATCTTCCGTAACGGTTTAAGTAATCGTCAGAAAGCATCTGTTTTGCCATAAGGTTCTATGAGCTCATTTCCATATTCGTCTCCATATATCGTCAAGGAGCTTACAATTTGATCCATATTCTTGTCTAGATTTGTTTTGTCATCAGAACTTGTCGCTACCAGGATCCCTGAATTGAAAAACGGTAGTGATGCTTCTTCACCCATAGCGTTGAGATAATCTTCTTTGGCTTTGACCATACGTACCATGGTGACGTTATCTTCTTCTTTTTTGTTGGTTAACAATTTTTCGCTCGGTCCGTTGATGAGAAATCCTATGAGCTTCCATGGCATAATGAAATATGTCCGCCATGCATGGTTGGTTCCATAGACTGGCAAATTTTTGTATAATCTATCTACCGCTTTCTGTGATTTCTTATTGAACCAATCACCCAATGGTTTGATTGGTATAATGATGCTCAGTGTATCGTATCTAGAGATTTTTCCTATTGAATCGATGATATTGTTTATTGGATCATCCGGTTGCTGTTTGAATGTCTTGATATTGAATACTGGATCTTTTTTTGGCTCGATAGGGATGATGTCATAATATTTTTTTTTGAAAAATTTTGGTTTGAGCGTTCTTTCGATTGAACAGTTCGGGAACTGTGCCGATATGGCACCTTCTAGGACTTTTTGATATTCTGGATAGGTTCCTATGATGAAATTGAGCAATCCATCTTCATAATGATAAATGAGTGTTGTCTTTGGTTTATCAAACAGTTTTCTCATTATATTTTCTCTCATACTCAATGATCATATCTTGTGGAAGTTGTGGAATACCTGTGCCATACGTCAGATTTTCTCTTTCATATCTTTTGCCAATTCCTTCTCTTGTTCACGATCGAGCTTACTTTGTCCTCTTGGCAACAAAACTTTGAGATAGATGATTCTTCCTGAATTGAATACGTCATAAAAAAACCTCATCATATTTCTGATAAGGATCAAAAATAGCATACTTCCTATAAAAATTATGAGGCCGTTGAGTGCATAATGTCCGTATTCTATTAGGTTTGTTTTTCGTTCAGCACTGGTATTTGTGGTTGTTGTCGTCTGCATTGCTTGTTGATCTTTTTCGCTCGGTATGGTGGAAAATCCTGGACCTGTGGTTGTTTTTGTTGGTGTATATGGTTTACCCAAAAGGAAATTTTTGATTTGTGTAGTTCCTCCCATTAGTTGCATGCACGTCAATTTATTTGTTCCTCGTGCTGTATTTGTCAATTGCGAAATATTTTCCAGTCCTGCTGGATTTTTATTGTAGGCATTCTGGATTAATTGTTCACATAGTCCTAATTCCATATGTTTTTTTATGACTAAATGTAGTACATTATTATACTCGGAAGATGTGATTTTGTATAGAAAAATGGGATTTTATCCCTTCGATAGAACCCATTTTTGTCAAAATAATATATAATAATAGTTATGTAGTCTGTTTTTTGGTGTAATTGATATAGATTTCTCGTCGAAAATATGCGAAAAATGCTCTGATGATGGAACTGGCATAAGCTCCAAACAGGATACCGAAGAAAAAGAGGCTATAGACAGTTCGTTTTACTCCGTTATACTGGATAACATTGAAAATGATGGCCAGATAGATGAAGAGGATAGGTATGGCATATATGGCGAGCATATTGATCGTAAAATTGATCAGGAGATAGGTCTGTATCCTGAGATATTTTAGACTCTCTTTGAAATGCTTGATTGAGAGATAATAACTTTCGATTACTGCGTCATACGCTCCTTTGTGCTTGACCGTCATGATATATCTCGTGTATACTTTGAGGCAATTGATGATAGTCATGGCTATAAATCGTATGATTAGTAAGATGATACTAAATGTGTTTGGTATCCCTCATGATACTAATATTTTTAATATAACAAGTCGGTATACGGTAGGTGAAAGGATCAATGAAACGATGCCGTATTCAAACATAGGAAAAAAATCAGTTTTGCCTTTTTTGAGTGCGTTGATAATACTTCCATCTTTGCTGTTGAAATAATGGATGATAGCGCTCTGTCCTATTGGATAGATATATGAATAAATGATAAATCCTACGATTGCGATACCGATAACCCAGCTGATGACATGGTTGTTGTTGATTTCTTGGACAAAAAATTCCGCTACTTTGCCTACATACAATCCATTTTCATAATTTCTTGCAAACAGTGTATTTACATTGAGGATGATGAGGATACTTGCGATCAAGGAATGGAAAAATGACGTCGCAAACGTTAGTCTGATGATTTTGCGATCGTGTCTCAGATATTCTGTAGTGGTTTTCATCAATGATTTGAGCATACTTCCTTTGTACATAAATGATGTAAGGAGGCAATACTTTTTCGTTGATAGTGTATAGTTGATAGATTTTGTTTTTTCATTCATTAAATATTCATTTGGTATCAATCATTAGACGCTATCCTTTTTTGATTTTTGGGTATTGACTACTTAGTATTGCAACATTTGGTCAAATATATATAGTCTTTTTCGCTATTTATTTTTGTCATCATACTATGAGATTTATCAAAAGAGTTGTTTTCATTATTATTTTGTTGATCATCGCTTTTTTTCTTTATCGTCTAGTTAATCCGACATGAGCCAAAGCGTTGCTCTATGACCTCAAAACTTTTTCTAATGATACTTTGGGGACTCATTTTTCTCTTACGGGTGAATCATCTGAAAATACATGAACTATTTTGGATATGACAGGAACAGTGCTGGATATGACAGGAACTCTACTAGAAGAGACGTGAATACTTGATGAGGGTACTTGAGAAGATGATCTTTTTCTTCAAGATACAGCATCTTCTGATCCTTCTTCAGGCATTGATTTGCTTACAACAGATATGTCTTCGACATCTCCCTCTCCATCTACAACTACAACTACAACTACAACATCTTCTTCAATATCTTCTCCACAATCTCCGAAACCTTCATCATCATCTTCTTCATCATCGAACGGTCTTTCTTCCAAAGATATAAATGATCTCAAGCATCTTTTGGAAAATTTTCAGTAATGTATGATGTCTCACTATCCTTATTTCTTAATGTGTAATTGTATATGGATCTTACTCTCAAAGCATATATTGACGACAAGAATATCGTTGTTCATGATATTGTACAAGCTTATGTAAACAAAGCAAAGACGCTCAATGCTGATTATTTTTCTTTTGTGAGATTCCATGATGACTATATTGCTTCTCATCTTGATGAATTTGCTTCTAGACCATTAAAAGCTGCCCCTATAGGGATCAAAGATATTATTTTGACTCAAGACTACATCACTTCCTGCGGTTCAAAAATGCTTGAAGACTATGTGAGTCCGTATAGTGCAACTTGTTTTCTAAATTTGGAAAAAGCTTGAGGATTGATGATTGGTAAGACAAATATGGATGAATTTGCTATGTGATCTACTACGGAAACTTCATATTTTGGTAAGACAAAAAATCCGTATGGTATCGATAGATCTCCATGAGGAAGTTCTGGATGATCTGCTGCTGCTGTCGCTTCGTGAGCATGTATTGCTGCATTATGAACAGATACCGGAGGAAGTATCCGTCAGCCAGCTTCGTGGTGTTGAATCGTTTGAATGAAACCTACGTATGGTATGGTTTCTCGTTATGGTGTCCAAGCTATGGCTTCGAGTCTTGATCAAGTCGGTGTTTTCACAAAGACTGTAGATGATGCGGAAATATTGCTCAAAGCTATTGCATGATTTGATCCTAAGGATTCTCAGAGCGATCCGAGAGCGGACGAATTTGTGAATTCAGAATGCAAAATACAGAGTTCAGAGATAATGAAATTCAAAATAGGAGTTCCCAAAGAAGCTTTATGAGAAGGGTTGGATCCTCAGATAAAAAATTTATTTCTTGCAACCATTGAAAAACTTCGTACAAGTGGTAGTATAGTAGAGGATATCTCGTTGCCGATGATGGCGTATTCCGTGCCTATGTATTATACATTGATGCCTGCAGAAGTGAGCACCAATCTTGCAAGATTTGATGGGATAAGATTTGGACTTCAATCCGATACTATGGATGTGGATACGATCCAGAATTATTATAAGAAGATCAGGTCTGAGTGATTTGGCGATGAAGTGAAGAGAAGGATATTGCTTGGTACCTTTGTTTTGAGTTCAGCGAATTATGAATGATATTATCTCAAGGCACAGAGAGCTAGAGAACAGCTGCAAGCTGAATTTGATGCATTGTTTGCTGATTATGATCTTATACTTACTCCTACTACGCCTGAGGCTGCATGGAAAATTGGTTCAAAAAGTGATGATCCTTTGAAAATGTATTTAGCTGATATGTATACGATACCAGCAAATATGGGATGATTGCCTGCGATGTCTATCCCAATGGGTATGGTCGAAGATCAAGGAGAAACGTTGCCTGTATGAATACAGTTGATAGCGGATAGGCGAGCTGAAAATAAGCTTTTCGGTTTCGGTCGTTATCTAGAAAATGTGATGAATAATGAATAATGAATAATGAAAGACTTGCTTTTTATGGACTATTATTTATGACAATAATCCGCAAATCGACAGGTCCTACATTATTTATTCTTAATTATATTTTGGTCCGGTCGTTCAGTGGATAGGACACAGTCCTGCGAAGACTGTAACCCAGGTTCGACTCCTGGTCGGGCCGATAAAAATTACTTTTGAATGTCGAGTTTTGAATGCTAAATGATATTATTCATTCAAAATGTAAAATTTAGAATTTAAACTTCACACGCAGTGTGTTAAGGGTGATTAGCTCAGTTGGCTAGAGCGTTTGCTTGACGTGCAAAAGGTCACAGGTTCGACTCCTGTATCACCCACCATGAAAAATAACTATAGTGGTAGTTATTTTTTTTTATTTGATGTGCAAAAGCTCACAGATTCGATCGTCGTAAGAAATACTAGTACATATCTCAATTTTTATATACTTGACAATTATTTTTAGATGGATAAAATGTTTTTTCTTTATTATATTTTTTGTGTATAAGATGGGTAAACAAGATAAAGAACATATTGATGATTTTTGATCCTGAGATGAGATCTTCTCTTCTGATTTGAAGCAGGATAAGCTTTCTCGTAAGCAGAAAATTATGAAACTCTTATTGACCACTGAACTCAAAAATAAACATCTCTGGAAACCTTTGAGGGAAGCTAAGACTGATTTGATCAGGAATTTTAAAAATGGATCTTTTGAGTCCCAGGATGTGAATGTGTTGTTTTGGATTTATTTCCATGAAGATAAGGATGTGTTTGTTGCTACGCATCTTAAAAAATATCTTTGAAAATATACCGTCAATATTGATGGAATCTCTCAAGACAATCCTATCACGCTTCACCATTATCTCGAGCTACTCAAGTCTATCAGACATGAACTTGCTCCGCTGGTTGCTTCTCTCAAACCTTTGGTGGATACTTCTGTTGCACATGCGCATAAGGTTGTCAAAGAGGAATTTTCTGAAGAGGTGTTTTCTGATTATCAGGTGCAGACTGAAGCTGAAATACTTCGTACTACGATCAAAAATACTCTTCTTTCGTCGATCAAAAAGGAATTGTCTATTTGTCAATGTACTCTAGAACGATATCAGCAAGAAAAGAATAGTATCGGAGATAAATTTGTCTCTGGTGATATTTTTGCTGTTATAAAGTTTGCTGTATTGGGAGGAAATCTTTTTGAACATATGAATGATGTTTTCCATGCATTCTCATCTGAGCAATTGGATCAGTATATAGATTTTTCTTCTGTATACCATATTCCGATATCACTTTCATTGCGTGATTTTCTTACTATCATCGATCAGCTCAATTTCAAAAAAAATTTTTTCAAAATAAAATAAAGCCGCTCGATATCTACAAAGAAATTCAGTGAGCGGCTTGATAGATTGGATACATCTTCTTCATACTCTTTTTTTACTTTACATGAATAATGATAGTTTCATCTTCTCTTGGATAGAAGATTTTGTTTTTTTCCGTGATATACATCGGTTGTTTGATGTCCGCTAGGAAAAAAATTTTTTGTTGTGTTTTTTTGATTTCTACCATTCCTAGGAGATAATATGTCCCTGTTTCAAATACCTCTTGGAATAGCTCAATCTTGCTCTTGTCTAGTTTTTGGTGTTCCAACTCGGTGTACACATCATATTCGTTGAAATATGGAACCTTGTGTAAGGTACATACATTTTTGCCGATATTTTTGCGTACTTCGTGTTGGATACGATTTCGCATTTTGCTAGACAATTTCATGTCTGTTGAAATTGTTGTTTTCATGATTTTATCCTCCTTTCATGTTTTTTGATGGTTAGACATTTGTTTTTTTGTTTGCTTGTATAAGTATACTTAGTTTTTTCTTGAAAACAATGGAAAATTATGGTAATAATTTTTTGTAGGTATCTCTATGTTCTCGTATATATTCTGGTGTTAGATGTTGTAATTTTGTAATAAGCTTAGAATCTCTTAACTCTTCTTGGCTTACAGGGACACAAATACCGTCTATTGTTTTGTTGTCTTTGATGTGGAGGGAAAACGGACATCTTGCTAGTTTCCCCGGAGGCGTATTGCTGGTATCCAGAATGATTGCTCATTTTTTTCTTTCGTGTCATGCTAAAACTTTTAGTTTCGTTGCCTTGCTGACTTCGGCTGCCCGTCTGGAGATGAAGCTATCTTCTTTACCCTTACCGTAGCTTAAATATCTGTCATAAAAATCATGATTGATAGTTTTTTTTAATAATACATAGATATGGAAGCTAGATCCAGTCCATAAATTTAAAAGAGATAAGGGACCAGGTATCAAGGATGTAAATGTTTTATCTTTTTGTATAATCTGGACTAATTCACTGGCGACTTTCCTTGCATCATCTGCTGAATTCGTTTGTCTATCGATATCGATGAAAATTCTATCGATGAAACTTCAATATTCATTATTGCATGCGTAGAAAAAATTTACCAGCTTCCTCGGAACGAAGTATTGCCAGATGAGGACTTGTTTTGGACTTAACTGTTCTTTGATGTTGTCGAGGTGATGCTCGGCTCTGAGTTGTAGAAAAATTTCGTCGATATGTTTGAAATCATGGATATAGAGCGGTGTATTTTTGGTTCATCTTTTGAGTACTACAAATTTCTCGCCGACAATTTTGGTAGCAATCTCCTTGTTTTTGAGAAAATTAGTCAGTAGAGGAGCGACTTTGCTGTATCGACCAAGGACGTCGAGGTTGCCATAGGGGTGGAGGAAATCGTTCATATTGCTACTATACTGATTTGATGTATCTTGTAAACGATTTTTTCGTTTTGTGTCACAGCAAGGTTAAAATGTCAGTACTAGGCAAAAATAGAAATGTCAGTAAAATTGTTAAGGATTTATCCTTAACAAAATAAAAGATGACATTTATCTATACTGACAAAGAAATGAAAAAAATTCGTATTATTCAA
>CAZBWI010000063.1:0-11371 GCA_964495825.1 uncultured Candidatus Peribacteria bacterium | reverse complement strand
TTCCATAGTACGACCCTACATCTTCTTTAACCTGTGCATTTCGAGTTGAAATTTATAAAACGAAGAATTGTATTACACAAAAAATGAGTCATTAGCATTATATTGCCACATGATATGTATCAGAAATATATTAAGAACAATTGCTAATCGATTTTGTGGTATTTTGGAAAGAAGGTGTATACTATTTTATAAAAGGATTCAATAACTTTGTCTAATCCTTTTTCTTGTTTGAGCATCCTTTCTGTTAGTATTCATTCGAGTTTAAACATTTCTTGTTCAACTTGTTTTCCTGTTTCCTGAAATTTAGGATCGGTACCCGTCTCATTCATTGTTCTAAATTTTCGGAAGAGTTCATTGTATGCTTCGTAGAATCTCTTGAAGAGCTGTCATCATTTCGTCTTATTCATGCTTTCTATTTTTTCTGCTATATAATCATTGATGATATGTTGAATTTCTATTTTTTCTTCTGGTGAAATACTTTTGAAGATAGGACCGAATGTTTCATGATTTTCTAAATCTGAAAAATATGGTATATATCATTTTTTTTCTTCTATATTTGCAATGATGCTGGTTATTTGCTGTATTTCATTTTGGTTCATGTGTAGTTTCATACTATTATAATAAAGAGTTTAAAATACTTTTTTATTAGGATTTTTTTTGATTTTTTATATGTGTAAAAAAAATTATAAAAGTTTTGAGAATTAAAATAATCCTCTCTGGAGGACTTTAACTATTACATTGGTTACACTATACCAATCCTCAGTCGTGTTTCAAGATCACTTCATGATAATGTAAGCAACGAATAATGGGCTTCTATCTTTTTATAATTTTATGACACATCTATTCCTTCGAGGTAAAATCCTCCATTGAAGGAATCTTTCTTAACTCTTCCTATTAATGACATTGGCATCTCTTCATGGTGTTGGATAAATTCTTTTTCTTCTCCTCATTTTCCTCGGAACATAGTTGTTATGTTTTTTTTACCCAACTTTCCGTAGATTTTGAGGTGTGATCTTCCATTGTTTCCTATCTTTTCTATTTTTTGAATTGTAACGTTTTCGAGTAAGAAAATAGGTTCTTGGTTCCCTTCGCCGAAGGGAGCTAATTGATCTATTTTTTTGAGTATTGTATTCTCTCGTTCATACTCGTAGATTTTGGTGTCGACTTTTACTGACTTAATGAGATTTTCTTCAGTAATACATGCTTCGCAATAGGTATGGAATTTTTCTATCAGTGTGTCTAAATTCTCCAATTTCACTGTCAATCATCCAGCTCATCTGTGGCCTCAGAATCTTTCTAGAAGATCTCAATGTTTTTTTAATAAATCGATGACACTGAAATATTCTGGTCATCTCAGACTTGCAATCGCTATCTTTTTTTCTTGATCGATTTTCATGATCATGGATGGCTTGTTATATTTTTCTGTGATTCTTCATGAAACTATTCAAACTATTCCTTCATGGAATGTCTCATGATAGGCAATGAGTATTTTTTTTTCTAGATCAAGCATTGCTTCAGCTTCCTTGAACATACTATCCTGAATTTGTCTTCTTTCGGTGTTGATGTTTTCCAAATTATCGAGATATTCCATCTGTTTTTCTCAGGAATAGAGGAGTGCGTACAAGCTGTCATAGGGGGATCTCATTCTGCCGCCCGCATTGATTCTCGGTCAGATAACATATCCTATATGGTAGGTATCTATATTTCCTTTGATATTCAGATATTCTAGGAATCCTTTGAGTGATTCAGGGATGTTTTTACGACTATTGAGTAATTCCAATCATTTCTTTACGATAATCCTATTCTCTCACACCAGTGGAACAACATCTGCCACAGTACCTATAGTTACAATAGGGAGAAAATAATTGAAGATTTTATTTTTTTGTTTAGCATCAAATTTTGATTTGCTCAGTAAAGCGTAGATAAGTTTAAATACTACTCCGACTCCTGCTAACCCTTTGAAATGATAATTTGGTGATACTTGAGGATTGACTACTGCTACTGCTTCTGGGATTGCTTCTAGATCTTGGTGATGATCTGTGATGATGAGATCTATTCCTTGTTTTTTAGCGTATATTGCTTCTTCGAGGGAAGCTATACCATTATCTACTGTAATAATAAGTTCAACACCTTTGCTTTTGATATCGTCTATATGTTGTTTTTTGATGCCATATCCTTCTTTGATTCTATCGGGATATTGGATGCTTACGTTTTTGTGTTTGAGAAATTTTGTTAGAAATTCATACAGGATATAACTCGAAGTTACTCCATCTACATCATAATCACCGAAGATCATTATTTTCTGTTTATTTTTTATAGCGTAGATAATCCTCTCTACAGCCTTTTCCATATCATTCAATAAAAAGGGGTTTAATCGATAGTCGTTCAATTTGGGATTTAAAAAAGAGTCGATATCATCATCGATTCATCTTACTTTAAACAGTCTGGTTAAGAGATCTTCGTTGGGATTTTCGTACACTACGTGATATTTCATATTCGCTTATATGTGAGAAGTTTGAAACGAGTTCGGTGTGAGGTGATTGTAATATTTTATGGAACGATTACAAATAGAATTACAAAAAAACACCGGAGGAAATACCTTCAGTGTCTTTGATTGTATTTTTTTGTACACATGACTTTTGTTATACCCAAGCTTATTTTTTTTATGAGAGAGCATCGGGCTAGGCTTCATACAGCCTACAATAATAGTCAAGAGTGTTGGCTATTGGTGTAGATTTTATGGTTTCCCGATACTCTCTCTAGGTCCATCCGATCTTCTTGGGTAAAAGATCTAGATGGTGTTTAAGGAGGAAATACCTCCAACATAATTACCTATACCAAGGGTGTGTAGTGAAGCCTTACGATAAGTAACTATGTTACTTTAATTATATTCTAGATTTCTGTATATGCAAAAACTTCAATTCAATATTTTCTATTTTTATTTTTTTATTATAGACTTAATAAAAAAAATATATATAATAGTATCTATGAATAGATATATGCTAACAAAATGTTATCACGGAATATTATCCCAATTTGCTTTGAATTCGTTGCCGTAGTAGATTTCGAAAACGAAGTCAGGGAATTCTGTTTCAAATTCTTGTTCACTGATGCTTGCTTTATATAAGAGATGGAAAATAAATTCTTGAGGATCAGGCAATTCTTCCCAGACAGATGGTAGGAAGGTAGCTTGCTTGTATCCATACTTGATGACAAGTCCGCAATGTTCTTTTTCTAGGAATTCAAGTAATTCTCTAGAATTTGCGAATTTTTTGTCCATCATCGGTGATAATATGGTAATTCCGATATTAAACGTATTATTCTCTATTTCGTACATAGTGACTGGATTGAATCTTGGGTCATGGAAAGCAGCATTTTTGGTGTTTTTTATGATATCATCGGAAAGTTTCGTGTATGGTATGATAGTGCCGATACATCCTCTGAGTTTCCCGTTCATTTTCAATGTTACGAAACATGCTTTTTTCTGACTGAATTGTTCGTCTTCAAGCTTGATTTTTTGGTGATCGCCTAGTCAAAATTCTTCCAGGATGGAAGCCTTGGCTAATTCCAAACATTTCTTCTGAAATTCGTTCATGATACCCATTAGAAATAAATGACGGATCCGTATCCTACGACACGTGACTTGTCTCCAGCAGTATCGCCGCTATTTTTGTATTCAAGAAGCTCTGGGGTCCATTTTGCTTTGATAGCGATTTCCGTGAGCGCTAACCGTGGGTGGATACCGCAAGCATTAGCTTCATGGACTATTTTGTCTATTTCTTTGTTGACGAAATAATGAAGGGTATCTTCATCTGTTTGCACTGCATTGCTATATTCCATGAAGTGACTCAAATCCGAACTGACAATGAAGAATATTTCTTCCTTCTTTGAAAGTTCGAATAAGATGTCGCCTACTTTGATCGGATTCACGTTTCAAAATACTAAAGGAAGAATTTTGAATTTTGAATTTTGGATGTTGGATATGTATTGTAGAAACGGGAGTTGGACCTCATAGGAATGTTCCTGGTCGAAAGCAGCTGACATGAAGGAGAAATAGTCAGGATAATCGTTTATCAATTTCTTTCCTAAAGTCATATCGGTATCTATGGTGCCCAATGGTGTTTCAAACTTATCGAAGAGTCAAACAGAAACTCCTTCGAAATATTCGTAGTGGCTTGGAGCAAGTATGATAAATATCTTTGGTACATTTTCCCAGTTGTCTTTTAGTACTTCATAACTATAGGCTGCCACAGGTCATGAGTAGATATATCAGGCATGAGGTGCAACTATCGCTTTCAAATTGTTTACTTTAGTTTTCAATTTTACATTACTAAAAAACTGATCCAGCATCTGGACAATAGCTTCTTTATTGGAAGGGTAGAATGCTCCTGCGACATTAGGCGATTTGATCATGGTATATGTATACTTATGTATGATATTTTTTCAATAAATAAAAAAGTCTGGGGCTATTCAGACTTTTTTGATTTTTTTTATTGTATTTTATACTAATCCTTGTTGGATCATAGCGTCAGCAACTTTCTTGAATCCTGCAACATTTGCGCCTTTGATATAATTAATGTAATTTCATTCTTTTCCATAGTGAACGCATTGTGTGTGGATATTTTTCATAATAGTTTGTAATTTCTCATCTACTTCTTCTTTGCTTCGAGATAAGCGCAATGAGTTTTGAGACATTTCTAATCCTGAAGTAGCTACTCATCCTGCGTTAGATGCTTTTCCTGGTGAGAAGAGAAGTTTTGCTTTTTGAATGATGTCGATAGCTTCTGGAGTAGATGACATATTAGATCATTCTCCTATAGCTATAACTCAGTTTTTAATCAACGTCTCTGCATCATTTTTATCTAATTCATTTTGTGTTGCACATGGGAATGCAATATCACATGTTACTTCTCGTGGTTTTTTTCCTTCAACAAATTTCACTCCGAATCTTTCGGCATATTCCTTAATCCTTCATCTTTTATTGTTTTTTAGGTCTTTAAGAAATTCTAATTTTTCTTGGGTTATTCCACTTTCATCGTAAATGTATCCTGATGAATCGGAAGCTGTAACGACTTTAGCTCACAACTGTATTGATTTTTCTATGGCATATTGTGCCACATTTCCTGATCATGAAACAACGACTGTTTTCCCTTTTAGACTATCATTCTTGGTTGCTAACATTTCTTGCATAAAGTAGACTAATCAGTATCCGGTCGCTTCTGTTCTGATTAATGATCCTCATCGATTGAATCCTTTACCTGTCAGTACTCCTGTAAATTCATTTCTGATCTTTTTATATTGTCCGAAGAGGTAGCCGATCTCTCTTGCGCCAACTCCGATGTCGCCAGCTGGTACGTCGGTATCTGGTCAAATATATTTGGAAAGTTCTGTCATAAATGATTGGCAGAATCTCATCACTTCTGCGTCGGATTTTCCGTGCGGATCGAAATCACTTCCTCCTTTTCCTCATCACATTGGTAATCATGTCAATGAGTTTTTAAAAATCTGTTCGAAGCCGAGGAATTTTAGAATGGAGAGATTAACACTTTTGTCGAATCTGAGTCCGCCTTTGTATGGTCCGATAGCACTATTGAATTGGACTCTATATCATCTATTTACTTGAATTTCTCCTTGGTCGTCAATTCGTGGTACTCTAAACATAATGACTCTTTCCGGTTCGACTATTCTTTCGAGAATTTTTTCTTTCTGATATATTTCGTTTTCGTTGATGAAATCTTTAATAGTTTCTACAACTTCTTCTACTGCTTGGATAAATTCCGGTTGGTTAGGATTTTTCTCCTTTACTTGTTGGAGAAATGTTTTGCTGTCAAACATTTTTTAAAATTTAGAATGTAAAATGTATAATTCAAAATTGTATATTATTGATTTTTTTTGAGGCCATTTTCTTGTGCAGATGAAAGTATTGTTTCATATTCTGTTTGTGAGATGTATTGTGGAGTATATGTTCATCAATTTTTCTGTATTTGTTTTACATATGCGCGGAGATGATTACGAGAACCTTTTTCTAGGTTTGTGTACGTAAGTATGATATCTTCATTATCTGTTGTTTTTGTCAGTTCTTGAAGATCTTTGATGTCTAAATCTTCTATAGTAGCTCCTACTATGAGCGCATCAAGGAGAGATTTTTTTCCTTGTTCCAAAAGGATAGTGTAGAGATTTCGTAGAACTGGTGAAGTAAAAACTCCATAGGTATCTTCTTTGATTGGATCTTCTATTTGATAGCGATCTAAGAGGTCTTTGATGGCGTCTGTGTGTGTTTGTTCTGAATTTGCAATATTACTGAATATTCTTGTTCATCGTTGTTGACCTAGTGCTAGATACACATCTCTTGCAAGTTTTTCTTCTTCACGCATTTGGATTAGTCATTGTTTTTCTTCTTCATTAAGTTCTGATAGAGGAATATCCTGAATAATTTGATTGTGTGTGAGTATGTCGCTTTGATCAACAACATATTCGTCTTTGGGTTGTTGGGGTGTACATCATCACAATCCTATGATTGTAAGTAATGTTAGACTAATGAATAGTGTTTTTTTCATAATGAAGAAAAAAAGAATAAAATCTTATTTTTGTATAAGATGTTCTATGATATGTTCATAATCTTCTTTTTGTCTTAATCAAATGAGATTTTCAACTACTTTTCCTCATTTGAATATTTGTACGTTTGGTATACTATTGATTTGGTATCTCATCGCTAGTTCAAAGTTTGCTGGATGTTCGGTGTCGACTTTAATAATTTTGACTTGTGTGTTGTCTTTGTAGTGTTGTGCAAGTTCTTCGATGGTAGGGCCAAGCATTCTGCAAGGTCCACATCGTGGAGCTCGAAAGTCTACCAAGGCAACTCAATTGAATGTTTCTACCTCTGTAGAGAATTGTTGCGGTCCTGTAATATGTATTACCGCTTCTTGTTGTTGTGTGTTTTCTGTCATATGTGTTATGGGTAATAATATAAAATACTAATTTGTTTTTTTGATGATATATTTTGTCACTAGCAATGATACAGGTATTTGTATGAGATATGCAAGAATAAAGATAATCATAAAATCCGATCCAAATGTTTGTGTATAAAGGAAGCTAAAGACAAATCCCATAGTAATGAATCTTGATATACCCATTCGAAATCATGCTCTATTTTCTTTGGTATTGTTCTTTCTTATTCGTAAGAAATAATTCACTCATATTACAATGCTATAAAATATCAGTAGTCATATTGTTGCTAGCATAATCGTTTGTATTGATGTTTGAAATATGTTTTGCATATGTTTAAGTGCAAAGATATAGCTAATAATAATGAATGTTGCTATCTGTGCTATGATTCCTACATATCTTTTAATTTGTTCGCTTGTTTTTTTGAATATACGTATTCATCTACTAATAAGAAAAGGTACTATAATAAGTATTATGATTCCATTTATCGGAGAAATGCGCCCGTTTCCTATGCAAGATATAGTTTGATTTGAACAACTGAGTCATTGGATGAGTTTGACTCCTATTTGTTGCACTACATCTTCAAAAACAAAGAACATTCCTATGAACACTATCATGTTGAGTATAAATAATCGTAATCCTGTTTTACTATCTCACTCGGTCTTGTGTATCCAAGACATCATTAATCATCCTCCTGAAAGCAAGGAAAGTAGTATAATACCAAAAGTTAGACTTATATTGTTATGAAATATTGTTAACCCTATGAGTACAGCTATTGCTGGGAGTAGTATGCCATTGCTTACTAAATTTTTGATTATGATCTTTTTTTTGTTTTTGAGTCAAATAATATCTGTATATTCGATATTGACGAATGTTGGCATCATGAGAAATATTCCTGCAAATATACAGAGAAGTGTCGAAAAGGGGAGTCATCATGAGGTATAATTAATTCCGATTCAAAGTAGTATTGCTATAATAGGTAGTCGCATTTTAACACTATGCTGATATAAATAATTATTGTGTTTTACATATTTGTATAGCTTTGGTATTGATAATGGCGTCTGCTACTTTTTTGCGTGCATCACGAAGTATCCTATAAAAAGTTGCAGCCGATACTTGCATCTCTTTTGCTCCTTCTTCCATACTCATTCATTCGATATCAGCTAATCTTATTGCCTCATATTCATCTGCGAATAATTCCACGATTTCTATATCTCTTCATGGTATCCCACTTGGTTTAAACAGCATACATTCTGGTTTGCAATTGATACATCTTTCTTTTTTTTTTCTTGGCATAGAAAATTATAAGAGAATAAAATGCTATTTTTCTATTTTTATGGTTATTGTAGCTTTTTTGGGAAGCTGTTTCTTTTCTGCTACTTCATCAAGAAGATGTTCAAATCATCCATCGTAGGATCTGAATCCTACGTGTTCATATTCTTTTCCATTGATGACCAATATCTCTCCGAAGAGTTCTCATGTGAAGGTGTGAGTTGTTTCCATGTTTTGTTAGGTATATATCATCCAAAAAAGGAGAGGGAGACTCTCCTTATATTCTTATTCATTTCTATCGTCACTAAGCATTTTTCGTCTATTTCCTTCTCCTTTTCTTTGTTTGCATCATCTGTTTCCCTTTCATCTACTGAACTCGATGTGTTGAGCTCATTTGCAATTTCCTTTTTTATTTCATGTCATTGGGCCTTTTCCTTGTGGTCCTGTACCGTCTCTATTAGGCATGTGTAGATAATAAAAAATAAAAAGTGAAATATATTTTATGATAACAAAAATATTATAATGAAATATATTTCATAATCAAGAGAAAATACTAACTTCGTTTCCCTGCTATAGGGAACGTACATTTTGGGCATTTCCCATCCTTGAAATCAGGATTTTTTCTCAACGAGAATCACTTTCTTTCTATGATATGTAGTCCGCATTTTGGACAGATAGTATCTTCATGACCATTATGGAAAATATTTCCTATGTAGACATATTTCAATCCGATTTTCTTTCCTATTTCATATGCTTTTGTCAGTGTTTCTAATGAAGTAGACTTAACGTCCTTCATCTTGTACATGCCGTAGAAAGCAGAGATGTGTCGTGGAATATTAGGCGAGATATTGAAGAGAAATTGAGCGATCTTCGTTAGTTCAGATTCATCATCATTGTATCAGGGAATAATCAATGTCGTTATCTCTATCCGGATATTTTGGTCATATAATCGTTTGATATTGTTCAATACTGGCTCTAATCTCGCTCAGCAGATTTTCTTATAGAAATCATCGCTGAAGGATTTTAGGTCGACATTGATGGCATCAAGATATGGTTCAATCACTTCTAAACATTCTTTGGACATAAATCCGTTAGATACTCGTACATTCTTAATATTTTTTTTGTGCGCTAGTTTCATCGTATCCAATGCATATTCGAAAAATACGGTCGGTTCATTGTATGTATAAGCGATGCTTGGAATTTTATGTTTAATGCAATAATTAACTATATCTTTGGGAGATAATGCTTCACCGAGATTGATAATTTCAGTGAATACTTTGGCCTGCGACATTTGCCAGTTCTGGCAGAATTTACACGTAAAATTGCATCCTGCTGTACCGAACGAAAAAATATTGGTTCATGGGAAAAAATGATAGAGTGGTTTTTTCTCCATAGGATCGATATTCATTCATAGTGCTTTGCCGTAGACCAATAATTCTATCTTCTTGCCTGTGTTTTTGTGTACTCCGCATAGTCCCGTATTTCTCGATGCTACGAAACAGTAATGATTGCAGATTTGGCACTGCAATGTGTTGTTCGGTCATTGTTTCCGAAGCTTTACTTTCCTAGGCATTAGAGTGATATGGTCTGTAAAAATTTGTCGTGACCTGCAACCATGGTGAGTTCTTGAGCTTTTTCCAATGTCATCGTTTTTACGGATTTTGCATCATCTCACGCTTTTATTCTTCCAGAAACAATATCCGCTATGTAGACTATGGAGATGATATGGTAGCGAGGATCTCTTTTTGGGTCACTCATTACTCCGGCTAATTTCCTAATCTTGATATATACACCAACTTCCTCTTTCATTTCTCTGATGAATGCCTGTTCCGTTGTCTCTCCATACTCAACGAATCCTCCCGGCAATGCGTATCCGAGCGGTGGATTTTTTCTCTGGATGATGACTATCTTTTTTTCTTTAGTGACGAGGATGCCATCGACAGCTACTTTAGGACCTATATGTTCATTTTGATAATATTTCGTCAGTCTTTTCCCTGCGTTAATATTTTGGAGGTAGGCGATGACTGGTCAGGGGAGTAATGATTTTAATGTATTGATATCTCAGATATGAAGTAAATGCCTGATAGTTGTCGATTTTATATCTTTCGTGATTTTCAATGGCACTACTTTGTATTTTGTTTTTTTGAATATTCAGCTTGTTCGTGGGTTTCCGCTGATAATAACATTAAATGCTGGTATATTTTTGATGATATAATTCTTCCGATCTTCATCGCTGTCGAAATCGGGAAGTGCATAGATGGTGAATTTGATATTTAATGCTTTCATTATTTTGGTTATCATTGTTTTTCTTTCTTCGTAGGTGAACGGATTCTCGGCGGTATGTTCTTTGTTTGATGATCATATACCGATAATAAATTCAGTTATTCCTTTTTTTTTCGCTTGATTCATTGCATCTATATGTCCGAGATGAAATGGTTGGAAACGACCGATGAAAAGTCCTATTTTTTGTTTCATAGGAAAATATTAAGGCTAAAGTAATTGGATTATACTCATTACTTATATGTTTTCAATAATGAAAAAACAGGGCCGGAAGGAATTGAACCCTCGACGCGGAGCTTTGGAGACTCCCGCTCTACCACTGAGCTACGGCCCTATTTCTTTTGATTGATAATGTGTCCAAACAATAAGCCTGATTCTGTCGTGTTGTATAATATATCTATCCCGGCCTAGAGCCAGGGTATCGCACTTTCCTACCGAAGCAGGTAAGCTTGCACCAGGCATGGTTTACCACTCGAATCCCTATCAGGGAAACTGAGGAGAGGTAGCCACGCATTACTGCGAGACATCCTCGCGTTGCATCTTTCCCCCGCATTCTTGCGAGGTAGTTTACGTTTCTGTGGCACTTTCATTTACCCTTGCGGTATTCAGCATCCGTGAGATGCTACCTGATTTTTGGTGTCAGGACTTTCCTCCCTGTTTTAGCAGGGCTATACTATATTTGGACCAGCACCTTTTAATGAATTAGTGGAAAATTTCAATCGATTTCTTTATCTTGTGTCACAGCAAGGTTAAAATGTCAGTACTAGGCAAAAATAGAAATGTCAGTAAAATTGTTAAGGATTTATCCTTAACAAAATAAAAGATGACATTTATCTATACTGACAAAGAAATGAAAAAAATTCGTATTATTCAA
>CAZBWI010000062.1:0-8346 GCA_964495825.1 uncultured Candidatus Peribacteria bacterium | reverse complement strand
TCATCTATCATATATATGATACATTTATCACATAACTACTTCATGAAGTTCGCTACGAAACAACTACAACAGTTTTCACGAAAAGAATTAAATATGCTTTTGTCGTTGATAGACCATCTTACACTTGCCCCTTCATTGCCTATAGCGAGAATCAAAAAATGTCTTCTTTTTGGGATATGTACGGATCATAACAAAATAGTCTGATTATCTGCTATAAAAAAACCGAGAATATCGTGGATAGAAAAAATAGAGAAAAATACATGAATACGTTTACCAAAAAACATCCTCGAATACGGATATATTTATGTACTTCCAAATTATAGATGACGTTGAATCACAAAAAAAATTTATAAATTTTTCTCTCAAAAAATCACTCCTCCGCTCTACGCAATCACCAAATCAAACAATATCCCCATGAAAAAACTTCTGGAACAGTTCGGTTTCATCAAGACCGGAAAGTCATTCAAAAGCTCTCTGGATGGCAATTATCTTGATTTCTATCTCAAAAACGCGTAATTTTTGCATTTTTCTGGATAAAACAGTATAATTATATTGTTTATCCTCCATCTGGGATATATGGAACACTCCGTTACAAAAGCACCCTTGCATCAAAGGAATTTCGTTCGGTTCTCCGAGCAAATCGATACTATCAGAAAGCCCATATCGGCAGCATTGGGATGAGTTTTGGAATATGAAAAAAACAACATCAACTATATCTCAAGCAAGCTCTTCAATTCCAAAAACAAGATAGTAACGCAACAAGATATCGATAATGCGAAGATGTTCCTTACCTACTATTCCAACCAGTTAAAGAGACTCAAGGAAGAGCTTATGAACGATACCGGTCTCAATGATCTACAGAAAAAACTTCTACTTACTACTATCCAAGGTAATATCCTAAGAATTATTCTTTTGGAGCACGCTGTCTATATTGAAGCTGAAAAATGATGATATCCTCTAGATGAAAAAAAGAAAACGGAATGTCTGGAAAAGATCAATAAAATAGAGAGCGTTATTTATGGCCCTAGAGTTATCGACCAACCTGAAGAGAGAACGATAGTTATGACCAAACTTAATCATCTTTTTCAGGATAATAAATATAAATTAACTCCTGAAGAACAAAATAAATTTGAGCAACTTCTCGCAAAGTTCCCTGAGAGAAATACATTGAATGAAAAGTTAAAGGAGAAAGATAGCTTAGGAGAACTTCCTTTGATGGATATCTGTCACCTTTTCCAAAAAGTCCTTAGTATCTATAATATACCTTCAAAAATTGTTTTCATTGATGAAAAAATCTCCCAAGAAAAAGAGGAAGAAGACATTCTCTATCTCCCTTTTGACTATGATCAGAAAGCACTTACAAAAGCATACAAAGATCATGGGATCAATAACATATTTAAAATCACTCTTGACCCAAGAGTATCGTGATTCGGCATCAAAGAATATGCTGTGAACATCCCCACTTCGCGTGACAAGATGTCTGTAAAAAGACTTTGCGAACTCATAGATCATGAGATAAATACTCATCTTCTCAGAGCACACAATAAAAGAAATACTGTAAATCTCACTACCGAATGATATCTAGAGACAGAAGAATGAATAGCGACTATGAACGAGAAGCTCACTAGCCAAAAAAGAGAAGATATAAAAATAGATACGCCAACCATCCATAATATATCACTGCTCATAGGAGAACTTTATAATTTTGATGATACTAAGGAGCTATTGAGAATATATTATACCATGACAGTAAACGAATGAGAAGAACAAGAAAATAAAGAAAAAAATACACCTGAAATCATGGCTGAGAAAAGAGCATTAAGGGTAAAAAGATATCACGCATTCGATCATCCCGGAGCAAACAGAAAAGATGTCGTGTATCGGAGATGACTGATTGACGCCATCACGTATATCAAAAATCTCAATAAGGATGATATAAATGATATTCAAAAACTACAAAAACATATGAACAATTTCTACTTCTCTAAACTTGGGAAAGCTGAAATACAAAATGCCGATGAACTTTTCGAATGATTTACTATCGACAAAAAAAACGTCATTCTCCCTATCGCTATCGGCAAGCTACTCTACGAAAAACTTCTAGGGAATAAACTCAATGATATAGATGATATCAGATTTCTTTCTTCGACACAAAAACTCGATTACAAACAAAAAAAACTTCTTTTGGAAATTATCTCATATATCAAAGACAAACATACCAAAGAATAATTCTCTTGATTCGCCCATACAAATCACTTAACTACAAGCGATTTATCTGACTATTTTTTTCTTATGAAGAAATCTATATTCTTTATGTTTGCGATGCTTATGGGAGTATTATCTCTACAACCTGCAGCTGCTCAATTTACTCCTACCGACTGCAAAGGCCAAGTGCACTGTTCTGCTCCGACCAAAGGAGTATATTACACAAATACTATTACCTATATCTGATCCGAAGGAGATGAATTTGATCTCGGATTCCAGCAGAATTTTGACAAACAAAAAATATTGCTCCAAGAAATCTTCATCACTGAAAATAAAAGTTTTTCTGAAGAAGAAATTCTAGCAAAAATTATGGACAACATCAATGAATTACAAAAAACAAAAATATTGATTATCAATACTTCCAACTTTGATATTCTATTACAGCTTCTTGGCAAAGTCCATATATCCAACAATCTTAATCTCCAAGACAAAACCATTTATCTGATTACCAATAGCAACAAATACTTCCTTAAAAGGATACTTGCTAAACGAATAAAATCAGTAGAAATTGAAAAAATATATACTCTTCCCCAAGATAAATTATTAAATTTTTTATCGACTATGTCACTTGGGAAAATAACAAATCAAGAACCATACATTACCTCATTTTCTATGTCATTCAAAGAAACACCAAAATATCTTATGATCTCATATTTCATAGACCATCTTATCTATCATGGCTTCCCTATTGAACTCATCATACTATTCCTCGTGCTGTCGTTATGAGCTTTGGTGATCAGTATTTTGAGACAGATAGTTGGATTTTCTGTTTTCGGCATCTATAGCCCCCTATTGTTTGCTGTTTCTATGTCTATCCTTGGTTTGCCTTTAAGCTTATGATTATTGATTATCTGATTGCTTACAAAACTACTCCTAAAACTCTTTACCAAAAGAATGTACCTGCTCTATAACGCCAAAAGTGCGATGCTGATCATCCTCTATTTTTTTCTCCTCCTGATTATCTTTTGACTCAACACCATTCTCTGATTCAATGTGATAGATATCACTATTTTCACAAACGGCTACATTATATTCCCTGTTATTTTTATCATCATTGTCAGCGATAAAATCTTCAATGAATGATTTAAACTGTTTAGCAAATGACGATGGATAGCATTCATCGAATTTCTTATGGTCTCTTTCGCAGTCTACGGTCTCTTCTTCCGAACCGGCTTGAAACATCTGCTCTTGGCTTTCCCTGAATTATTGCTGCTCATCTTCTTTCTGAACATCGTCGTGGGAAGATTCACTGGACTCCAATTGCTCGAATATTTCCGTTTCATGCCATTATTAAAAAACTCCTCAGGAACTGAGGAGGAAGAAGAATAAAACCGTTCCAGCGTCATTCCGGCGTCAAGTGTTGCAGCCGGAATCTATACTAAGCAAACCTGGATTCCGGTTGCAGTTTCTTCCTCCAAAACTTAACACGAAAACAACAACACCGGAATGAGGTAATGTAGTTTATTTGAAATATTTTTTCTTAGTACTCAATCGTCGATCTGACTGTCTGGTGAGTTCTTTTTGATCTTCCGGATTCAACAAGAAATGTTTTACTGCTTCTTCGAGGAAGATGGTATTTTGACTTCATTTACATACGATAAGAAATTCATCTCCTGCTTCTTTGAGTAATTTCTGTATATGTTTACCTGCGATATTGGCGTCATAGAATTTCTCCACATTTTTCATATCATACCCTATTTTCTCTAGTTCATCAGCTAAATAATCCGTCATATACTGCCCTACCAAAACAACATGATCAGCAACTTGTGAAACATATCCTGCAATCATCCTATGCTCTCTTTCCGTCAAATCACCGAGCTCTCTCATATCTCATAAGACAAGAATAATTTTTCTATTGGGAAATAATTGAGACTGAATATTATATGCAGTATTTATGATTTTCCTTACGCTGAGCGGCGATGCATTATAGGTTGAATCAATGATAACGCTATTCTCTATACCATGAAAAATAGAAAGTCTTCCAGGCTGCAATTGATATTTTAATTCAAGCAATTCATGTGATCAGTTTCTCAATATAGGATTTTCCGCTCTTGCTTCCAATTTCGCATATTTGTAGTCTAAAATTCATGCTATAGCCAATGCTACGCCGATATATCAATAATTTGCTTTACTGAGGATATTGGTAGAAATATGATATTTTTTTTCTTTGATCCATATATAAAACTGTACTCCTATTCCTCCTTTGAAATCAGCTAAATAAAAAAGTTCATCCTTGAAATAGATGTCTGCAGTGATATCATTCCCTTCGGTCTGATAAGTCAGATAATCTATATAGATTTGATCTTTGAGTTGCATAGCATACGCATCATTGGCATTGAGAAATCCTATTTCCAAAGTGTTTTTCAACATTTTTACTTCTTCTCTGGCTATTTCAGCAGGATTGCCGAACTGTTCGGAATGTACCGAATCAATAGCCGTAAATACTCCGATATGCGGTTTCACTATACTTACCAGAAAGTCCATCTCCCCAGGACGATCGATACCGTATTCCAAGAGAAGAATATCATAGGGTTTCTTTCAGAAAAATCTTTTTCGAACAAACTTAAAAAGTGTTATAATGACGTAAAATATATTCGGTTCCCGTTTTTCCTGCTGAAAGATAGAAAGCGACATCCCGAGCTCACCATTGAAATTCTTTGAAGAAGTATAGATTTTTTTGTTGGGCAAAAATTGCTGTAACGTCTGATAGATAATCATACGGCAGGAAGTCTTCCCTACACTCCCATTGATCCCGATAATCTGAGGATTGTGTTTTTCGATATATCAATGAGCAATTTTCCCCAGCAATTTACAATACCGTCGCAAGAACTTCTTTTTCATACTATACTTTTAAGATATATAGAACATTAAAAGATTGAAGATTTTATACTTAATTACCACGCAAACAAAATATGGTAATATGAACATTTTTTATGATTATTATTCTTCAAATGTTTTTTCCATAATGAGGGTAATAATCACCGCGATAGGGACTGCAAGCAATACTCAGACTATTCATAGGATCAATCCTCAGATGATCATACTAATAAAAATCACAACTGGATTGACGCCTAATGTCTTATTCATAAGTAATGGAATGAATACATTATTTTCTAACCACTGTAATAGGAGTATAACACCGACAACAATCAATGCACCATAGATTCAAAAATTAAGAAAAGCTACTAATGCTGCTGCCAATCATCAGATGATCGGTCCTATATATGGAATAAATTCTGTTAATGCTACGATACCAGCAAGCGCTCATTTTTGTGGAAGATCAATCCCAAAAAGTGCAAGTATCCATAATGCAACATACATAGCTACTCCCATGAAGACACAAAGAAAAAGTTGTGACTTTAGCCAGATACCGAGTTTCTTATAGATTCTTTCGAGTTTCATGTATACGAATTTGTATTTTTTCTCTCCGCCAAGTCTGGCAATAAACTTCATCACAGAATCTTTCTGGATGGAAAATAACACAGAAAGGGTTAATACAATAGAAGTCTGAGTTATAACATTGATAAATGTTCCCACAGCACTCACTGCTAGATTGCCGATATTCTTTGCATATATCGTTCAGAGACTTACCATCTGAGAGATATTCTGTTGCAATTGGCTCTGTACACCGACAACAACATCAGGATTGGCAAACGATTCCAATAATCAGTTCTTGAGACTTGAGGGAAGTCGATGAATATCCTGGATAATGCCTACAAGAGATTTTGTTGCTAATATATTTTGGAAATGAGCTATATTACCAATAAATATCGTGATAACATCTGAAATCAGATTAAGGATGAATGGAACTATAAATATCATACCTCAGAGAAAAATCACTATGATTACGAGATATGCTAATACTATCGACACTCCTCTGTATAATTTTTTCTGAAAAAAATCTATAATAGCTTCCATAGCAAGCGAGATGATATATGCCATGAAAATAAGATAAATGATACTCAATGACTTATATACAAATAATCAGATGAAGATAACGAGAATCCCTATTATCCAAAATTTCAAAAACATCCTATTAGTCAAGACGAATGGTATTGTTGTTTTTTTTTCGCTTCTATGTTGTGCGTCTATTTTTTTTTCCAGTCTTTGCAATTCCAAAAATTCTTTCCTATTATCAGCTTTTAAGGATCTAAAAAAATCTGAGCTTCATTGGACGATTTTTTTGAACAACTTCATGCCGCCACGCTAACTAGGTAAAATAATTCCTCTTTTTTATGTACAAACATTATCCTCTACATTATACTCTTTTCTGATACAGTTTGTCATTCAACCATTTCCATGATTTTTCAAATTCCTCCTGAATATAGGTAATTGTATCTTTTTTTGAAAAATTTGCAATTTTTTTCTCTATTTCCGGAATACGATTCTTGGAAAGAACGATAAAAATTTTATAGAAGGTGTTGTTTATCGGATATTTTATCAGATTATGCTGCTCTATGCGTTGGATGATGGCTCTTTTGATCATATGTCTCAAGACTGATTTCTTTGACAATTTAATGGTGATATGACAGGAAAACTGATTGTATTTGATATTAGGATACTGCTTGATATAGAAAAAACCAAACAGTCCTTGACTAAGATACTGTCTTTTTCTAGTAATAAAAATTACATCTTTACCTGTTAATCTCTGTTTTTTTGGCAACAAAACTACTGTATTACTATATAAAATACCATTAAGAATTAAGATCATCTTCGGCGATTATTAAGTGCTTCGTGTATTAAGAATTTCGGAATTTCTTAATCCTTAATTTCTTAATACTTATTGTACATTAATAAATATCATTTTGGTTCATTCCTGTATTCCATGCTGTGCTGCCATCCCCGCATTGATCTCCAATACATATTTTGCTGATGATCATGGATTGTATATCGGACATGGATCTGCCGTACATGGTTGCGCAGTCAACACCTTCACTACACGAAATTGGTCGTCAATCCAAATCATATCCAACGGAATGAGCGTATTCTTCATTCGAAATGTATATTCTTTTGATGTGGGGAAGATGAAAAGCATGCCATTTCTTTCATCCATCGATGTACGATACATCAATCCTTTCTGGTGTTCTGCTGATGTCTTTGCAAGCTCCACTATAAAACACTGGTCGCCACTACATACCCTAGGTTTATACTCTTCATTATTATATTGATCAAAAACAACAATACATGCTCCTGTGATAATCAAAGCACCTATTATTATCCGTATCCGATTTCTTTTGATGAAATTCCGTTTGTTTTTCATTATTTTATTTGTAAAATAAAATGCCTTTTATCTCATTATTCATATTCTCATGAAACGTGTTTTGAAATATCTCTTAGTGCTTTTTATCGTACTTGTCTCTATATACGGTTTTCGGCTATGGTTGCAATATAAATGAGCTACTGTTATCAAAAAAACTACTACTGCCATCATCACTGAGCTCCAAACAGTAGAGAAACTAGAAACGGTAAGTAAAGTCTTTACAAAAACTATCCAAGGACAAGAACAGCTCTCAGCTCTTGTTCCTGCGATCGGCATAGACCAAATCATCAGTAGTGCATTATTTAGCAAAAATGTAGAACTGACGGTAGATGGCATCGTCAGTGCCGGATATATCATCAAAGACATATGAACATGAGATATTCAAGTTTCACGCGATGGAACGGTAACCATTACATTGGGTGAACCTACGATCTTTTGAGTTACCCTTACCGGAGAACTTCAAACAACAAAACTTGGTATCGTTACCAAAAACGAAATTGATATGGAACATACACTTAGAGAAAAAGCAGGCGAACTCATAATACAAGACGCTCTCAATGGAGGTATCTTAGAAGAAGCAAAAAAAAATGCACAAAGTGCTTTGCAAGACCTTTTCCTCAAGGCAAATATCCAAATTAAAAATGTCATCATCAAAGAAATTGGAGATACGAAAGCAAAATATATAAATTTCAACTCGAAATGCACAGGTTAAAGAAGATGTAGGGTCGTACTATGGAATACTTCATATGAACATCTATATCATAGTATCTTCCTAGGCTTTCTGTTGATTTTATCTTCAATCTTCTTTAATTCTTCTTCGG
>CAZBWI010000061.1:0-7538 GCA_964495825.1 uncultured Candidatus Peribacteria bacterium | reverse complement strand
AACTCGATCATTGACTGTAATGTATTGCTATAAGTTCTCTTTCTTCTTTAGATAACTGTGTATGCGCCATTTTCCATCTCACGGAAATAAATACTTTTGCTTATATTTACTTCCTGTGCATTTCGAACTTAAATTTTTATTTTTAGTATTTGATTTGAAATTTTGGTCTGCTTCGCTACATTAGGAATGACTTTATTTTTCGTTTGTTTCAAATGAAATTATATATTTACAATACACTCACACGTCAAAAAGAGGAATTCGTCCCATTGATGGAAGATCCGAATTATAAAGGTCCCCAAAAGGATTTTGTAGGCGTCTATTCGTGCTGACCTACAGTCTATCGGGATCCACATATCGGCAACATGAGAGCATATTTTTTTGCTGACATACTGAGGAATACATTGAAGAATATCTGCTGATATCCAGTGAAATATGTCGTCAACATTACGGACGTAGGACATCTGACTTCTGATGCGGACGAAGGTGAAGATAAGTTGGAGAAATGATCCAAGCGTGAATGAATCTCAGCTCGGGATGTGGCGAAAAAATATGAAGAGAGATTCAGAAAATTTTTGAAGATGTTGAATATCGATGACTTTGATGTCTTTCCGAAGGCAACAGAACATATCCCTGAACAAATACAATTAGTTAAAATGTTGGAGGAAAAATGATTTACCTATATCATCGAAAACGATGGCGTCTATATGGATACGAGTAAGGTAAAAGACTATGGGAAATTAGCAAAATTGGATATCGAATGATTGAATCAAGGAGCGAGGATAGAGAATGATCAAAAAAAGAATAAGACTGATTTTGCATTGCGGAAATTTTCTCCGAAAGGGGAAAAGAGACAGATGGAGCGGGATTCTCCTCGGGGGAAGTGATTCCCATGACGGCATATAGAATGTAGTGCGATGTCATCCAAATATCTCTGACAACAATTTGATATCCATACCGGAGGTGTAGATCATATTCCGGTACATCATACCAATGAGATAGCACAGTCAGAATGCTGATTTGGGGTTAGTTTACGAGTGAAATACTGGATGCATAATCAATTTTTGAATCTCGGTGGAAAAAAGATTGCTAAGTCCGAAGGATGATTAGTTACCGTGGATGATTTAGTTGCCAAAGGTTTCAGTCCATTGGACTTGAGATATTTTTTTATGCTTGCGCACTATCGCAACTTCCAGGACTTTACCTTAGAACTTTTAGAACAGGCGAAAAATGGAAGACATTCGCTTATGAAGAAACTCCAAGGCAAGAGAATAGTAAAAGAAAAGAGTGAATTTGAAAATGATCCAATATTCCAAGAAGCATTGGCTGCAATCTATGATGATCTCAATACACCGAAACTACTTGCAGTAATACAATGAGCATTACATTCGTGAGGTGAAAATATATATGCGATTATTACTCGATTGGAAGAAAGGTTTTTGAAACTCTGACTTTTTGAGGAAATCCAGGAAGAAAAAATAGAAATTCCTGCTGAAATAACTAGACTCGCAGATCAAAGACGTGAAGCTAAGAAAAACAAGGACTTCGCATTGGCTGATGAATTGAGGAATAAGATTACAGCAGCATGATTCCAACTCAAGGATACCAAAGATGGGTATGAAATAACTAAAAGATAATGAATAATGAAAAACATATACTATATAAGAATGGATAAGCAAACACTACTTCGTTCATAATGATAAAAATACGGTAAACCTATGGATATCTGAGAAAAGGTTTTATACACATAAAATGATTGTATGCTCTATTATTTTATTGTTACACTCATAAGTGTTGCTATAGTGCTGTTGACGTATTTTTCTCCTGAATCGCTTTCATTTTTTGGGAATGAAATTCCCCAATGGTTCGCAAATTTTTGAATGAATTTACTTTGGGTGACCTTATTGGTGAAACCAATATTTGTGATATTGATGCCTTATACAGAAGTGAAGGATTTAACTTTCCCATGACTACGAAACTACCTCAAAACTATAAAATGAAGATCATTCAAATGATTGTTATTTATCGTGATAAGTATAGTGTACGTTGTCGCTTGATGGGGAATGAAACTGAGAAGATTGTTGGGAATTACTACATTTCTCACAATATTCACTCACGCAGGTATATGGATCGCTCAATGGATACAAATAGATTTTTCATTACAGGCACAATTACAAAAGTTCCGATTACTCGCTGGATACCTAGGATTATTTATGCTCTTTATCGGTTATGTTACGTCAAATAATTATTCTATCAGACTTTTTAAACGTCATCAAAAAACAATTCAATATACTGCATATTTTGCTTTGATATTTGCATTACTTCATCTTGCATTTCTCAATTTCTGAGAATATATTGCACAGTATATTATCTTTGTAGTATATTTTGTGTTGAAGCTTATAGAGAAGAAATATATAAAACTTTTTTAATAGTTATGAATAGTGTATATGAAAAATCTCAAATACTTTCTCAAATGAATCTCCAGAAATGTTCTTCTGCTTTGATTCGTTTCCTTGTTTACCGATCTGAGTTCTCAGATGGTATTCCCGTTGATTCCATTGTTTCTAGTGAGTCTGGGTTCATGAGCAACGGTCATAGGAATTGTAGAATGAGCGGCGGATACGACGGCTGCATTATTGAAAGTATTTTCATGATATTTGTCAGATAAATTTCATAAGAGAACAATATTTGTCTTGATCGGCTATAGTTTTTTAACTATTACTAAACCATTATTTGCATTGGCCAAAACATGGCCTGTAATATTGATTTTTAGAGTTATCGAGAGAATAGGGAAAGGACTCAGAGATGCGCCAAGGGATGCGTTAGTCGCAGATTCAACTCCGCCAGAATTTATGGGGAAAGCATATGGTATCCAGAGAGCGATGGATGGGACGGGTTCAGTGTTGGGTGCGGTATTGGCATTAGTATTATTTCCTCTGTTAGGTTATCAGAAACTATTTATTTTTGCATTTATTCCAGGATTGATCGCTGTACTTGCGATATTGTTTGTCAAAGAAGCGAAGAAATTGAAACACGAAAAGAATTGGGACTACGTAGATGTGAAGCCAAATATAGAAATCCCATCATTAGGGGTAGCACTCAAAACACTTCCGAATAATCTTAAACGTTTTATCTTGGTCGCTGCATTGTTTGGATTAGTAAATTTCGGGTACGCATTCATGTTGTTGAAAGCCAAAAGTGTTGGTGCAAGTGATGAAAGGTCTATTTTATTTTACGTTTTGTTTTATTGAGTATATACTATTGCATCTACACCATTAGGAATATTATCCGATCGTATAGGAAGAAAAAAAATACTTTGGATTGCTTATAGTTTATTTTTGGTGGTGACTTTGTGATTAGCATTGGTTACGCAAATTAGCTGGGTGATATTTTTCTTCGTGGTATTCGGATTAGTATTTGCTATCATCGATGGAACCGAAAGAGCACTTGTTGTCGATTTAGCAGGTAAAGAACAAAAAGGGACAGCATTGGGACTTTTTCATACAGCTATTGGAATTGTTTCTCTCCCTGGATGATATCTTCTCTGAATGTTGCGAGATAAAATTTCTCCGCAAGCTACATTCTTGTTTGCATTTGCTGTCGGACTGATTATTATGTTATTATTTATTTTTGTAAATACTAAAAATACAGAAACTCTATAATTTTATTTTTTAATGTTTCCTTATGAAAAAAAATGAATGAATTTTAGATCGTTTAATAAGATTATTAATCGCACTTTTAGCAATAGTAGGATGATATATGCGATTGTATGGCATACTACAAATTGTAGTATATATGATTGGTGTTATTGCTTTGTTTACGAGCATTACAGGTGTTTGTGCTTTGTATGCTTTATTCAAAATTAGTACCTATAGAGGTAAACAGGTTAAAAATTGGAAGATTATTCTATGAGTAGGTATTGTTATTATCGTAGGATGAATATTTGCCTTTTTGAGCAATTTTTTTAGTAGAAAAATTTTCTTGGAAGATTATTCAAAAATGAATAACAGCTATAAACAACTTCTTTTTAATTCCGGAAAAGAAAAGAGATCAGAATCTATTTTATATTACGAAAAACTTATACCTGCCTATACTGAATTCCAGGAAAAATATACTAAGTATAAACCTTATGCATTAAAGGGGGATACTCAACTAAATGCTGATCTTAAAAAAATAGCAGATTTATTGAAAGATATAAAAGACGGAATTTATAATGGTGATCTTCCTGCTACACATAAAAGACTTGAAGAAATTAGAACGATAGAACAAGAAATGTTTAAGAGAAATGGATTCTCTATGTTGGCTGTTGCTTTGGTGGATTTTCATGATATTATGGAAGAGATAATAGCTTGAGCTGACACTAAGGACATACAAAAGATTATAGATACCTATCCACTAGCTAATGAAAAGCTTAAAGCAATAGAAGCGGAACTAAATGATGAATGAATACAAGCAATAAGAAAAAATCTTGATACTATCTTTGATATGGCAAAAAACAAACAATTAGATGTATTAGCAAAACAATGAGCTGATCTTAAAGCAAGTTTTGTTAAGGTATATCTAATAAAAGGATAATATTATTTCTTTATAAAAGGGCCAATATTCTCAGTTTTTTTATTATATATGAAGGTGTATTATATTTCTTTTTTCTGATAAATAATCTGAGGGTTGAGATTTACTGGAAAATCTTCCAGATCAAAGACTTCTTTGAATGTGCTGTGCTCAGTATTTACTGTAGAATCAATAGTGTTCAATGCTTCGTTACCAAATATTGCTTGGATTTTTTTAAATCCGTTGATTAATACTGGTGCTGAGAAAAGTGCAATGTTTTTTACGATATACAGTAAGAATTGTAAGTCAGCAATCGCCTCAGCTTTTGTTTCTTCATGTTTGTATTTTGCTCGTGGTTCTGTAGCAGTAATATATTCATTTGCTCTTTGGATTAATTGATATCGATCATCGAGATATCATTTGATTTCAGCTCTTCTGAGATATTGTTCTTCGATTTTATTTCCATCTCGTCATTCTTCGAAATAATAGAGTAATTTACTTTCATTGTTCTCTTTGAAGATTTGTCGTTTCTGTTTATTAAATTTTCCGCTAGTGATTCAATATTTTTTACATAGACTTGTTACTCTGTTTACCAGATTACCTCGTCATCCGATAAGCATACTATCATACAGATTCGCCAATCTTTCAATAGAAAAATCTCCATCTGCACCGATAGGTACATCATACAAGAGATTGAAAATTACTGCATCTCTATCATAATCATCTACTACTTTCACGGGATCAATAACATTTCCCAATGATTTGCTCATTTTCTGACCATCTACAGTGAAGAATCCGGTGATAAATTCTTTGTTAGGTAGTTTTTCTTCGACGCTCATCAGCATTGCAGGTCGGAAGATAGAATGGAATCTTGCGATATCTTTTCCGAGGATATGTACGACTTCTGTTTCATCATTCCAAAATCAAGCATCTTTGCTTACGGTAACATAATTAAACAATGCATCATATCGTACATAGGTAACTTGGCTAGGATCAAACGGTAACGGAATACCAAATTTATTGGTCTCTCTGGAAACAGAAAAATCCTCTAGACCATTATTTACAAATGATTTCATTTCATTGAATCTATATTCAGGGATAAGGAATTCTGGATTGGCTAGATAAAATTTTTTTATGTTGTCTTCATAATTTTTGAGTCTGAAGAATCGGTTTTTTTCTGTGATAAGATCCGGTTTTTTTAAATGATCAGGACAGACCATCTCACCATCTTTTTCAATAAGATCTTTTTCAGTTTTAAATCATTCACACCCGACGCAATAATATCCTTTGTATTCTCCTTCGTAAATATCTCATTTGTCATAAGACTTTTGAAGCATCTCTTGAACGAGCTTTTTATGGTTTTCTTGAGTGGTTCTAATAAAGTCAGTATAAGAAATTTGAAGGTGTTTTCGAACCTCTTCCCATTTTTTCCCCATAGCATCGAGATATTCCATAACTTCCCTGCCTTCAGCTTCTGCTTGTTGGATGATTTTTTGACTATTTTCATCGTTACCAGTCGAAAATTTTACTTCATATCCAAGTAATCTTTTGTATCTTGCATAGAAATCAGCGATAAAAGAACTATATGCGTGTCCGATGTGCGGATATCCATTGGGATAGTAGATGGGAGTAGTGATGAGAAATTTTTTCATTATGGTATAGTATAAATAAAAAAGTAATAGTTCCCTATTACCTTATACAAAAGTGAGTGTATTTTCAAGATTGAGTTATCGATTTTCTAATCATTCTTCCGATCAGCAGTATACAGATATTCGATATCTATATATAGCTTATTGTTTTGCTGATAGATAGATTTGATGACAACTTTTAACTTATTTGATTCTCGATATGATTCCTTATAGAAAGAATTGAGAAATATATTAGCTTTGGTGATAACGGTGTTTTTTTTAAAATAGATATTGTCTTGAGGGATCTCAAATATAAACTGTAATTTCGTCAAAAATTCTTGGATAAGTTTCTCTCTTTTTGTTTGGGGGATTCAATATTTTGTTATTTCGTTGAGAGAATGTTCGAATCCAGCAGTAATTTCAGGGGTGCTTACGACATCTTCTAGTTGTGGTTTGAGTAGTGCAGTATCTGAAAGATAGGTATTCTGTCCATGAGCATTGAGTATAATACCTAAAGAAAATATGATCGGAGAAAGAAAAGTATATCCACGTCTTTTTACTGAAGCATGTTCATGATCATGATAATCGAGATGTTTTTGGTTCATAATGCTAGAGTAAAAAATAAATACATATATTTTATATGTATAATATAATAAAAGTCAATACAAAATAATTATTTCTTACAAATTAAGATATATCCTATGCTATTCCCTTCTTCGTAAATAGGTACGAGATGGGTTGTGAAAAAATTCTTTTGGGCAATTTTTTCCAAATCCTGGATCCTATGATTGAAAAATTGAATTTTGAACTGATTTTTTTCCTTTTTTCGGATAAATTCGCGCCTTTGAATGAAATGTCCGATGATCCATACTCATCACGTCTTTAGTATTCTATAGACTTCGCTGAAGAGGAGATGTATGTCTTCGATATGCTCAAGCACAAAAAAACTGGTTGCAAGATCAAATGATTCGTCATCGAAGGGGAGTGGCTCTTCTAGATCACAGACTACCTTTTCTATATTTTTGCCTGGGTGTCTGTTCAAGAGTTTCTCCGCGATATCGCAAGCGACATATGTAGCTGGTTTTAATGGCACAAGATATTTATACAATCTTCCATCGCCGGCTCCCAAGTCGATAAGTGAAATTCACTCTTGTCTTGGCAGATATTTAACAAAAACACCTTTGTCGAAACTATCAAGGTGTTTGTGGTAATTCCCGTATTCCTTAGCTATTGTGTTGTATCCTATCTTGGGATCGTAAATCAGGATATGTTTCTGAGTATAAGACAAAATGAATGACTAAATGATTAAAATCAGTGAACAGTTAACAACTAACAGTGAACAATTGAGGATTTGTCTGATTA
>CAZBWI010000060.1:0-30665 GCA_964495825.1 uncultured Candidatus Peribacteria bacterium | reverse complement strand
ATTTGTTGCTAAAGTACTCTAGACCCTACATTAAAATCATCAAATAGTCATTTGATATCATCTTCACTTTCTGTTCCATTGGCAGAGTTTTCTATGTTTTTGAAAATCCTTGATAATGTTTCATTGAGGTTTGGATCGTTTTTGGCATTTTTGACGACATTTACAAAAAGCTCACTTGGAAGAATAAAAAATCATTTTTCTTTTACCGTATCATGTCTTCCAAATTCTGCTTCCTCATCAGATAATTTTGCATAGTCAAAATCCTTATTAATTTTTTGTTCATTATCATTTATGTATTTGGTAAGATTTTCGCTGATAAAACGATAAAACAATGTTCCCAAAACATATTGTTTGAAGTCCCAACCATCTACACTCCCTCTAAGTTGATTGGCAATTTGCCAAATAGATTTGTGAAGTTCAGCCCTTTCTTGATCTTTTGTTGCCATGGGTTATATTATTGAAAAATAAAAATCAATTAAATAGTAGGTATCTTGTCCAAATACTTCGCTGCATAGTAAATTATCATCGATTGTAATCCTACATACACCAACACCAGGAAGAAGATCAATTCCCCGGGAAGCTCGGTGTTGGTAAGCAATATCACGTTGACGATCATCGCTCCGACACTCGCCAGTATCCGGTACATATAATCCGTCTTGCTAAAAATCTTGGCCAGCATCGGCACCTTATGCGCGTAAAAAATCATCGCAGCGCTGAAGATATTTCGGAAGATACCTCGGCTCACTACCGCGCCGACGTCGCCATTGAAATACGAGAATAAGCTCACGTAGATCGCGAAATTGATCACGAGGAAGACGACGAGGTTCTGCACGATGCTGTTGTATCAGACTTTCTTGAGCAGATACACATTGACGACGAAGGTCGCTATCACCGCCCGGTAGAGCAGATGATTGACGGCTGCAAAATCTCAAATATGTGTAATATATCGGATGATAAGGATCGCTATCAAGATGACATTGAAGAGCTCGAGCACCGACTTCGTCCGCCCCGGCATCACCGTCATAAATCCGTACAGCATTTCTGCGGTCTTGCTGGTAAAGTACTTCTTGGGCGTAGTGATTCTCTCGCCGGCGAGGATACGTCTCACGGAAATTTCTTTTTTCTTTTCTGGTGATTCCGGCCTAAACTGAAAGACCTTGAAGATGAGATAATAGAGCCCGGTCAAGATCACTCCATTTATGGTTAATGCCAAATATATATTTTTTATCTGATCAAAAACAACGAGAAACACGGTTCCCAAGGACAAGACTCCTAATTTATACCACATATACTTCTCCACGGGCTGATGCAAACCGACCAAAAAAATCATAAATGCTACAATTCCCAAATGTGCTACCCGCACCATCGCGAAGACATTGAAAAAGACTGCTCGTCCTCCGAGCGCTAGTGCTATAATCAGCAGGAATGCTATAGATAAATAGAACCCGACTTGGAAGACCGCTTTACCGTCTTTGTAGTCGACGAGGGTTGAGATAATTCGAAGAAATAAATTCACGGAAACGAGTCCGAGGGCGCTCACGGTCAGATCGAGTCCGAAGAAGTTGAAAACGCCGGTAAGCCCCGCAAGTATGATAATCCGCGCCACATAGAGGGCGTATCTTTTGAGTAATTCAGAGCCATGGACTTTGATGGTCTCTGTCGCCCCATAGTATCAGAAAAACATCCCGATGAACATCAAAGGAATCAATCCCAGATATCGAAGTCCTATGCCATGAAAGAATAGCACGAACCCGATGATGACGACTGATAATAGTAACAATGCCATACAAGATAATTGAGTAATTAAAGGATGATGAAAGATGAATGATTTTGGTATTTATCTTATCATCTACTATTATGAAATACAATAGTCCATTTAAGCAATTCTTTCATTATTAATTATTAATTATTAATTATTAATTATTAATTATTAATTATTTCGCCTATAAGGCGAAATTGGTCGTTACTGCCCGCATCAATAAATAATGCAACAATATCGCCACCGCAATGATCAACAATAATCTTCCTATATTTCTATTTCTAAAATATCTCGCTGCGAAGATGACCATCCCCCATAAACCAACAGACATCAGCATGTATGCAAGTCCAAATTGATTGACAGAGAAGAGGTAGATTTCATTGGCAAGCGTATATACACCCAGCAAGGAGAGTGTAATAAGTAAAATAAGTTCAACGATATCGTACAACGATCTTAGTAATCCCGGCAGATCAGCAAATTTGAGTATCAGGTCTTTTTGGAGAAATTTCCGAAAGATAGCTCACGAACCAAATATCGCGTAATCTTGGTTTTTGAGAGATACCTTAGCACCCAATGATGTAAGAATCTTCACTTTCTCCATACGTTCCAGCTCTTTGGCTACATCTGTCATAGTAACCAATGAATCCGGCGCGATAGTCGATGTCTGATCATTGATGGACGCGAAATAGTCGTTATCGATCCTCTCAAGGAGCGTAAATAATTCTTGTATCGTATCTCTGATTTTCTCGAAGTTGGTACCCATACGAAGTTTCTTAAGCTCTTCAACGAGTGTTTTGATCTTTTTGGTGTCGGATATAGATAATATTCCCTCAGATCTTTTGAGTGTAAGTTCTGTTTTTTCAAATACTTTATCGATCAATTGTTTCGCTACTTCTAATTTTTGGTCCTCATACACTTTCTTCGCTTTTTTTTCTTCTTCTTCGATCTTCATCATCAATTCTTCTTTCCTCTTCTCTGTATATGCTTTGGCGTTTGCGATGATCATAGTACTCTCGTTTTCAGTGATCGGAGTACGGAAACGGTTTATTGTCTTGAGTTCAAATCCACAAAATATGAAAAAATTAGCCGCCTCCTGCAGATCTTGGTATTTGGTGACGCATTCTATAATTTGAAAATGGTCTTGGATCGTGAAATAGATATCGCCAAATGTTTTTTTATCCTGAGTAAATTCTTTTATGGAAAGAATAAGAATACCTACCTGTTCCAGAAGTTTTCTGGCACGCAATGATGCCTCTACATCGATCAAAAGTTCTACCGGATGTTTTTGTTCGTTTTCTTGTTTTATACCATTTACGCTGAATGTCATCACAAAAAAATGAGGTTAAAAGCCAATATTATGGCTTATTATTTGCTTTTATATTGAAATTTCAAAAAAAATCAATATAAGAACCTCGTTATGACCACCAATTTATTCGATATGATACCAACGATTTCTAGATATAATATGTAAATAGATAGACACAACATTCAGGGACGGAAATATCCAAGTCCTTTTTTCTTCTACTGAGTTAACAACACACCTCTGCATACGTTATTTCCGACCTAATTGAAAATCCATGTTACTTAGTATAGATCCCCGCTTTTGCGGGAATGATATTGACACAAAAGGTACGCGGAGGGTTTGTCTCTCAGATAAACCACTTTACCATTAAACAACATACATGAAAAAATCATTATGAGTACTTCTTATCATCATCATTGCATGAGCCATTTTCACTATGATAAAAGTACCTTCTCTCTTGAACTCTCTAGGGATATTTTCTTCCCAAAACAAAACCACTTGAGCAATCACAACAACAAATACTGGACTTGTTTTCGTCAACGACGCTCGATTCAACAAAAAACCTGTCGGGGGTCTTGAAGGCTTGAGAGAAGAACCGGGTGGATTAGCAGAGCTTGAAAAATGTAAACTCGATCCTGCGAGCTTTGGATGATGAATCGAAAAATGCGATGAGATCCAAGCAAGATTGGATGCGTACATATTGGCTGACTACTCGTTCGAATATTCAGGATTCTACGTCTATGTCTTGGATACGAGCGCAGTATCATGACATGAACAGATGATGACCAGCGGAATGTTAGAGCTTACCCAGACAGGAACATATCCTATAAATCTCGTCAAAAATATCTTAACGAATACTATATGGATGAACCGAGGATTTTCTTCTGGTGTCGTTGATATGCCAGAGCGGCAAGTTCCCAACGCTGACATCACGAAAACATTTATCAGCTTCGAAGGACAAGATGGAATGTTTCCAATCATTCATATCATATTCAAAAAATGAAATTATTTGGTAAGGATAACAAATATGAATCGAGCATACCCGTTTGGCAATCCTGAAAATAGATTATCACCTACACTCATCAAAATTATGAAAGATTTTTATGATATAGAAATGACATTAGTCAACAAAGATTCAAACCATGAACTTAAACCTGAACAACTCATCGAGGCATACACTACTATTGTCACTACTAATACAGAATATACTACACTCATGAATCAGACAATCACTAATGCACTCAATCGATTCGCTATACAATAATTTTTTAGTTGTCTTTCTTTTTCCTATGAAAAAACTTCTCCGGACTATCTTCATCATTATCCTCCTTGTCGGTGTAGGATTCCTCTATGTCATCAAGAATCCGGAACTTCCGATCTCACAAAAAATATTTAATACGATCGGTATCAATATAACAACAGATGGTAAACAAGCCGCTATCGATCCGAATTGCATCAGCTACTTCGACGGATGCAACACCTGCATGGTGTCAGGTGGAATCATCGAATGATGTACGAAAATGTTTTGTGAAACTCCCGCTGAACCACAATGCTTAGAATATATATGGACCGGAATGGACCTAACAAACTGCATCAGCTACTTCGACGGATGTAATACTTGTACTGTAAAAAATGGTAGACCGGATGTATGCACAGAAATGTACTGCGAGACACCGAGCGAACCGCAATGTCTGGAATATGCAACCGGAACAGAAACTACAGGAACCGTTGGAATAGCGAATCCCGCTTCAGTCAACTGTGAAAACAATGGAGGAACACTTAGTATAGTAACGCAAGCAGATGGCGGACAAGTGTGAATGTGTACTTTGAAAGACTGAACCGTCTGTGAAGAACGAGCATACATGAGAGGCGAATGCTGAACAACAAGTACAGGAAGTGCATGAGTAATTCCAGGTAATTCAGGTGAAACACCAACAGCTTGTACCATGGAATATGCACCTGTCTGTGCCAGCGTCGCTGTACAATGTATCAAAGCACCATGTCCTCCAGTACAACAAACATTTTCAAATAGATGCATGATGAACGCAAACAAACTCGCGACCTACCTTCACGATGGCGAATGCACAACTAAATAATAGGAAAAACTCCAATGCAAAAATCATAAATAAAGATCTATTGTATACCACGGCTAAACAATTTTATTACCAAACAACTCTATATATATGAAGAAACTCATCATCTTCCTTATTATCATAGGAATCGTCTGGTTTAGCTACAGCTACCTCCGCACCCATGTGCATGTCAACCTCATGCAGACCGTCACTTCCACACTCGGCATCAGCGATTACAGGGTAGAGACCGGTATGAGGGTGGATACTCCTGGCGAAGACATCACCGTCTACGATAACAAAGGGAACAAAGTCCTCTCGCTGATCAACGAAGATCCGCAATATGTAAAGAAGCTTGTCTGAGACAAACTCATTGTCGATATCGGTACGAGCGCAGGCTCCAGAACGATGGATATCTACGACCTAGCGACCACAACCAAAATATTCACGACGAATTATTATGGAGGCATGAGTAATGCTATCTCTATCGATGGAAATATTGTCACTTACTATTATAAAGTATGGAACGAGATGGATGGGCTAGAAACGAAGCCGATGAATGCACCTGCATGCTCCGAGCTTTACAATGGCTATGTGGAAGTCAGATCTTATAATCTCAAAACACAAACCATGATCCCGTCATGAACACTCACCTGTGCCTACTTCGAGTAACAGTCATTGCGAGAATGAAATGACGTGGTGATCTTAATAGTAAAATTGCTTCCCTGAAACGCTCGCAATGACGATAGGAAAAATTCTCACTCTTCACCCTACACTCTAAATTTTAATTTTTAAATTTATTTATGGAACAAATCATCTGAAATTCTTTCCTCGACCAATACTTCGACGAGCATACGATGTCTCTTCATATCAAAGAAGGCCGTCCGATTCTGAGAAAAAAAGGTACACCAGGAAATCGGAAACCAATTGTCGATGAAGCATCTATGAACAAAAAAGAGATGGAACAGCTCATTGATACTCTCTACAAAGAGATAGATAATAGAACAGACGGATTTGTGGAAATCGACAGGAAGATGTCGAAAGTCCTTCAACTCGGACCCTATAGAATAGTGATCGTCTATCCTCCATTATCTGATGGATTGGAGATGACTATCGTCAAACCGATCAAAAAATTGAGTATCGAAGACTATCATCTGGAAAAAGACGTTTTTGAATTATTAAGGAACAAAGCCAAAGGTATCTTGGTATCATGATCACCAGGAAGTGGAAAAACTACTTTTGCACAAGCATTGATCGACCTCTATCACAAGGATAACAACATCATCAAAACGATAGAATCTCCGCGTGATCTTCTCGTCAGCGAAGATATCGTACAATATAGCTTCACCTATGGAAGCCATGATGAAGTGAGAGATATCTTATTATTGTCGAGACCAGATTATACGGTATATGATGAAGTGAGAAACAAATCTGATTTCGAATTGTACAAGGATCTAAGATTGACAGGAATTGGATTAGTAGGTGTGATCCATGCAACAAGAGCGGTAGATAGCATCCAAAGATTTCTTTGAACTATCGAGATGGGAATCATCCCGCAAGTCATCGATACTGTGATCTATATAGACAAATGAACTATCGCTGAAATCTACAATCTTCAATTGACGGTTAAGATTCCGGAAGGTATGGAGTCCGAAGATCTCGCAAGACCAGTAATCGTCGTAACAAGTTTCCTGACTAAACAAGTTGAGTATGAAATCTACACCTTCGGAGAACAGATTGTAGTAATGCCATTAACCAGCACCGAAGAAGAATGAACGAAGATTACCAGCAAATCCAAGACGAAGATATCAGATTATGCGAAACATACCATCACGCAGAAATTGCAACAATTATTACCATGTGACTTCCTGGTGAAAATCAAGGGAAGTTCCTGATTAGCACTCTATATCCCGGAGATATACAAAGGTCGCATCATCGGAAAATCCGGAGCGAACATCATAGATCTGGAAAAGAATTTGTGACTCAAGATAGATATCAAATGATTTGATGAACTGCCCTTACTTGATGTAAAAACCCGTGTCAGTATTCCAAAGAAAAATGCAAGGACAGATATTGAATTCCCAAGAGAATATGCAGGGCAGAATATCTGTTTCCTTATCGGTGACGAGATCGCATACTTCACAGCCGATGAGAGATGAGTCGTCACCATCAAGAACAAGGAGCTCGTCAAAGCTATAGGCAAAAAAGGTTTTGTCATTGTAGATACCAACAAACTATAAAAAAATAAATAGACAAATGTCCGCCTATGCGGACGACAAAAAATAGATGAAAAGTTGCTGTAAGACAGTTATCTTTGATCATCCGCTATAGCGGATATTGGCAATCATTTAGCATCCCGATATGTCGGGATATTAGTCTTTATATATTTAGATGTATAGTATGAGCAATTTCCATTTCGCAAAAATTATCGCGGGCGTAGGACCAACATTAGCAAAAGAGACCGTACTTTCAAAAGTTATCAATATGGTCGATTGTTTCAGAATTTCTCTTTCCGGATGATTCGACGACAACAATAAAAAATACATCGATACCATCATGAAACTCGACAACAGCAAGACTATCCTACTCGAGATGAGAGGTAATGATATCAGAGTCAAGAACATTCTCGATATCAAAGTCAAAGCAAGATCTACTATTGAAATCGACTACAGCGAATATGCACAAGAGCATGATAAAAAAATTTTTGTCGATGCGCCGTTCTTGAAAGAACTGAAAGTTGGTCAGCAGATTAGCTTCCAACAAAGTGGCGTCGTGATCAAGATCAAATCAAACAAAGACAATATTATCCTCTGTGAGGTGATCGAATGAGGTCGTATCATCCAGTTTGATAAAGTTATTTTTCATAAGTATGAATTAAATTTTCCTTTCCTTGGTGAAAGAGATAAGCATGACATTCTCCGGGGATTGGAATATGGTACCCATATCATCGCAGCTTCTATGGTCACTACGAGAGACAATATCGTAGAGCTCAAAGAATTCTTAAAATCCAAAAATGCCGGCAATATGAAAATCCTGGCAAAAATAGAGACAGAAGAGGCATTGAAAAATATCGACGATATCTTAGAGATCTCAGATGGATTGATCTTCGTCTTCGATAAGATAGAGAAGTTTATGAAAGCGATGAAGCTCAATGAAGAGATACTTATCAAAAAATGCAAGACGATGGGTAAGCCCGCTATCGTCACCTTCACTGGAAAATTCGAAAAAAAATATCAGCTCATCAACGAGAACCAATTGAAAAAATTCAGTACACTTGCGGCTGATGCCTATATGCTCGATACTTTGCTCCAAGAGGATGATCCGCTCAAAGTTATCACAGAACTTTCTGATGAATTAGACAAATTGGAACTTAAAATCACAAAAGAAGATCCTATAAAATTCTATGTAAATAATGAATTTATGGTGAGAGATTATATCATCTACAATGCACATAGGACAACACAAGAAGTTGATGTCAGAGCAATGGTATTGTATACGGAAAATGGCTATTCTGCAGCAAGATTATCAAGTCTGAAACCTAAAGTTCCGATTATTGCATTTACGAAGAATGATGAAAACTACAGATATCTAAATATTTTGCGAGGCGTAAGAGGGTACAAGATTTCTCAATCATTTAATTATGAGAATCTCAAAAGGATAGGAAAAGAGATGATCAGGATTATCTTCAAGGGCAACATCTCACTCGATGACAAAATCATCATCGTACAGGCGAATGAATCGATAACAGATGAAAAGACAGGTATGATCAATGGTTTGGAGCTATATAAATTCAAAAATATCTAATCCAGGCACCATCATGCCCTTTTCTCTATCAAGGAAACTCCGCTTCTTTAGGCGGTTTTTTCTTTTGATTCCAAGTTGATTTAAAAAAGAAGAAAATGAAGGGAGATATATTTTCTCAAACGACTGGTCAAAATATTCGCTTAAACTACCAATTTCCGAAAAAATTTTTTATAACGAATTTTCCTTTGCAATATGATAAGGATACTATATATAGTGGTCAGTTTCTAATTTATACCACTATATGTTGTATATTATACCATCTTTCAAAAAACTGTAAATACTTTTAAACACAATTAAAAAATTAAAATATCTTACATATTAAACAATTCATCACTTAGTACCTACAATACAAACTCTTTTACTCTACAATCTTACCGTCTTTTAATTAATTTTCGAAGAACATATGGCTATCTACAAAGTCAGGAAAAGAAATGGAGCAATTATCGATTTTGATATCACCAAGATAGAATCAGCTATCAAAAAAGCAATTGAAGCTGTCGGTGGTACTGATTTCAGCAATGTAAGCTCCCTTGCCAAGAAAGTTGTCAAAGAAATCGAGAAAAAGGTTGGTAAGGAAATTCCTGATGTAGAAATTATCCAGGATATTGTCGAACAAGTATTGATCAAAGAAGGACATGACAAAGTTGCTAAGGCATATATTCTCTATCGTAAACAAAGAGAACAATCTAGGGCAGAAAGAGAAGTTGTCGTCGAAGTTGGGAAAACTATGGACGAATACCTCGATCAAAGCGATCGAAGAGTTAATGCAAATAGTAACCAATGATATTCCTTATGAGGATTAATTTTGAATGTTTCATGAAAAGTTGTTGCAAATTATTGGCTAAGTCACGTTTATCCTTCAGAAATTGGAGCAGCACATAGAAATGGTGATTTTCATATTCATGATTTAGATATGTTTTCTGGATACTGTGCAGGACGAAGTCTGAGACAACTCCTTGAAGAAGGATTCAATGGCCTGAGTAATAGGGTTCAATCAGCCCCACCAAAAAATCTCCAATCTGCAGTCAACCAAATGATCAACTTCTTAGGAACACTGCAAAATGAACGAGCATGAGCACAAGCATTTTCATCATTTGATACATATTTAGCACCATTTGTTCATAAATACAAAGTAGAACTTGCCCAAGAACTCGATGAATTATGAGTTACCTTTGCTACTGAAACAGCAAAACAAGAATATATCTATGAAAAAGCTCATAAATATGTCACCCAACAAATGCAAAATTTTATCTTCGGCCTCAATGTCCCATCACGCCGATGAACACAAACTCCATTTACCAATATCACCTTGGATCGAAAATGTCCTGAAGACCTCAAAGAAAAATCATTAATGCTCTGAGGAATAGAACAAGGATATTATCCAAAAAAATTTGGAGAACTTGAAGAGGAAATGAAACTTATCAATAGAGTCCTTATTGAAGTATATACTGCAGGAGATTGGACATGATCAGTATTTACATTCCCTATACCGACCTACAATATCACAGAGGATTTCCCATGGGACGATCCAGATGTCGATCTTCTCTTTGAAATGACAGCAAAATATGGTATTCCATACTTCCAGAATTTTGTAGGATCTCAGTTCAAAGTCATCAAAGACAAAGATGGAACTATTAAAAAAGTGGAAAATCCTGATGCGTATAAACCAGGAGCAGTCAGATCCATGTGCTGTAGACTCCAGCTTGATCTCACACAATTAGAAAAAAGATGAGGAGGATTATTTGGATCAGCAGAGATGACATGATCTATCGGTGTTGTTACCATCAATATGGCCAGAATAGGATATAATTTCAAATGAGATAAAGAAGGATTTAAAAGACAGGTACGTCATCTCATGAATTTAGCCAAAACTTCTCTTGAACTTAAGAGAAAAGAGATTACAAAACGATTGGATTTAGGATTGTATCCGTACACCAAGAGATACCTTCATTCCTTCAGGAACCACTTCTCTACGATAGGTCTAAATGGCATGAACGAAGCAATCCTTAATTTCACTAATGGTAAATTTGATATCACTAGTGATGAAGGCAAAAAATTCGCTATCGAGATCCTTGATTTTATGAGAGACATTCTCAAAGAATACCAAGAAGAAACTTGAAACCTCTATAATTTGGAGGCTACCCCAGCAGAAGGAACAACCTACAGATTCGCAAAAGAAGATAAGAAACAAATACCAGGAATTATTCAGGCTGGAACCAATGAAGCTCCATATTACACTAATTCTACACAATTGCCTGTAGGATATACTGACGATCCGTTTGAAGCACTGGAACAGCAAAATGAATTGCAATGTAAATATACATGAGGAACAGTACTTCATCTCTATATGGGCGAAAGAATTTCTAGTGCTCAAGCCTGCAAACAATTAGTCAAAAAAGTTATCGAAAATTATCAACTTCCATATATTACTATATCTCCCGTCTTCTCTATTTGTCCTAAACATTGATATATAGTCGGAGAGCATGATTTCTGTCCAAAATGTGATAAAGAACTTGGCTATGTAGGCGATGAATTTAATATCGAGATCAGAAAAAAACATACGGCAGATCCTGAAAAACTCAGAATCATCGAAGAACGTAAAATTAACAGTTAAATCTCTGATATATCTCCCTTTTTATTTCTCTTACGTATACTCGCCATGCAAACCTTCTACAACAAAGAATGAAAGGAAATCAAGAGAACTCCATGCCAAGTCTATACCCGCGTTATGGGGTATCTCAGACCTGTTTCTCACTACAACATCGGAAAAAAATCAGAGTTCTATAGCAGGAAGTATTTCGACGAACAAAAGACGGCAAATTCAGCATTTGTCAGACATTTTTGATCAGAATTTGTTGCTTGTGGATGCCATACTAACTAATGACTCGTTTACTAATAAATAACAAAGTAAAGTGAGATAAAGCATACTATTGCTTTTCAAGAACTTTACTTTTTATTTACTGAGAAAATGATAAACGATTATTAGATACAACAGTTGCGTAGATAGCAGAAAAATAGGAAAAGTTATTTTCGAGCTATTACTCCACCGACTATACTACAATGCCGAATGTTCGCCACGAAATACGAATCTACTCAAAAATGAGGCGGTATACATGGATGATTCCGGAAAGGGCCCCACAATTCTGCTGCAGGGTTGGAGGTGAGGCGTAGGGTATGCATGTATGAAGTATCTACACAAAGTATAATATCCGGCTTGATCTTCTTATCCAATATTTTTGCATCAAGGTAAGCATATTGGTCGTGGGGTTTGGAATACGAAAAGCCCCAAAGGAAATTATAGCAAAAAGTATCTTAATACTATAAAAAAAATATACATATCTCGAACGTTTTATTAGCTTATTCTACCAATACCCGTGAAAATCGCAGGAGTACAGCAGTCAACTATGGTGGATTATCCAGGCAAGATCGCCTGCGTGGTTTTCACTATGGGATGTAATTTTCGCTGTAATTTTTGTCACAATCCGGAATGTGTATTGCCAGAAAAGATGCAGTTGTTTCAAAATGATCTGATTCCTGAAGAAGCATTCTTCAACTTCCTAAAAGCTAGAAAAGGATTGCTTGATGGTGTCAGTATTTGTGGTGGCGAACCGACCTTACAACCTGATCTCTACGATTTTGCTAAAAAAATAAAAGATATGGGATATCTTGTCAAATTGGATACCAATGGCAGGGATTATAAAATAGTTGAAAGGATGATCCAGGATAAGATATTGGATTATGTTGCTGTAGATTTGAAACATTCCTTACACTGCTACAGCGATGCGGTCGGACTCGAGCAGCCACCGGAATTTTATCTCAGCTATCAGAAGTTATTGGAGATATTATTGGAAAGCAAAATCGATTACGAATACAGGACAACGGTAGCCAAAGGACTACACACTACTGATGATATAGAAAATATGGCTTTTTATATCAGATGAGCTAAACGTTATTATCTTCAAAATTATATTGGCGGGAATACGCTCGACCCAAATTTTTGATGAACGCCATTTAGCGACGAAGAATTGGAGGAATTCAAAAAAATAGCAGAACGTTATGTCCAGTATTGCGAGATAAGAAAATAAACCAAATTTAATGCTCAATATTACATGAATGATTTTGTTACCTTATAGACTATCGTACTTTATTATAGTCCATAATAATGGTAAGTGTTTCATTTAGCATTTAAAACTTACCACTTAGCATTATTTAAAATGTTGTATACAGTCTTTATATCCTTGGACATATGCTTCATGCATACGTTTTTTTGATGTATCCAATACTTTGATCGGAAGATCTTTGTAGAAGAGATGATCTACGAGATGCATGTGTTCTATGGTATTATGTCTGAGTAAAATTTCGAATGAAACAGATAATGCATCGATGAGTGTATTCATATTCTGCTTCTCCCTAAATTTATTGAGTGCAATACCGATAATCTTAGATTTTGGATATTTCTTTTTCGCTAGATTTACAGGGAAATTATTAGCTGTCCCGCCGTCTATAAGTGAATGCATCTTATAATTGACTATAGGGAATACCCCAGGTATCGACATACTTCAGAGAAGAATAGGAGTCAGTTCTCCTTTGTCGAATAGAATGTATTTCCCAGTCTTTGCATCAGTGGTTCAGATATACGTCTTTATTTTTAATTGTGAAATATCTTTGGGTAAATCTTTAGTAAACTGTTTCTTGAAATAATCAACTTTGAGTATACTTTTCATAGAAAGGAGATTCAATGACAACAATCAGAATGGACGAACATTGAAATACATATCATAAATTTGTTGGGCAGTATATCCTGCTGCTCGATAGCTTCCTACGATAGCTCCTGCACTTACACCATAGATCGCCTGTATTTTTTCCTTATATCCAAATTCCTCTAGTCACTTCAAGATTCATAACGCATAAAATCATCTGGTCCCTCATCATGAGATTACCAGTACATATTTCTTTTTCGGATGAAGGAATCAAAAGAGTTTCATATAAAACCAACTAGCAACTAAAAACTAATAACTAACAACGAATGAACTATAATATAAACTATGGTGAATTACAACAGTCGATAAAATAGACAAATACATTCACTGTTCACTGTTAGTTGTTCACTGTTCGTTATTTTATAAGTTCTGCCCGATCTCCTGGTTTCACTCAAGCGGCATTTGCTTCTTCGATATCGATATGGAAATCTAATGCATAATCATCTCTCGCTCTGACGACAACATTTTCAAAAATAACACTTCTGACCCCTCAGACATACATCTTGATAAGATCCCCATTTTTTATTCACAACTCTTCTGCTTCTTTGACTGTACAGTGAAGATGTCTTTGTGCGACCATAGCATATGGTCCATATATTTCACCTACAGGTCAAACAATCTTGATATATCACAAATCTTTGGTATCTCATGATACTTTTATCGGCGCAGTAATTCATAATATATAGGTATCTCAGATACTCAATTCAACTTGTGTAGTTTTTCTATTTGGTCCTACTACTCTCACTCTCTCTATCTTATTTTTTTCTCCAACCAAAGTAACATATTCTTCTGCTGCATATTGTCATGGTTGAGTGATTGGTCTAAAAACTTTCAACGCATATCACTTACCAAAAAGCTTCTCACAGTCGCTTTGTGAAAGATGAACATGTCTATTGGAGATTCATATAGGAATTCTCATATTGTATGACTAAATATATAAAGACTAATAATTGACAAATATACGCTATAGCTGATGACTAAAAGCAAATCTCTAACAACAATCTTTCGTCTATTGTTCGTCGATTATTTGACACAAACGAAGTACATTCTTATCTTAGATATTGAACTTAGCAATTACGGTCTCTATCTGTTTGTAAAGTTCTTCTAAGCTTCAATTGTTTGTGAATATACAATCAGCCATTTCCATGCATTTGCGAATATTTTGCTTCGTAGAATCCTCATTTACCATTTCCCTTTGTTCGTTAGCAAGGAATTCTTCATACGAGATTTTATCGGTTTCACTTCCTCTCAAAACTACTCTTTCATATCTAATCTTAGGATCTGCATCGATGGCAAAGAACACAAAATGCTCCTTATGTTTCAATGCTTCGACTTCACCTACTGCCCTTAGGCTTTCTATGATAGTGTTCTTACCATTGGCTTTTGCCTGTTCATAGAGTTGCTCTACAATATAAGATGGTCAGAATTTGGCACGCAAATCATTGGCCACAATAACCATACTATCCCTATTGACGGGCATGCCTCTTTTCTCTATCTCCTGAATGAGAAATGCACGAACAGAATAATGTTGAAATCCTTTCTTCTGGACGAGATAGTCTACAATAGTGCCTTTGCCAGCACCGAGAGTTCAGGTGATTCAAACAATCATCATGAATACGATTGGTTAGTAGATAATTTTAGCAAGTATATCAAGTATAGTCTTTCCGGTATGAATTGAAAGTTTTTTCATAAGAAAAAAAGGGCACAAAGTGCCCTCACGTAAACGCTATTTTTGCTTCTTTTAACTTACTTCTCCTGTGAGTGAATTATATGTCACTGTATCACCTTCATTCTTATACAAAGGAACCATAATTTCCAATCCCGTCTCAATAGTAGCAGGTTTCTTGCCAGCTTGAGCTCTATCACCCTTGACACCAGGAACTGTGGAAACAATCTTATATGTAACGGTTGTGGGAAGGATGACACTGATAACATTACCTTTGTGAATCATTAGATAGCAATCCATGTTTTCTTTGAGGTATCCAGTAATATCATCGACCATTGATATATCAAGATCATACATTTCACCCGTATCATTTTCCATAAAGGTATATGTATTTCCGGCATTGTAGAGATATACTGCATTTTTGGTAATCACATCACCTTTCTCTATCACTGAACCTGATTTATATGTCATATTCTGAACTCATCCAGTGACCAAGTTTTTGAGTTTAAATGTGTAGCTTCCTTGCCTCTGTTGCATTTGGATAAACGAAAAATCCAACACTTTGTACAACTGACCATCGATTTCGAGGATGGTGTTTTTTTTGATTTCTGATACATCTAACTTCATGACCATATAACTTAATGACTAAAAATATTATACTAAGAATTAAGGGATTCGCCTATTAAGAATATATGAATATTTTTTAATCCTTAATTTAGTTCGAATACCATAAGCTGACTTCCTCCACCAAGACTCTGCCCAATAATATTATTGAGGAAATCCTGGTATTGAGGACTATTTGATTTGACAAGATTAAGGAGCCCAAGATATTGCATCATGATCAATCTCTCATCCTGAGTCAACGTCTCTACCATAGTCTTGAGTTTTTCTGTATCTTGCTGTTGAGCAAGAATAGTCTGTGCTGTCGTAAGCACTTTGTTTTCGTCGATAATCTTCCCATACACATCAGCGATATCTCCGATAACTTGTCCGTCATTTATCCTATTAGTGAAAGTCTCTGCAATGAAGTTGACAAGATCCTGAGCATCAGGGAAGAATCTTGCAATAGCGAGTTTTGCTCTCAACAATATCAATTCATCTGAAGAAAGGTTTCCGAATTTTGCAGTCAATGCTGCATCATCGAGTGTGAATGCATATTTGGCTCAGAGATTGTTGGTAGAAAACAATGAGATATATCATGCTTTCCGAAGCTTTACGAGATTACTGATTGCTCCATCTTCCTGAATCTTTCCAGTGACCGGATCTCTCTTTGCAAAAAACCTATTGAAGAGTGATTCATTTCCTTCTCCCATGACAACGGTTCCTATATTCGGATCAATGACAAGATATTTAAGATTATTTGCTTTTAACCTTTGATAGGATTTACACAGATTTCCATCACTGTTTTGTTCCCAGAACCAATCAAGCATACCATCTATCTTGATATTATGTTGATTGTGAAGAAAATATTGCATGTAGGTTCCTGCGATAAGTATACCATCTGCATTTGGTCTATCTTTTACATATTCAATAAATTTATTGTAATGAGGGAATTGGAGATCGAAGACATCTTTTCGTCCATATTTTGATTTGATAACTTCCTTCTGCTGAAGTGAATTCGTAATTTCTATAGTTTTTCCATTATTCATTCTGTATCGTAAAAATGGTCATCCACCACCTTGAGACGAAATCCTGATGAAATTGAGTATAAATTGTATCAATCCTCGGATAACGAAAAGAAATAGAAGAATATAGATCAATGTTTTCTCTTTTTCCTCTTTGGAATGTATGAACATCTCCTTGAGGATAAGCGCTACAGAAATAATTGTCCAAACTACAAGTCCCATTCCATACCACAAGATACCTCCTCCGATAATCCACCGGATCGCCCGACCGATGATAGTGATTGATGAGAGGATTACTAGATTAACATCTTGTTTGAAGCGTTGTGCATGAAAAAGTCCATAGACAAATCCTACAACCAATAAGATCATAATCAATAATCGTATATATCCGATATCAGTATAGTAACTACTGAGATTCTGCAATGACCGATTGAACACGATATTGAATGGTGTCAGATATCTATATGGTATATCTATCTTGCCTGGCTGGGTGAAAATGGCATGATCCTGATAATACCCTCTGATCGCAATGATCTGGTCTCTGAATTCTGCTGGATTGATCACTGTACCACTACCTTTTTCTTGGTAGGCAACTAAAGCACCACTTATGAGATTGTATGCTTCAGTTCATGGTTTCAATTGAGCAAATAATGTTTGTAATACAGGCACATTGAAATTTTGTATTGCTTGTGCATTCTTACAGAGTAATTTTGCCTGGCTATTTACCCCGTAGCAGGTATTGTTGTGCGGATACAAGATCCTAAGTAATCCATATCCGAGATTGAGTCATCCTCACTTAGTGATTTCTTTTCGTCCGTATCCTACATATCTTCCAACATCTTCATTGGTGACCACAGCTTTTTTTATATTCTCTTCAAGTTCTGCCTTGGTGAAAGTAATCTGCTGGCATTGTTCAGGTGTAAGATGAGTAGTATTGACTATTGATGCATCTACTGTAGTCTGTGCAGCTAATGCTTCTGTATTTGTAGCTGCTAATAAGCGTGGCTGTTTTGTTTGTACCAATAATGTAGTCTTGATGAAATTTCCTGGCGAGAACGTTCCTTGCATAATCTGATATACAAGAATATTTGGACCTTTGAATACTAGTACAACGCTAACAATACTTAATGCCCATATACCAATATATTTGAGTAATCTCTTGGTATCTGTTGTCCATTGTTTTTTTGTGAACATCTGGATGATTCCGATGATAACGATTATCAGTCAGATGATAAACAGGTATTTCCCTGCGACTGGATTCATCATATCAGGTGCGTTAGCGATCTTGAGTATACCGGTCATTCCTAACGTCATCATACCAGCACCGATTGCGATAATATTGTTGATCCAAAGTCCGATAAGCAAAAGTCAGAATAATGCGACATCAATAAATGCCGTCTGTTTGGCCATCAATGCCCGAGCGAACATAGCTCAGGAGATAATGATATATTTGAGAGAATCCCAATGTAATCTGAGTCCATGTTCACGATTGTCTAGAACATATTTAAGGAAAATAAATCCTGAAAGCATAGCAAGTATGGTAAGTGCCATTACACCCAGATCTGTTTTATTATCTACAAAAACAAGGAATGCTCCCATTCCACTTGTAAGCCAAAATAGCAACATCATCCATCCACTATACATACCAACTGATGTGATCATTTCTTCTTCTTGTTTTGGAGCAAAGTATCCGATCACTTCTTTGATCAATCCAGTACCAAATACCAATACCAAGACACCGCTAAGGAAATTCATCGCTACCGCAATAGTATCCGGTGCCATCCAAAATCGACTTTTGATAGGTTGAATAAGTGCAAAAAAGAACATGATAAACATATGCCATATTCCTGGAACCATATCACCAATACCTACATTTCATCGAAGTACGCCATGATTTTCAGCGAGCACCTTAGGGATATACATATATGCATGATTAGCATCCCGAGCTGTAGAATATGGGATGATAGAAAGCTGAAATCCGTACATATAATAAATGAGAGAAATCGCAAGCAAGATAACACCCAATCGTTTTCGTCGATTTTCTTTGAGTTTTTCTTGTTTAAATCCATCTGCTATATCAGAGATGATAGTCTTGTACGAAAGCAACTCTTTTTTCATATACCATATCATGTATCCTAGTCCGAAAAACATTATCCATATCACAACACCCCAAATCAGGTGTATCATAGAAAAAAGATAAAGGAGTAATAACATACTTCAAAGTCCTATTCAAAAATTGATGAACATCTCCTGTCGTCTGATTTCTTTAAATTTTATCCGTTTCTGTGAAATTCGTGTCCCTAGTGCAGTCAATCCAAGAAGTATATACAAACCCAGAAAATATATCAGTAAGGTATTTATCATGAGAATTATCCATCCTGCAGATCATCATATGATAGTGTCCTTGATAGATATAAAAACGGTGGTATAAAATGCGATAGTTATCGGTAAAATATAGACGAAGAATTTTTTAACAGAAAATGTTTTGGTTTTTATAATATACCAGAGAGGGATACAGACCGCGACTATCGCCAGAAGGAAGAGTTTCCGATTGGCCCAGCTTGCCAGCATGCCTTGATAATAGGTGTGATTCGCCATAAATTCGTTGTAGATCGATACACCAAAAAAACTGAGCAACAGGATACCGATGATCAAGAAGATTTTTTGCTTCATGAAACTAAAGATTAGAAAATTAAAAGATTAAAAGATAGTAAGCTAGTATAGATAAACAATTATATAAGGAATATCTTGGTTTGCGTGATATATTAATTGGTTTTTTTAGTATTGTAGAAGACATGGAGAAGTATTTTCGTCAATGGCACATTGAGTAATAAGGTAAGTAGCATGGTGACAATCAACATAGATCCGAATCCTTTGAAGACATTGGTTCCCATGGAGAAGAGAACAAATGCGATCAATCCTGTACTAATATTTCCATCTCTTATCGCAGGCCGGCTCCTCTCTTTTGCATTGTCTATGGAACCTCAGATGCTTTTACCTGCTTTGAGCTCTTCGCGCATCCTTTCAAATATCAGGACATTGGCGTCGACACCCATTCCAATAGACAAGATGATCACAGCAATACCACTGAGCGATAATGCGTAATCAGTAATCTTCATAAATGCAGCAAGTACAACTAAGAAGGTAATCAATACCATACCGGTCACCATCATATTTTTTACACCATACATGAGATAGATAAGTATCATAATTGCGATAAATCCTATCAATCACGCTCGTAATGCTCCATTCAAAGCATTTTCTCCAAGTGAAGGACTAATTTTTTCTTCTTGCATAAGAATCAATGGTGCTGGTAATGTTCCTTCATTCAATGCATTGGAAAGCGCTTTAGCAGATTCCGTAGTAAATGATCCATTGATTTCTGCTGTTCATCAGCAAATTTTACTTTGGATGGTTGGTGCTGTCAGCAAATTACCTCCGACAAAAATAGCCATAGACTTGCCGATATTATCTTGAGTTATGTTACAGAAAATTTCTTTCCCTTTTTCATCTAGATTGATGACAACAACAGGTTCTCCGACTTCTGAAGTGGAAGTATTTGCAAATTTGAAGTAGGCACCATTAAGGATATTGTTCTGTTTATCAGTAGCAGGTATCCGACTTTCTCTGTCTTGAACAAAAACATCCTCAAACGTATATAAGGTAGCTTTGTTGCCTGAAGCATCTTTTCCTTCTTTTTTGTCTAAGACACGATAGATAGTATATCAGTTGAGATCTGTTCCAGTACCTTGATTTACTACACTATCACTCTGTTGATACACTGTCATATAAGTCCCTTCTATCAATCCATACACTTTACCAGTCTCAGCAGTATCGAGTAATTTTGGATTTTTTTTGTAGATATCTGGTAACTGATCCAACGTCGCTTCATTGAATATATTGTGATACATATTCTCTGACATTCTTCCTTCCAATTGCTTTGCGATATTTTCAGGATTAGTTTTTACTTCTTTGAGAATTTGTTCTGCTAATGCTTTTCTAGCAGCAAATGTCTTGGCAGTAGGTTTGACCGGATTCTCAAGTTTAAATTCGAGTTCAAGTGTCTTTCCTATGAGTTCTTTTGCCTGATCCAAATCAGCGATTCATCAGATTTCGACTACAATATAATGCTGATTGTCGAGATTCTGCACATATGCTTTGTAATCACTCACTCAAAGTTTTGAGATCCTATTGTCGATATTCTTCATAATGATATTCTCTATCATCGTCTTGAGTGTATTAAACTCTATAGGATCCTTATAGATTTCTTCATACTTATCATATGAAATCTTGTAGACTAATCTCGTCCCTCATGAGACATCGAGTCCTTTTCTGAAGTGTGATACTCCATTTGATGTAAATATAAAACTTCTAGTGCCGGTCGCTGGATCAAATTTTCTTCCTACAAAAAATACAACTATCAAAGATACGATAAAAATTGCGGCAAAAATCGTTTTCTTACTGAGTTTCATCTGCTGCTATTAAGATAAGTAAAATTTACAAATAACAAAAAATATTTAGCCGCTATTTTGTAGCTTTTTGGGCAGGCATTGCAAGAGAAAAAAAATATCAATTTTCCGCTTAATACCTGGACAAATAAGTAGACAATATAGACAAAACCCATCTCCATAGAGATGGGTACATACTACATTTTGTATTGAAAGTGTTACTTATATAATGTTTTTAATAATGGTTTTGTGAACTATTATAGGATCAATACTTTATATTATATCAATACACTATTTAGCAGTCAATATGTAAGTATTTTTATGACGTCTTTATGAGTTTAAATTGTTTCTTTCACTTTCTCAGCAAAATCACTCCATTGACGAAATCTTCCTGTGAAAGCGTCATCTGTGGATCTTCGACTTTCTGCTCATTGACAAACAATGCGCCGGCTTGGAGCATCTTCTTAGCATCACCGTTTGAACTTGTCAATCATGACTGAGTGAATGCATCCAACACCTTTATCTCCTTTCCCTTGATGATAATACTTCACGTCTCTGAAGCTAATGCATCGATATCTTCTGCAGTGAATGAAGCAATAGTCTGCATAATATCAGCTCCTCCGAATAAGACTTGAGAAATTTTTTCCGCCTGAACAACCGCATCTTTACCAAAGAGTACTTCAACAACCCGTCTTGCTAATTCTTTTTGCCCATAACGAAGTTCTGGTTTTTCCATATGTTTTTTAACTATGGAAGCAATTTCTTCCAATGATTTCAAAGAAAATACCTTGAGTAATTTCTCAACTAATGCATCATCGGAATTCATAAAAAATTGGTAGACAAAATACGGACTATTTTTGTTCCTATCCACCCGGACCGCATTTCCTTCTGACTTTCCGTATTTAGCTCCGGACGCATCGGTAATTAACGGTATAGTCAGACAATATGCTTCTTTGTCTAATTTTTTTCTAATAAGCTCCATACCAGTCGTCACATTTCATCGCTGGTCGGATCATCCTAATTGTATATTGACTCCATGATGTTGGAATAAATGCAAGAAGTCATATCCTTGGATGAGCATATAGCTAAATTCTGCATAGGTGATGCTTTTGTCAGGATCTTCAATCCTCTTTTTCACGGATTCCTTGGCAATCATCGTATTTACTGTCATATATTTCCCTACATCACGAAGGAAGGTTAGGTAATTCATATCCTTGTAAAAATCATAGTTGTCAACCATCTCATAGTCGAATGTGATATCATAATTCTTTTTGATATTTTCGAGAAAATGCTTGAGTTGGTTGTAGATACATTGCTCATTGTGGCGTAATTGTTCTTCGGAAAGAAATGCTCTCTCTGTGTTTTTCAAACTCGGATCACCAATCATTCCAGTTGCCCCACCAACCAAAAAATAGCATTTATTTCCATATTTCATGAGATGGATAGCAGCCATGACGGAAAACATATTCCCAATTTGGAGTGAATCCGCAGAAGGATCAAATCAGATATAGAATTTTTGTCATCATTTGTTTAGGAGATCAAAAACAGTTTCATCTGAGAATTGATTGATAATTCCACGTTGTTCCCGTTCTTCACGAAGTGTCATTTTATTGTGATTAAAGGGTAAATACTATGTACATATTATTATGAATGTAATGAAGCCTTATTTATATTCTTTAATTTTACTTAGAATGATAAAGTTTTTTCATTACATACGGTCGAGGAATTTCATTCAGATAAGCAACATACCTTTCTGCATAACATCACGAACGAATTGCAAGAGCATAATTCTCGCTTTTTTTGTTTCTTCCTCGGATTTCATGATATGCACTGCTGCATAATAACTATTCAAAAGTTTTGCCATATCCAACAAATACCTACAGATAAGATAAGGAGCTAATTGCTCTTTTGCTTCGAGAACCATTGTATCAAATGCTGCGATTTTTTTGATCAGCGCGAATTCTTCTGGTGCGGTAAGTAATGTTGCTGCAGTTTTTGCATCTAACATCTTCATAGGTCATGCAGCATCGATAATACTCTGGATCCTTGCTCATGCGTACAGGATATAAGCTCATGTTTCGCCCTGCATATCTAATGCTTCATCAACATCAAACACCAAATCCTTCTCGATATCAGACCTCATCAGGAAGAACCTCAAGGAGGAGATAGCGATTGCTTCTGCAACAGCATCTAACCATATATCATTTTTTTCTGGATTCCTTTCTTTGGATTCATAATACGCCTTTTCATGAAGCATTTCCAACATCTCGTCCAACGTAACAGTTCGTCCTTTTCTACTAGAGAACGGAAGACGTTTTTCTGCACGTTCTTCTGCAGTGAGTGTATATCCAAGTTTGATCAATGTCGTCGGAGTCAAATACACTACGCCGTAGCCAAGTGGTATATAATGTTTATGATCTTTGTCTAAGTTTAGGAGTTTGAAAGCAGAACTGACAATTGCCTGTGCAGGGAGCTGCCTATTGTCGATCACCGTGATGGCCGTATCGTAGTTTCAGAAATGATGTTTGGTCTTTTTGGCAGAAGATGTAGCATTTGTGGTATAGATAGTCTCGCCTCTCGGATCTTGTTCGAAAATATCATAACCAAAATCTTTAGAAAGGTATCATAATTTTCGCAATGCGAAAGCAATATCCTTGGCGATATATGTAGCTACACCATCGGATTTAATGAGTATCTGGTATTGCTTGTCTTCTTTTTGATAGTCAGGAAGTGATGATAAGTCCAATATCCGACATCATTTTGCTTCGCCGTCGTCAGCAAATTTCATCACTCATTTTTGTTTCAAGAGTTCCATCGCTTCAGCGAAAAATTTGAGATGCAGGATATCTGTTTCCCAAGCAATAGCATCAAAATATGCATTCATCCTCCGACAGGTCCTCATCTGATCCAACGCACATCTTCTAGTATAGTTGAAATGAAGTTGTTTGAGTTGTTCATCAGTGTCTTCTTCAATCTTGAGTAGAGTCTCAGAAAGGAGTTTTTTGAATGTTGGATCTTCATCTTTTTTCCTCATCTCTTCATAAATCTTTCCACAATAATGATCATATTTTTTATCACTCTCCAAGGGATAATCATAAAAAAGATGTCCTACTATATTGTAGCCGACATTGACGCCACTATCATCACCATAATTGAATGCATGGACAGTGTATCATAATGATTCATAGATTCTTCTCATACTATCGCCGATACAAACATTCCTTGCCTGACCGATATGAAGTGGCTTATTGGGATTTGCATTCATATATTCGATGATAACCTTCTCTTTGAGTTTCTTGGTATCTTTCTTTTTGGTTGTGATAAATATATCGGCAATAAATTTGCTCTTATTGATATGTGCATTGAGGTATCCGGAAATATTTTGAAACGAAGAAAAATAGTCAGATTGAAGTTTCTTTTCTAATATTTCAGCTATCTGTTGAGGAGATTTTTTGAAGAGTTTGGAAAGCTTGAAACAGGGGAATGCAAAATCTCCAGGAATATTTTCCGGTGGAATTTCAATCATCGCCAAAAGTTCTGCCAAAGGCAGATCGATATGTTTGGCTAATGCTTGTGCAAAATATTGTTTATATATTCACATCATGATTTTAATTAATAGTTAATAATAGATGGTGATAGATTTTATCTGTACTATTGTAATATACAAAAAAAACATAATAGTTCATATATCAATACTTCTCTTATTTTTTTTATTTACTATTAGTTTTTCATAGTAGTAACTTGGTGATTTTTATCAAGCTAAGATAGATTGACTTTTGATTTTTAATAAATATAATAGTTAAAAATATATATAATGAAAGTCATATTATCAAAAAACTTTCACATTAACAAGCTTTCCCGAGTAGAAAGAAAACTCGTACAAAAGCGAATTACAGAGCTTAGCTCTTGCAAAAATCTAGGAGAGATGCGATATGGTCGAGTACATATTTTACGTGCACGATATGTTGGGTCCTATGGAATACGTATAGGGAAAACATCACGTCTTATCATTTCTCCCATAGAATTTGATGCGGAATATTCCAAAGTACCTATGGCCAAAAGGAAATATCATGTCATCGGTGTTTTGGTATGTTATTCGCCCAATCACTATCAAAACTATTTTTAAAAAATCCGCTTTGTCTTTCTTAGCGGTTTTTTTTGAAAAAATGAATAGTATTACCCTACTAATATTGTTGTTGACTATTGACTAAATATTATCTGCTAAAATATTATCTGCTAAAAATGGTTTCTGTCTCTCCTGTTTTTTCCTGCTCTGAAACTTTTTGTCCATAATACGCGCTTCGCGCTCTTTTTGGGGTATCTGCGTAGGAATCCTTTGTTTGGGTTCCTTCATTGCTTCGAGTAAAAGTTGTCTGAAATGATGGATAACCTTTTCTTTGTTAGCTATCTGCAAGCGTTCTTCCTGAGACGTCATAATCAATATCCCCTCATGATGATGGATATGATGCCCTGCTATATCGATAAGTCTCTGCTTTTGTTCTGGCGTGAGATATTGGGAATCGTGTACGTTAAAAAAAAGCTCTGCCTTGGTATTTCTCTTGTTTATGTTTTGGCCACCATGACCACCGCTTTTGGAGAAATGAAAGTGAACTTCGTTGCGTAAAATAGCATCTATAATCTGCTGAGTATTCATGGCTATGATATATGAAGTACTAAATGCTCAGTAGTAAGTATTTGTTGTATGTAAACTACATTACAAACTAAGAATTTTTTGTAAATATCATGTAAGACTTACTTTTTATTTGTTCTTGTGTTTCTCGATCCTAGCAGTCTCATATTTATCGAGTTCAGGAGTAATCTGATTTTTTGCGAGAGTTTTTGATGTACTGGAAGATTTTTTCGCTCCACTTACCGTGCGTCAGAGCTCTTCAACCCCCATCCACAGACTATTCCCTATGGTGTTCGCAATATGTATTTTGCGTCCTTGTTCGAATTTTTTGAGATCGGTAGTCATTCATGATAATCAAGGATAAAACAATGATATCATCACATAAGGTATGAAAAATAGTCAGAAAATCAATGATATTTTTAGTTGATATTTTAGGTCTGGTTTGTATAATGTAGATATATTTATTTTCTTAGCCAAAATAATGGCAAAAACAAAAAAAATACTGAGTCGAGGTGTTCTCAGCACCATCGCTTTGCTCTGATGTGTACGATGAGCAAAAGTTACTTTCCAACCACTATATTCTGATATTAGATTCCAACCATCCGACAAACTGCATGCATGATGTTCTAATTCTGCAGATATCCTTTTTTCTCCTCAAGGACAGAAAATTACGAAATTTAAGCTGGTACTCTACTACCATCCGGAGAATCTTGAAATACTACGTATCTTGCCTACCATCAATGATGGCAGTGCTACCTCCAAGATAGAATACAATAAAATATTACTTGAAGTCACCAATCCAAAATTCGAATCTTCGACAGCGAATAAATCTTTTTTCCAGATATATTTCAAGAGCACTACTGCAGGCAAAGATACTATTATCTTAGGTACGTGATCTGAGGTTGTTACACCGACGAAAACCTATCCGCTCGAAGAAATATTTGAACTCAATTTCGCCAAAGTTCCTGAATGTGAACCGGATATCATTCCACCTAGCATCAACCTTATCTATCCCAAAGATAGCGAGCAAAGAATACCTCTAGATCAATATTTTATCTTTGATATCAAAGATATTGGCAAGGGTGTAGACAAAACCAGCGTCATGATAAATTTCCAAGGAGACCAATATTTCTATGGATCTGAAAATATCAAACGAAATGGAAATTATCTGACTTTTTATCCAAACAAACGGCTTCCTATCGATACAGATATCGATCTCAGTATCATGATCAGTGATCAGCAATCCTATGGAGGAGCAAATAAGACACAGAGCAAATATACCTTCATATCTGCTACATGAATGCTCCTGACGAAGCAGATCACTCCAATAATCTTTAGGAGAATTGCTCAAGAAGCAGAAAAAATATCAGCGTCTGTAGACGAATGTGATCTTCTGACAGATCTGTATATTAAATCTGATGTCACCTATCAGTGAGAACTCAGATCTATCATGCAAAAGGTCGGATGTGATATTTCAGTCTTAACTACCACTATTAACGAAAAAGTGATAGAAAAAGACACAACTCCCCAACAGTCACAATATAGAAATATCTCTGTATTTGCGACTATCGGATGGATACTCTTCTTCATCACCTTCACACTCAAACTCCATTATCTGACTTCATATAGAAAACATAAAAAAATAAATAGTGAAAAACGAATCCAGAAGCAATAATTAATACAACTTATATTACGTGCTAAATATATACAATTGTCTCTATAAACTATTGTAAGATATGATTAGGTTATTGTACATAATTTCTTTATGTAAACATTACAAGTTACCACTTTTAGTAGTTTAGGTATAAAATATGGCATTAGAGATTGAAAGAAAATTTTTGGTGAAACATCCGCCTGTTGGATATGAACAATTCCCACACAAAGAGATCATCCAGGGATATTTTAATGATCCAAGCACAGGCAAAAATATCAGAGTCAGAAAGATAGATGGCGTATGTAAATTAACCAAAAAAAAATGACATGGTATGATCAGGGATGAGATAGAAGTAGAGATCACTCCTCAAGAATTTAACGATTTACGAAGACAGGTAGAAAACCATTTTCTCGAAAAGACCCGCTACTATATCCCATACGAATGAGTGACTATAGAATTGGATATCTACAAAAATCTTCAAGGATTGAAAACAGCTGAAGTCGAATTTAAAACCAAAAGAGATGCGAAGAAATTTAGAATACCTGACCGATTCGGAGAAGATCTCACTATGATGAGAGAGGCTACAAATGCATATATAGCTAAGTATGGATTATCCGACGAACTTATCTCAATGCTCCAATAATGTGATTGGTAATTACTCAATTTTGCATTACGAATGTTTGAATCAACTTTTCTCATTTGCAATATACAATCCACGCTACTTTAATTCGTTAATCATTGAGTTATGAAGACAGTATTGCATTTTGGTAATGTTGATTGGATACATCTTTTTGAACCAACAAAAGAAGAAATCAAAGAATTGGTAAATATCTACGAATTTCATGAATTGATTGAAGAAGATCTCTTCGAAATGACTAACCAAGAAAAGATAGATATCTACGAAGATTATATGTTCATCGTGGTAAATTTTCCGAAATACAATCCAGATTTGAAGAAATATTTCATGAACGAATTTAGTATCATTCTTGGAAAAAATATCATCGTGACCATGACAAAATATGACACTAACCATATCAAATCCATCATCGAAGCATATTCACAGGAATTGAAGACTAGAGAATCTGATGAAGAATTCAAAATTTCTCCATACTATATATTGTATAAAGTGCTTGATACAATGTACGATAAGAGTATCAAGATGTTAAATACATCAACCAAAGACGTTGTTGTACTGGAGGAACAATTATTTGCGTCGAACAAATTGGAGAAGAAGTTATTGGAAAATCTCACTATCAAGAAAAGGAATATCGTATCGCTCAAACATATATTCATGCCACATAAGGAGATATTAGAAGAACTTCAGAATACATTACCAAAATTCTATAAAGAAGATCTCGATGTCTATTTCGAGGATGTAATATATAAATTTGATACCATCATCAATACCATCGCTATAAGTTTTGAAAATATAGAATCGCTCGCTGAAACATATAATTCACTGATGACTATCAAAACAAACAGCATGATCTGAGTTTTGACTATCTTCGCAGCAATCACATGAGTATTGACACTGATTAGCGGAATCTATGGAATGAATATAACTTTACCCGGACAGGAACATCCATACTTCTTTGTAATACTCATGGGAATTATGTTTGTTGTTTGTATCACCCTTCTCTGGATTTTCAAAAAGAAAACACGAATTTAAATATACCTAATAGACAAAAATATATAAGGGTGAGTATCAATTTGGTTTTTTTGAAAATGTACAAACTATCCTCTTTTTGAAAAGGAGGAGTACTCTTTATAGGGTGGAGGATGTATGGACTCTTGTACTTTTGTCCGTAAACGCCTCTGCCTTCAGCTTCTCCCCTTATCAAGTGAGACGATTTTTTCTGTACTTCAGACTTCTCCCCTCACCCCTCAAGGAACTTCTTTCGGTTGCAAAGAAAGAAGGGAGATAGAAAACGATATTTTGCGTTTAGAAGTTTCTGAAAATATCTTGTAATCTTCTTCTTTCTCTCTCTGCTTCTTCTCTTGCTTGAATTTCTTTTTCTAGTTTTCTAGATTCCTCAGAGACAAGGAAAATAAATTTATTTAGTTTTTCTGTTACCTGCATCTTCTTTTTTGGATCCTCTGTCAGATCTCTGATCTCATCGAAAATGAGTGTATCGTTCACCATAATCTCCACAGATAATGTCTCCTCGTTGAATATAAATCTCAATTCATTGGTTGTCTCTTCTTCTGTATCTTTGTTCTGTTCTATCTTGGTGATAAACAACATCGGTTCGTTGGTTTCGTCCAACAGGAATCTATAGGAAATAAAGACTTTATCATTGTCTGCTCCGAGAATATCGAACGTCTCTTCTTCAGCTATTCCTAGTTTCGCTTTTAATTTATAGATCTTTTTTGCAGTAAAGAATAATTCACCGAATTTTTTCTGGACATCAGTCTGTAGTTTGGTATCCAAAAGACCTTCGACCTTTCCCTGCTCCAATGAAGCTTGTTCTTCTATTTCCTGAACTTCTTCTTCCGCTACTTGCGATGCTACCTGCTTTTGTGGCTGCGGTACAGAAACTGGTTGTTTGATATCTTCTTCGATTTCTGGTATGGGCTCAAATTGATATTTCTTTTCCAGCATATCTCCGTATGGTAAATCCTCTTCATCAATGGTTGCTTCTGGAATATCTGCGAAAATATCCTCTCCTCTGAGAATATCATCATGATACTGTTGTTGCCCTTGCTGTTGCGGATTAGTCTGTTGGATTGGATCAGTCATTCATCATGATTAATGAGTAAATATGATTTGTATATATTATATCCAGATTCCAAATTTTTGCAAATTTTGTTATAATTGCAGCAATTATGGTTACACTTTAGAAAATAATATATAAGATAAAAACAATAGGGATGTGAGTCCCTACCTGTATTTATCTTTAAATATTTACCATGTATATATGTAACGCTATGATTCAATTAAGAATTG
>CAZBWI010000059.1:0-4388 GCA_964495825.1 uncultured Candidatus Peribacteria bacterium | reverse complement strand
GTAATAACTTTCCTTAGGTAGTCATATCGATTATTGATCGTTTTTCTTTCTATTTCTAATAATTTTGATGTCTGTGTTGCTGTTAAATCTTTAGCAAAATACTTCAAAATTTCTCTAGTTTTTCACACTCACAAGTGGCTATTTTTTCTATAGGTGTTTTTAGTAGTCATGAACTGGTTATAATGATAATTTAAACAGTTTCAACTACTCTAGACCCATAAACAATAAGGAATAAGTAATCTTCCAAGTCAATACACCCTGTTTCGATAGGGTGTATTTTTGATTGAAACTTCGATACAGAATCATACATTCTGATTATATTTATTTTGTATTACAATATATGTCTTGAGGTGCGATTATTCTTCGATACGTATTTCTCATCAACCTTTTCACGTTCATCGTACGATGAGTGGATAAATGGAAAGCATCAGCGAAAAAATGGAGGATTTCTGAAAAAAAATTGCTTCGGTTTACGTGACTCGGTGGGCGAGTTGGTGCTATCATCGGTATGGAGCTCTTCCGTCACAAGACCATCAAAGGAAAATTCCTTGCAAGATTTCGATTGATTGCGACTGCATGGATTATTCTCATTATCGTTATTTTGTTTTCTCTATAGAATTTCCCTTCTTTAGCAAAAGAGGTTCATAGTAAACGTTCCTTCTTTACTAAAGAGGATGATTTAATTTACATTTACAATCTATGTTCCCAAATATCACAACTATTCAAAACAATATCCTTTCTCGGTATGCCAAGCATGGCAGGATTTTGCCGTGGAGGAAAACTAGAGATCCCTATGCTATCCATGTTTCTGAAGTAATGTTGCAGCAGACACAGGTCGATAGGGTGATCCCATATTTTCAGCAATGGATAAAAGATTTCCCTGACTACGAAACATTAGCTAAGGCTTCGAAAACAGATTTGCTTCATCATCGATCGGGACTCTGATTTAACTCTAGAGCATTAAGATTACAGGAATGTGCGAAAAAAATAATTGCAAAAAATTGACCAAAGGTGGCTGGAAAATTGACTAAAAATTGACTAAGGGTAGACGAAAAATTGACCAAGGATTGACAAAAAATAGCTGAATTAAGAGCTGAATTACAAAAGTTACCATGAATCTGACCGTATACATCAGCCGCTATCATGGCGTTTGCATGGAATTTGCCCGTTCCTGTAATTGATACCAATATCAGAAGAGTACTTATTTTTTTATTCAAACTGCCTGAAACCATTACTGCCAAAGAGCTTGAAGAATTTGCTACCAAAATAATTCCACCATGAAAATCTCGTGACCGGCATAACGCACTCATGGACCAATGAGCATTGTTGCTTACTGCAAGAAAAACAAAGATAAAACCACTTTCCAAACAATCGAAATTTGAAGGTTCAGACAGGCAAGTTCGCTGATCGCTACTAAAGCAGCTGGTCGTAAGTTGAAGGTTACAGGTTACAAGTTTGAAGGAAGATTTTCCTCACAAGGATGTTAAAAAAATTCTCGTCGATATGCAGAAAGAGTGATTGATAAAAGTCAGTAAATGAGTAATCACTATAGCAGAATAACTGTCATTCTGAGCGAAGTCGAAGGATATGATATTTATAATTAAACCTATCTATGAATACGTATTATGTATACATACTTAGTACAAAGTTCAATAAACTTTTTTATATTTGAGTCACCAATAATCTGTAAAGAAGATTATATGAACATAAGAATAAATTAGTTGATTGATTTACAAAGAAATATAATATACATAAACTTGTATATTATGAAGAATGTGGAGACATAAAAGATGCTATAGCAAGAGAAAAACAGCTTAAATGACGAATAAGGAGCAAAAAAGAAAATTTAATAAAACAGATAAATCCGCAAATGTATGATTTGAGTGAAAATTGGTTATAATATTATACCCTTCATTACATTTAGGGTGACATGTTTTTAGTCCATTATAGGAAAATGCTTTACTTTATCCCGACTCCGATCTGAAACAAAGAAGATGTCACGCTTCGCGCTTTACGCTTATTCAAAGAGCTGAAATACCTGATCTGCGAAGATACGAGAACGACAAAAAAACTGCTTGGCATGTATGATATCGAGTACAAAGACAAAGATTTTCTTTCGCTGACCAGCTTTACTGATAGAGGAAAATTGGTACATTATATGAACATTATTCGCGACAACGATGTTGGCGTAGTTTCTGAAGCAGGGACGCCGTGATTATCTGACCCAGGAAAAATTTTAATCCAACTCTGCAACGAAAATCAGATTCCTTATACCATTCTTCCTGGTGCAACAGCGATTATTCCTGCAGTCGTGGGCGCTGGCTTCGATACGTCGGAATTTATCTACTTAGGATTCCTTCCGACCAAGAAGGGGAGACAGACCAAGATCAAAGAGATATTAGCATCAAAAATACCTGTCTTCGTCTATGAATCCGTCCATAGAATAGAAAAATTCTTGCAAGAACTTTCTCAGGCTGGATTCACGGGACAGATTTCCATTGCAAGAGAGCTCAGTAAGATGTTCGAACAATATTTTACAGGAACGGTAGATGAAGTAATATCGATGATCAAATCCAAAAAAATGTCAGTTAAATGAGAATTTGTAGTTGGAATATGTAATACTAAATAAATAGCAAATATATGAGAATCGTTATTTGTTTACATTCCTATTCGCCTTGGGTTTGGTAGCTAGTATATGAAAAAATTCCCGCTGAATCTAGCAGGGGCTTTTTTTTGATGATAAAAAATCATATTATTATTTTTTAGGTACTTTGATCAATATGGTGTCAGGGATAATATCACCTGATAATTTTGTATGTGATTGAGTGATAAGATCATCTTCGCTTATTTCAGGACAGTCTGCCGGTTTATTTTTATTGAATTCTTCGACAACGATCTTTTTGAGCTTATCGTTGCTATGTATTCATTTTGGTGTTTTGAATTTATATACATGTTGATATTGTGAGTTGAGTCCAGTATAGATAAATCCTTCTTTTTTGAGTTGTGTATCGTCATAGTAGATAATTTCACCGTTCATGAGTTTAGTTGTAAATTCAAAATTTGGTCCTAATTTTTCTGCATATGTAGAAGATCAATTATATTTAGTGCTTACGTTTTTGATATTGTTTTTGGTGAGTGGGAAAATATTTTTTAAGTTTCCATGAGTTTTTTCTATTCGATACGCAAGAAACAGTTTTGCAGCATTTTTGGGATGATAACATTGTCATTCAGTCAATCATAATTTCAATCTTGCTTTTAAACCAGGACCTGGAGTTTTTCCATCAGCATTTTTCTCCATGAGTATATGGAAATAAGTGAATGAAAATGAATTATAATTTGGCTCTCGACGATGAAGCTCTACTTCTCCCAATGGTTGTACAAAGTTTGTATATTCTGCAGCAGTCTCACTCCTTGCAAACGAGAGCATAGCGGTAATCAATTCTTTTTCTGTGGTATATGTAAGGAGTTCTTGGACTTCTTTACCATATTTGGTACTGTCGTTTTTCATATCTTCGATAGCTTCATAACAATAATTTGCAAAATCCATAGGTGATATCTCCCTGATTTTATGATCTAAGGGGATAGGAATATACATGCCTACAGTCACCGATTCTTTAGGTATATTAAATGATTTTGTCTTATTGTTTGGATTGGTACGATCATATTCAGGTTCTTTTAGATACGAGAATTCTGGTAAAGCACTTAGTTTATTGCGTATCTTATCAAAATCGGCTTCTTGATGGATGGTAGTATGTGGCACTTTGATATTCTTTTTACCCTTCTTTTGGGAAGTATAAGTAGCTTCTGTTTGTGTTTTGATATCTTCTGGTTGGACTATATAGAAAACAAGTCCTGCATCACGAATAATATGAACACCAGGAGCGAGAGTTTCTTTTTGTAATTGCAGATTCTTGGTGAAGAATGTCGTATTGTTGTCTCGATATTCTAGCGTGTGTTTTTCGAAAGGATATGGATCTTTTTTGACTACAAGTTCTTTATTATTGTTTTCTGATTTATCTCTAGTTGTTTGATGGATAAGGTATCATCCTCATGCCAAAAGAGCTAGAGCTAACGCACTAGCGATATAGGTATTTTGTAGGTAGATTTTGAATCATTGTTTTGGTTTTTCTTGTTTTTCTTCTCATTCGTTAATGAAGGAATTTTTTAGATGTATCATAAATCCTCATTGAAAAAATAAACTGATTTTATATAATTATTATAAATGTTTTTTTAAAATTGTCAAAAAATGTTATAATTGCAGCAATTATGGTTACACTTTAGAAAATAATATATAAGATAAAAACAATAGGGATGTGAGTCCCTACCTGTATTTATCTTTAAATATTTACCATGTATATATGTAACGCTATGATTCAATTAAGAATTGC
>CAZBWI010000058.1:0-4996 GCA_964495825.1 uncultured Candidatus Peribacteria bacterium | reverse complement strand
TTTGAATAATACGAATTTTTTTCATTTCTTTGTCAGTATAGATAAATGTCATCTTTTATTTTGTTAAGGATAAATCCTTAACAATTTTACTGACATTTCTATTTTTGCCTAGTACTGACATTTTAACCTTGCTGTGACATTTAGAAGAAACAAATCTTGAAAATAAAAATCATATCAATATTTTCTCTTTGCTAGAATTTGACTGTAACTCTGCCAAAGCTGAGTGAAAGAACTCTTGTTCGTATCTCATGAGAGAAGTCAAAGCATGCAATAGTACACGATTATTCTATGAAAGTGCAGTTGCTCTCATTGAAAAAAATTTCAATGGCATAAAGTATCGAGAAATCGGCGAATCAAGTAGCAACAAAAATCAGACAGCGTGCTGTCAAATGTTATCGTAAATCAGATAACCGTAACTTCAACAACATGAACAACGACAACAACAAATGCAGTCTTGTTCACAACACTTTGCGTAGAAATCTAGAAGGAGTATTCTTTATCGTATGAATACTCTTTTTTATTTTATTGAATATCACTATGCTGTCTGATTTTGAGAAAAATAATCTCTTATACGATCTTTTTGAAGCATATCAGCATATGAAAGTCTGAAAAGCAAACAAAAAAAGTATCATAGCATTTGAGTTACATCTGGAAACAGAAATATTAAAACTCTATCAAGAACTCATAGACGGGACATACAAGATATCACCGTATACCTGTTTTCTGATTTATGATCCTGTACCAAGAGAAATATTTGCACCTCATATCCGCGACCGTATCGTGCATCATTTTTTATATAAACAACTCTGCCCTATCACAGAAAAAATATTTTTACACAATAGTTATGCTTGTAGAAAAGATAAATGAACTCATTACGCAATACGTGAGATAAAAAAGATGATGAGAGCGGTGAGCGATAATTACACTCAAGAAGCACGAATCAGTAAAAATGATATTTCAAGCTATTTTATGTCGATAGATAAACATATATTGTGGAACTTAGTTACAAAAATATTAGATGATCATCATCAGGGAATCTCTTATCCTATAAGACGATTTGGAGAGATACTAAAAAGCATTATCTTTCATGATCCGACAAAAAATTATTATCGCATAGGAGATATTAATCAGCGAAAAAAATTTCCACAACATAAGTCGCTATTTGCGAGTAAACCATGAACAGGACTCCCTTTATGAAATCTTACCAGTCAGATTTTTGCAAATATTTACCTCCATGAATTGGATGTTTTTGTTACACAAACTCTTGGTATCAAACATTATGGAAGATATATGGATGATTTTATTCTCTTTCATACAAACAAAAAACATCTCCAACAATACATAAAAGACATTGAAGTATTCTTAAAAGAGCATCTAAAACTTCAGCTCCATCCTCACAAAAGATATTTTCAAGAAATCAAACATGGACTGACCTTCTGTGGAGTTCGTATTCATCCCTATTATATCACTCCACGCATCAGAACTATCGGTCGCCGAAAAAAAAGATTATATGAACGAAAAACAAATCCTCCAAAATCTTATAGTGAACGAGTGAATTTTCGCAGCACCTATAATAGCTATCTTGGCATGATGAAACATCGATCGACCTACCGCCTGAGAAAATACATGCTTGAACTATTGCCGATTCCACGATGAAATCATATTCTGCGAAAATCTCCTTTTACAAAAATCTCACTCAGACTCAAACAAGTCAAAAAGAAATTCAAAAAAACATTTTATATTTTTTATAAACTCTTCTGATGGTAATGTACAACGATCTTCCTATCTACAAAAGCTGTTACGAGCTTCTTATCACTACTACCCGTCTCAGCAAAAAACTTCCCCAATCCTACAGATACAATGTAGGTCAGCATCTCCATAATTCGCTCGTAGAACTTGTCATCACAGTCTTCAAAGCCAATAGTTTTCGTGAACAAAGAAAAGCACACCTCTCTCATGCAAGAGAGCAAATCGAGCTTGTGAAACTTCTCATCAGACTCTGCAAAGACTTAGGAGGAATACCTTTCGTAGAATATGTTAACATCCAGCCACTCATAGAAAACATCTCTAAACAACTCACAGGATGGCAAAAATCCTCCTAAAAAGGAGGATTTTTGAAAGGGGCAAAGAGTCAAAGAGACAAAGGGTCAAAGATTTATGACACAATTATCCTATGAAAGTGCTGTGAACAAGACTGCATTTGTTGTCGTCGTTGTCCATGTTGTAGAAGTTACGGAAATCTGACTCACGATAACATCTGACAGCACGCTGAAAATCTCATGTTTTATCTGACAATCGCATTCGTCCATAAAATCATGTAGCCATCATAAATGCTAATATCTGTTCTTGCTCAGTTCATCCAGGATATAATGATTGGATTAATGTTTTAAATTCTGATTCCGATAGGAGTTTTTGTCATTCCTTTTCTTTTTGCTCTACATATTTTTTTCATTCCTTACTCCAAAGTTTTCTTCTTGTAGTTTCTTTTTTGGTAATTACTTCACCATCAAAATTTGTATAATCATAAGAAATATCTGATAATTTTGTATCAGCTGGAAAATACATCTTAAGCTTTTTACTTCCGCATGACATGATAACGTTATATTTTCCTCATCCTAGATCTTCATAGGTGATTTTTCCATCTTCTCTCAGTTTTTTTACATAATCTACTACTTTGAGATGATTGATTTCATTGTTTTTTTCAAAATAAGCGATAGCTTTAGTCTCTTGGCTAGCTACATCTGAAGGAAGATTAGTTGAAGTTTCTTTGGATTCTTTTTTTTCTGATTTCTTCTCAAATTTTTCTCCATATTCTTCGCTCATCTTAGCAAGTTCCGCTTCTTTGTCTTCAAGAAGTTTCTTTTGTTCTGCGACTATTTCTTCCTGTTTTTTCACGCCTTCCTTTTTACTTCTCAATGCTTGTTTCTTACTTTTAGCGTCTTTATATTCTTCTGTCGCTCTTGCATCATCAAGCGATTTATAAAGAGTGTCTTTTACGACTTTGATCGCTTCTGCTTTGTGAGACTCCAAAAAATCAGGATTATCCTGTATCCTTTTGATCTTATCGTTAGCATCTTTTCTCTTTGCTAAGAGGTCTTTTGATAGGTCATCTCTATAAGCTTTTGGTGTTTTGTTCATGGGTGTAAAGGTAATGAAGTAAAGGTAATGAAGTAATTATAATCAGAATTTTTTATTTTGCAAATTTTTGAGGGAGAAAATTTTACTGGTAAAATCTATCAATTTTAGTCAGATTTTAACACTTGAGTTTTTTAAAGATTTTCAATAATTTACACTTGATTCTATTTTGCAAATTCTTATATTTTTATCGGAAAAGACAAACTAAATATTTATAGATAACAATCAATAAATGGCTAATTTAAAAGAAAAGTTAGGTAGTTCAAACAAAGAAATACTAAAAAAAGATTTTTTGGAAAAATTAGTAAAGAGATTTTGATATACCTACAAAATGGACGATTTATCCAATCTTGGGTATATTTCTGTGATAAAAAATGGTAAACGATATTATAATAATCAGATCAAAACCATCAAAAATCCGTATATCATCTGAGCTGCGTATATGGATTTCAAGGACTATATGTTCTGATGACCAAATTTCTTCAATAGATATGGCTTTACGACTCAAGTTTCAAACATTTTCACAATTTATAATCTTCATTATTCCAAAGAAATAGAGATACTCGGGATCAAATATGATTTCAAAAAAGTAAAAAAAGAGTTTCTCTATGGGAAAGACACAAAAATGATCAATTATCACAATCTGTATTTCATGAACAAAGAAAGATGTTTCCTTGAATTCGTAAGAACGTATAACTCATATGATGATACGTTTTTCATAGATAGCTATAAGCTATTAAATAAAGAGGTTTTAACTAAAATAATGAAAAAATATCCTATCAAATCCGTTTTAGATAAAGTAAAAAACATAGAGAAATGTATATAAACAACATCAAGAAGTTCATTTGAATAGATTTTAATTATTCCAAGAAAGATTTTTTGGAGATATTGGAATCATCCAATAGTTATGGATTTGATGCATACAAGCTCGAAAAAGACTTTCTTCTGACAGTTATCTTGATTTTCATCTGAAGACATTACAAAGAATTGGTTTTTAAAGGATGAACCTGCCTCAATAAAATTTATCTTGATTATTTTAGATTGAGCGAAGATTTAGATTTTGTTTTGATTAATAATGGAACGAGAACAGAAAGAAAAGCGATATTAGAAGAATATAAACAAAAATTAACAAAAGATTTGGCTATACTTTGATTAGAAATCACAGATCAGAGAACAAAATTCAACGAAGATAGACAATGAATTTTCAATTTTTCTTATACTTCACTCATAGACAATTCACCCCAGAACATTCAGATAGATATCACCATGAAAGAGAAATTAGAGATTGAGCCCACAAGGAAATATATAAAATCAATGTTCATCAGTAAGACCATGGAAGAAAGTATTTTCGTAGAACATACCATAACCTGCATGGAGTTCGATGAAATAGTAGCAGAAAAGACAAGAGCGAGTCTTACAAGAACTCAGCCAGCAATTAGGGACTTCTTTGATGTCTGGTATATCAAGAATTTCGTAAAATTCGATTTTGAAAGAATTATGAATTTGATAGAGACAAAACTAGAAGAATCGAATCATGAATATACTATAGATGAAAGCTTTGATCTTCTCGAAAAACAGATTGAAACAGATTTAAAACCGGTTCTGAAGAAGAATTTTGAATTTGATTTGAAAGAGATATTTGAATTTATCAAACAATTGAAGACAAAAAAATAATAAACTGAATGTAAGCCACAAATGAGCCAAATAAATTTTAACTTTTTTTAAGGGTCTAGAGTACTTTAGCAACAAATTTTCACATACTCTTTTAAAAGTTTCAATAACTTAGTATACATATTTTCTCACTCTATTCAACAATTAAATCTAAATTCACATTCCTTTAGGTGGAGACTGAATTTTTTCT
>CAZBWI010000057.1:0-16384 GCA_964495825.1 uncultured Candidatus Peribacteria bacterium | reverse complement strand
AACCAAGAAACATTAAGTATTAATGCATACTTTTTATCGAGAATAAGTTCACTTACGCTTTATTTTGTTATTTCAGGTTGTTTGTGGCAGACCTATAATTTTACCTATTTCAGCATAACTCTATCATTGACTATAATGTATTGCTATAAGTTCTCTTTCTTTTTTAGATACCTGTGTATGCGCCATTTTCCATCACAAGGAAATAAATACTTTTGCTTATATTTACTTCCTGTGCATTTCGAACTGAAATTTTTATCTTGTTTTTTGTTCTTGAAAAAAAAAACTAATACTATATGATGTTGTTCCACATTTTTTTTGTATAAAATTTTTATTTATATAAACAATGTACTAGTATGTGATTATTTGGAAACAGCTGAAAGAAGTATGTATACTTTTTCGGCGAAGCAAAAGGCCTCGGGAAGGATATACTTGGAGGTAAAGGAAAAAATTTAGCGGAGATGGTATCATTATGATTACCTATCCCAAGTGGATTTACTATTACCACAGAGACATGCGATCTTTATTACAAGAATAATAAGACGTATCCTCAAGTGGTATTGGATCAGATTGAAGAGAAACTTCAAAAACTGGAACATGTCATGGGTAAGAAACTCGGTGATCCGAAAGATCCATTATTGGTATCTGTCAGATCTGGAGCTGCTGATTCTATGCCGGGCATGATGGATACTATTTTGAATTTAGGATTAAATGATGAATCTGTGCAAGGTCTTATCCAAAAGACTAATAATCCGAGATTCGCTCGAGATAGTTATAGGAGATTCCTTCAGATGTTTGGTGATGTTGTCATGGGTGTAGAACATCATGAATTTGAAAAAGCGTTACAATCAGTCAAAGATGCAAAAGGTGTTAAGTTGGATACTGAACTTGATGCTGATGATTTACAAAAGGTAGTTGCGTTGTATAAGGATGTCATCAAAAAATGAGCAGGAAGAGACTTTCCATCCAATCCAAGAGAACAACTTCAGATGGCTATCGATGCAGTATTTGGCTCATGGAATAATGAAAGAGCTATTGTATATAGAAAAATCAATGATATCAAAGGATTGCTCGGAACTGCAGTAAATGTTCAGGCAATGGTATTTGGAAATAAGTGAGATACTTCTGGTACTGGTGTATGTTTCACAAGAAATCCATCTACATGAGAAAATGTATTTTACGGAGAATTTCTTATGAATGCACAAGGAGAAGATGTTGTTGCAGGTATCAGGACTCCTATGGCTATTTCAGAACTTGAAAAGGTTATGCCTGAGTGTTACAAAGAGCTTGTGGCTATTTATCAAAAATTGGAAAAGCATTATAGAGATATGCAGGATATGGAATTTACTATCGAAGAAGGTAAATTATATATTCTTCAGACAAGAAATGGAAAGAGGACTGCTGCCGCAGCTGTCAAAATTGCTGTAGATATGGTTAAAGAAGGATTGATCAATGAAAAAGAAGCAGTTCTTAGGGTAAAACCTGAACAGATTGATAGTTTATTGCACAAACAAATAGCTCCTTCAGCTAAGCAATGAGGTGAATTACTTACTAAGTGATTGCCTGCATCACCAGGAGCTGCGGTAGGACAAATTGTTTTCACTGCTCAAACTGCTCATGATCGAAATGAAGAAGGTAAAAAAGTTGTACTTGTCAGAACAGAGACATCTCCAGAAGATATCATCGGTATGGTCGCTTCACAAGGAATCTTGACAGCAAGAGGTGGTATGACTTCTCATGCAGCCGTTGTTGCTAGAGGTATGGGAAAATGTTGTGTCGCTTGAGCTGGTGAAATCGTTGTCGATGAACATGCTAAGACACTGACTGTCAAAGGTAAAGTATTGAAGGAAGGTGATGTGATTACATTGGATGGATCTACAGGTGAGGTCTTTAATGGACCATTGGCTGTTGTTGATCCTGAATTGAGCTGAGATTTTGCTACACTTATGACATGGGCTGACAATTTCAGAACATTATTGGTTAGGACAAATGCAGATACTCCACATGACGCTGAAGTTGCAAGGAAATTTGGTGCTCAAGGAATTTGATTGTGTAGAACAGAACATATGTTCTTTGCAGAAGATAGGATCAGAGCAGTGAGAGAGATGATTCTCGCTGATGATGTCGATGGAAGAAAGAAGGCGTTAGCAAAAATTCTTCCTTATCAAAAAGAGGACTTTATCTGAATCTTCAAGGCGATGGCTGGACTTCCTGTCACGATCAGATATCTTGATCCTCCTTTGCATGAGTTCCTTCCTCAAGAAGAAAAAGATATTGTCGAATTAGCTCAGATCATGAATGTGGATCTTGAGGTGCTCAAGAAGAAAATTGCATCATTACATGAATTCAATCCAATGCTTGGACATAGAGGTTGTAGGTTGGTTATCACGTATCCTGAAATCGCTGAGATGCAAACGGAAGCAGTTATTTCCGCAGCATGCGAACTCAAGAAACAAGGTGTTGATGTGAAACCTGAGATTATGATCCCATTGGTAGGATTCAAATCAGAATTGGATTTCAATGCTGATATCGTCAGAAAAGTAGCTAAAGAGACTATGGACAAATATGGTATTACTGTTGATTACAAACTCGGAACTATGATTGAAGTACCAAGAGGTGCATTGACCGCAGACAAGGTTGCTGAAACCGCTGAATTCTTCTCATTCTGAACCAATGATCTGACTCAAATGACACTCGGATTCTCAAGAGATGATGCAGGTAAATTTATCAAGGAATATGTCAATCAAAATATTTTCGAAAAAGATCCATTCCAATCTTTGGATCAAGAGGGTGTCGGACAATTAGTTCAGATGGCTGTTGAAAAATGAAGGAAAACAAGACCTGATATCAAGCTTGGTATTTGTGGTGAACATGGATGAGATCCTGCATCTATCGAATTCTGTCATAAGGTCGGACTTGCATATGTTAGCTGTTCTCCATTTAGAGTGCCTGTTGCAAGATTGGCTGCTGCACATGCTGCACTAAAATAACTAACAACTAACAGTGAACAACTAATAATAAAAAGAAAATTTCAATAATTGTTAGTTATTAGTTGTAAGTTGTTAATTCAAAAAGGGCGTCTTGTGCGCCTTTTTTGTTATATTACTTGACTTTTATTTCTTTTTTATTAAAAGTAAGTTCTTAGAAAAACAAAATAGTATTAACTAAAAAAAGTGTGTATGGTAAAAAAACTTACTGCTTCTGTCAAGAAGAGATCGGTGAATCTTATATCCCGACTAAGAAGAACACAGAAACTTGTGTACTATGCGAATCCGAAAGCCCATATTCCGCATGATATCAGTATGCCAGCTCATTCTTTTTATGAAAAAATTGAGCATCATCTGCGGAATGAGGCGACTATCGTTCCTGTAATCAAAGAAACGCTTACCTGGAAAAAGTTTATTCGGTATAATCCTGGCTTCAAACAATTGAAAAAGGAAATTATTGAGATTGAGGGTCGTGATTATCCTGAAAAAGCTTGGGATTTGGTAGCGAGGAATGTGGTTCGTGTGGTAAAAAAGTATCATAAGATGGTTGAATAACATCGAAATTGCTTGGAGATTTCTCCAGGCATTTTTTCAAATTGCACCCGGGTGTAAAATATGTATTGTAGTTATTATGTGAACCTATCTATGACAGAATTTTCTCATCGACGCCAAGGTCAGACATTATATTGCTGACAAGGTTTCGGCATTGTATCATTTGGCCTGATGCGAAGCATTGATCGAGATAGGACCGTGAAAGTGATCGATTACGAAATTGATCCAGAATATTTCCGATAATTTTTTCGTGATAGATAAGGATCCGACTTTCTATGAAAATTGAACATTAGATATTGAAAATGGAAAATTTATCCTTGGTGATGTTCTCGATGTGGATGTGGAGAAACTTCTTTCTGACAAAAAATTACATTCCTCTCAGACGCTGATCGTGGGGAATCTCCCGTACTATATTACTTCTCCGATTCTCAGAAAATTCTTTTGATATGGAAAACAAGAATTTGCAGGCGGAATATTCATGGTGCAGGATGAAGTCGGTCAGAAGCTCAGAAGCGATGCGAAGAAAAAATCATATTTACGGCGATTGCTCAATTACACATATGATGTGACGTACTTGAAGACAGTTCCCGCCAAATGTTTCAAACCTGCTCCGAAAGTTAAGAGCTGCCTCATTCAACTAACAACTAAGAACGAACAACTAACAATTGTTTTTAATAAGCTAGTCGAATTTTTGGAGCTGTTTGCGCCGTTTAGTAGGAAGACGTTGGGAGCGATTCAAACAATGTTGAAGAAAAAATCAGATTATGGTTTTGTTATTCCTGAGTTTTTGCAGAAGAAGAGATTGGAAGAGCTGACATGGGAACATATAGCAAGCATTTTAGCAAAATAGCATAGATTTCGTCTATAATGTTTAGCTCACGTAGTTTTGCGGAGTACATTATCGAAATGATGTTTAGTGGTGTAATTTTTCCTTGAATATCTTATCAAACCCATTACACTCCTATTGGATTAAAAAATTAAAACATTCGGTGCGATAATCTCTCTCTGACTATACGACCAAATCTTTTAATTTTCAAAATCTTTTAGTCTTTTAATCTATGTGATGAGCGTTCTCGTTTATAATGGAGAAAAATTTAAGAGAAGTAAGGTGCGATATCTCGTCTTTTCTGTAGTATTTGCTAGTGTTTTCCTACTTTCTCTTTTTAATAATAATGTTGTCGGTGCTGTGCTTATTTTCTTTTTACTTTGATGATATTTTTATTATTCTACCATCAATAATCAGGTGGTGAAGATGACTATAGATACCCATCAACTTATGATAGGATCTAAGACTTATCCGCGAAATGTATTTATTTGATATGTCGTAGAGATCCATTCCAAAACACAAGAGATCAAAAATCTTGTTTTCCTTACGACCAAAGGACATATGATCTATACCTTCCATGATTCATACGAGCATATTAGACTATTTTTGGAAGAACTTGATAGATATCTCCCTATGCTGAGTGATTATCATCAAACAACACTTGAGAAGATAACCAGGAAGATGAAACTTTAGACTTGTATTGACCATCCCATGAATCCTAGTTCATCACATAGATTAGTTATCAAGGATGCTGCATGGCAGCTGATCGGAAGAATCATCAGTGCGCTTTTTTGATTTGTGACGATAAAAATCATTACCCCATATCTCGGCCCATTGCAGTATGGCGATTATTCCACCATACTTAAATATTTTGCTATTTGGACTGCATTAGCTGATCTTGGCCTGTATGTCCTGGCTGTCAAACAATTGTGAGCTATCAAAGAATCTAGCAAAGATCCTGATCATAAGCAGCTTATATCTGAATATGGTAAGTTCGTGGGGACAAGAATTATTATTATGTCTGTGATCTATATTGTCGCTATTGTTGTTGCTTATCTGCTTCCTGCATATACTTCCAATCCGTATCTCGTCCGATGATTACCGTTTGGTATGATTTTTTCTTCGAGTTTTATGTTTGCCTGAATTCAACAGCTTCCACTGCAGATATTTCGAAGGATGGATCAATTGAGCCGGACTTTGATTACTGCGAGACTTTCACAGATTGCTATCCTTGTGCCTGTGGTTTTCTTCATCTTCAAACATATGACCTTCAATGGCAGTACTATTTCCATCATAGCATTCTGTTGTATCATGTTTTCTGTTGTTGCAAGTTCTATAGGACAGAATATAGAAATCCATCTAAGATCCAAAAAAATCCTGCCGCTTAAGATCACATTTGATTGGAAATTTACGAAGGAAATAATCTTGAGGAACTGGCAATATGGAGTTTCCTATTATCTGAGTAGCTTTCATACTTTGATTGTACTTCTTTTTTTGGGATGGTTTTTCCCGACTTCATGAGGGCATGATTATTCTGGTATCTGGGCATTAGCGTTATCTTTGGTTGAAATCCTCCTTATCATCCCATCAGCACTCTGAAATTCATTGCTCCATAAGATATCCAATTATTCGCTTATCAATAAACGCAAAAGTATGGGAAATCTTCTTTTGCTCATATTTTTTATTTGATGATTGATCGCCATCAATTTCCGATTATTCTCTGATCAGATTATCCTCCTGGTTTCTGGTAAGGCGTTTTTGGGAAGTTTCGCTACTTTAACTACACGATGATCCAATCAAGTACTTCCTTTTCTTGGTATTGTGTTGTTGCGGAGTTTTGTAAAACAAGTTTACAATTACTTATTTGTTGCTGTAGAACAGCAGAATGTACTGTTGCCTATCAATCTTGTTGGCGTATTGGTATGAATTCCTTTGTGAATATGGATGATACCGACATACGGTCTTTTGGGGTGAGTGGTCACCCAATTAGCGATAGAACTCATCTTTATGCTTGGTGCGATTCGAGTCTGACAAAGAAAAAAAGTACAGCTGATATTTTCTTTGAAAACATGAGCCATACTTTTGGGTGTTTTGGTGGGTATGAGTATTGTATGATATATTATCACACATTTCTGGACCATAACCATACTTCGATTCTTTGTTGTGGCACTTGTATTGAATACATTAGTTCTTTATATGTCCTTGCCATCTGTTAAGAAAATCGCCAAAGGATTGACTATAGAGGATAGTGTAGATCCTACGATATATTAGATTTTTTTCATTGATCATGCTTCTATAAATAGTTTTCCATCTTTTTCTTCAAGTGAGGAGATGTTGATTTTTACTCTATCTCCTTTTTTGAATCATTTTAATATATTTGCGTCTTCGACTTTGAATCTTGCAATAAACTTCCCTTCTCTATCAAGGGTAATAAATGCTATTTTCCTTTGAACATTGTTTATGACTCCTTTTCTCTTTTCATGCTCTTTGATATGTATTCTTTTTAATATCGGCAATTGGTTTATTCTTTCTTGGAATTCTTGGTCAGTGATATTTTTTTCGGTGTTTTTCTCCTGTATTTTTTTGAGATAAGCGATCATATCGTCTTTGAGTGAAGTCTTTTGTATTGTAATTGTTGAAAATTTTTCAAATAACGTTTCGATATCTTCTTGTGTAGGATGGTTGATAATCAGAAAATGTCCATCTGTTGGATATCCTTCTATGGTTGTTGGTAATTTTTTTGGACTATAGATATAGATATTTCCTCTTTTTGGGTAAATCTTAAAAAATCCATATCCATAATATCCTGCTACTTGTGGACCATCTTTGATTTTATCTTCTATATCTACGATGAATTTAGTACTTTTGTAATAGAGCTCTCTATTTTCTTGTGCTTTCAATGCATTGAAATTTTTAATGTTTTCCTCTATTCTTTTTTTGTGGTTTTCTGAGATATCTTTTAAAGTTATTTCTTGGTTGGTTTCTTTATTTTTCCCGATTACTATACTTTCCATATATTTGTCTGTCAGTTTTTCAAATCCGGTATGTTCTGGATTTCTAAAATATTCAAAAATTTCTTGGATAGGTATTGCACGATATAATCCAAACATTGTCTTATAGTTGTTAGGATAATCTACCGCACTCACTTGATAATCCATACTATCCACGGTATTGACGAAGTTTACAAATCTCTGGATGTGTGGTAGCTGTTTTTCGTTTATGGCTCATAAGTCTTTGAAAATCTTGAATATGATTTGTGTTGTTGAACTTGGTCTATTGGTCAATATCGCTTCATCTGATTTGTCTGAATGCTCACTTGCTATTTTTTTTGTTTTGATGATTTTTTCTCCATTTTGTATTTCTGTTGTTTTCTCTACTTTTAATCCGGTTGCTGTCTCTCCTACATCTATGAGTAATCATTCTTTGATAGTATTTGCTTCATTGTGCTCTATTTCGTGGAATGTCTTGTTTGAGTCTATACCAAAGAGTTGTAGTAAAAATTTTGCTGCTGACTTGTCGATGTCGTTTGCTTTGTGTACATAGGTTTTTTCTTTGTTGATAAATCTCTTGAGTACTTCTGCAAATTCTCTTTTGTGATTTTTTAGTCATGCTTGGAGTTGTTGTGGTGTTGCCTTGGAATTTCGTTTGCGTTGTTTCCTTCTTACTAATTCCATAAAATCCTTGATGTATGTATCAGCAAGGCTATTATTAGATTCATTCAAAAATTTTAGGGCGGTTTGGATTTTTTTCGCTGATTTCTTAGTTTCTCCTTGTTCTTTGAGATATTTTTGTATTTCATTGATAATATCATCTGGATGGAGTCTTTTCATCTTTTTATTTTCTATTTTGACAATAACACTATCTCCGTATTTTATTTCTTCTAGGAAATCTTCTTTGTGTATTTTGTAATATTTCGGCATTTTTTTTCTGAAATATTCGTTGGCTTCTTTTGATAGCTTCGGATCGTCTTTTCGTTGTGTATTTTTTGGTGTTTCTATATCTTCTATGGTATCATTTTTTAGTGTCATGATCTCTTTGTTGGTTACGAAGAATTTATTTTGATAATTATTTTCTCCCTCTATCTGGCAGACGATACCCTTATTGTCTTTTTTGATGACTTGTATCTTGTAGATTTCACCTAATAATTTTCCATCGAAACGTTCTTTTGCCAACTGGAAAAGATACTGATTGGCAACTTTTGCACCATCCAATCATTTCTTGAGATTCAAAAAGAGTGTCTTGGAAAAATTTTCAAGTGTTTTTTTTCGTCATCATTTTTGTTTTTGTTGTAACTCTTCTTTCATTATTTGAAGATCGGGACTTACTATCATCTTGTTCTTTAAAAGATAAAGGAAATCATTACTAATTATATCCTGAACTACCAAAAAAAGCAAATTTTTTATAACTTTTTGTTTCATGAGAACCTTAGCGATAGAGACTAGTTGTGATGATACTTCTGTCGGGATTGTGCACTTTGATTGACAATTTTTTGGTGTAGAGGTGCTTTTGGCGTATTCTCAGATCCAGGATCATCAACAATATGGAGGTGTAGTGCCGGAAATTGCTTCTAGGCTTCATTCTGACAAAATCATCGAAGTTATCAGAAATATATGATTGGATAAGATAAAAGATGTGGATTTTGTTAGCGTGACAACTCATCCCTGACTTCCCGGGTCTTTGGTGGTCGGTAAGACTGTAGGATCCTTACTGTCTAGTTATTTCACCAAACCATTGGTACAGGTCAATCATATTTATGGACACTTATTTTCTTTGTTCTTGGAAAGAAAAATTTCTGACATCCAATTTCCGCTTGTTGTGCTTACTGCGAGCGGATGACATAATGATATCTACATTGTAAACAATGATACATTAGAGATGATAGATGATAAATTGGAACGAAGAGAGTTTTGATGATATAGCATAGCTAGAGTCTGATATACCTTAGATGATGCAGCAGGTGAGTGTTTTGATAAGGTCGCGAGAATGTTGGGGGGACCGTATCCTGGAGGACAACGGATTTTCGAACATGCTCTGAAAGGAAAACATAATCCTGATCTTAAATTTAAGAGGATCTTTCTTTCCAAGGAAAATTTTGAATTCAGTTTTTCGTGAATGAAATCCCAGATGTCGTTTTTGTTGAAAGATTTGGAGAAAAAATGAATCGAATTGACTGAAAATCTTATATGTGATATTGCCTATGAATTTCAAGAAGCAGTCGTCGAAGTCATGGTCAAAAAACTAGTCCGTGCAGGAATTGGGTTTGGTGCTAAGACTTTGTGACTAGCTTGAGGAGTGTCATGCAATGATAGATTACGAGACTATTTGCAACAATATACACAAGAGAAATTTCCTGATGCTTTGTGTGTGAGGCCGACGAAAAAAGTCTATTCTACCGACAATGCTGCGATGATAGGCTTGGCGGGGATATTGGAATATACGCATCAATAAAAAAAGAGACCGGGAAAACCGGTCTTTTTCGTTAATTTTTCCAAATGTTTTTGGCGCATGATGACGTTCGCCAATAAATACTTTTCAATTCCTCCATTGTGGTAACCACGACTTTTTCGTGATTTCCGAGTTTGGATAGGAAGAGCGGACCTTCATCGATTTTTGCAACGCATATCGCGCTGTGTTCGCAATTCAGGGTGAACGTTTTTCCCAGGATCTTTGTGAATGATCCCAATAATACGGTATCTCCTATTTCGAAATTCTCGGTCTTCTTGATCTTGTATCCCACTTTCTTGTCAATGGATCCGTGAATCATGTAATAGCTTAGTTTATGGCAGGTGAATTCTTTGAATTGTCTGTGTTTGAACTTGAAGTATTCCAGGAGGTTTTCCTGCATGTGTTGCGAGATCAGGAGCGGTTGTATTCCTTTTTCGGTCTTCACAACGATCTTTTGGGTGTCGTGCTTTATTCGTTCGAGATTATTAATCCGTTCTCCTTTTTCCGTCCAGAATTCGAAGATCTTTGCAGATGGGCTGTCATGATATGCGGGAATTGTCGCAATGTAATCCTCTTGGGTCAAATCCAAGATTACCATTTTTTCTGGTTTCTTGCTCATTGTTGTTTGTTTTGGTGTATACTCTGTAATTTTTATTTGACCTAGGAGAATAATTTTATTCACTTATTGATATACCTGATAAGATCTAATTTGAGCGCTTCTTCTGGTCTTTTCGGCGTAAAACTTTTATGTGCGTTGGGGGTTGATTGTGATGTTGGGTCTGGTTGCAAATCTTTTGGGAAACATATATAGAGATTACTTATATTTTACTTGATACTCTTTATAGTGATATCAAACACCAATGTTTTGCCTGCTAATTCATGATTCGCATCGAAAATTATTTCGTCTTTTTTGACTTCATAGATCTTGAATATTTGTCCATTTTGTGACATGACTTGCATGCCGACTTTGTATTGGTCAGCGTCAGGTATGTCTTTTTTGGCAACAGTTATGAGTTTAGATTTGTCTCGTTCTCCATAAGCGTCTTTTGGCTCTATGGTTACGGTTTTGGTTTCATCGACTTTCATTCCGATCACACCTTGGTCAAATCCTGCGATCATTTGTCCTGCGCCTGCTACGAAGGTCAGTCATTCATTATAATTTCTTCCGGTGGCATATATGCCATTTTCTTTTGCAACACTCTCTATGCTTGTATCAAATACCGTTCCATTGGTGAGTTTTCCTACATAATCTACTGTTACGGTGTCCCCTTTTTGAACAGTCTTGTTATCTGTTGTGGTACATCCCATGAGTCCTACACTTAATAAAGATAAAATGGATATTACTATAGTCTTTTTCATGCTCCTTTGGATAAAAGGATAAAAGTGGCCCTACTGTAGTTATTTCTTCCTTATTTTCAAACCGTATTTTTTCCTCATTTTTTTTTGCAAACGCCTCATAAATCACTATAACCATCTTGTATGCCATGTTTTGGCAGTTTTTCTGCATTATCTATGTCGGATTTACCTCTTATATATCCTCTATGAGATCATTGTTCTCCAGGTCAATCTTTAAGTTTGTATTGATGATCGTAGCACTTTGTTTGGTAGTGTTTTTGAACAAAATACATGCTACTATACCGAACGATTATATAGCAAACTATGAGATCCAGGAAGATTATAACAAAATTCTCTGATTGTTTGTTGAGATTGATGCTGCCTCCAAATTATGAAATCAAATTCCACAGAGTAAATTTTCTGAACTTAATGCAAGTTTTCAGACGGTTTTCCCTAAATTTCCTCAGGACTACGCATTTAAGGTGACGTATCAGCAATGTTTGGATATTTCTCAGGGATTGGCTACGTATACCAGTACAGATTATCAAACCAAATTAGCATCGTTTATGACCAATTGCTACAAACCGTTTGGTGATATTGTCAAAAAAGTGAATACCAAATATACTGTCGTTGCTAATGCAAAAATATCTCCGCAAGGTGGCCCTGCTCCGTTGACAGTGACTTTTGATGCGAGAGCAAGTACTGATCCTTCCAATGATACTATTCCAAGTAGGAATTATTATTGGTATTATAGGGATACGAATGGCAATGATACTACTATTGGTGTGTGACCTGTGGTCAATGCGACATTCAATGATCCATGAAATTATCAGGTACATTTGACTGTCAGAAGCTCCAATAAAGCAACCCAAGGTATTTTTGATGGAGAAAAAACTATTTCCATCGATGTTACTCCAAAGACCGCTAATATTGTTGTATATGCAAATGGTCAGAAACTTATCAAAGATAGTAAGATCAAGGTTGGTATCCAAGAAGCAGAAAGAGGTATCATCTTTGATGGGTCTGCTACGTTGCCGATGTGAGGTAGGCAGATTCTTTCTCATCATTGGGCTGTGACATCAAAGCAAGGATTCTCTTATACCAAAGATGGCGATGGAAAACCTGGCGTCATGAGATTGGTACTTCCTGGACAATGAGAATATAAACTTGAGTTGACAACTTTGGATAACGAAGCCAATAAAATAACTGAAACATTTTATATATTAGTTTCTGATCCGGTCGCTATCATCAAACAGCAGCCTGAACAGGGGAATACGTCTATGACGTTCTCATTTGATTCGAGTCCGTCGTATTCTATCGTTTCTAGCCTTAAGCTCTATACATGGGAAATTTTTGATGAAAACTGAAATAAGGTGGATACTTATCAAGGTAAATCCATCAAACAGCAATTTAAAAAACCGTGAGTTTATACTGTCAAATTGACGGTAGAAGATGAACTCGGCCAGACCAATAGCGATTCGATTTCCGTCTATGTGGAATCTACTGAACCACTTCCTCAATTTACGATTACACCAAGTAATGCGTGGAAATATCCATCAGAATTTATTTTTGATGCTTCGGTGAGTTCTGATGTTGATCTGACAAATGGTTATGATTCATTATCATATGAACGATCATTCTCAGATCCTGCTACTACCAAAATAGTCAATACAGAAAATAATAATCAGAAAATAAGAGTCCAATTTGATGCTTTATGAACTTCAACTGTCAAACTTACCGTGAGGGACCAATATGGTAAAGTTGCAGAAATCAAGAAAAATATTGAAATCAAATCTACCCTTAGACCTGAAATTTTTGTTGTACCTATCGCGATTCCGCGAGGTAATCCGATGAATTTTATCGTAAAATCTAACCAGCCTATTATCAATTATCATTGGGATTTTGCTGATAAAGACACGAGAACTATCCAAACCGACAAGATAGCACATACCTACAAGCAAGCTGGTGTCTACAAAGTTGTGCTTAAGGTGAGTGGTGCCAATGATATGGAAAATGAAGTCAGCAAGAATGTCTTTGTGGGAGAAAAAACTTATCCGGTAGCATGATTTACCGTAATGGACAGATCATCGAATATTCAAACACAGAGTGATGAATGTCCAAATACCGAATCATGAACAGGCATGGTTCCTGCTTACAGGATAGATAGATATCAAGAATTTACTATTGATCCTTCTCTTTCGGTCAATACCAAATGAGAGAAAGCCTGACTTCAATTCTTCTTCCAACCGAAAAACGATGAGATTTTCAAACAATCAACATTCAAATATAAATTCAATGAGCTCTGATGTACCTATATAGATCTGACTGCGGAAGATACGACCATTTCCAAGAGCAATAAGGTGAGAATCTATTTCAAAGTTGTCAATGCACTTCCTAAACTAGATAATCTTGTACTCTTTTTCCCACAATATGGAAACGAGGTCGGTGTAGGATTTTCTGAAAACAACGCAAAGGATATTTTCAATGATACGTTTGATCCATTGATTGTCAAAGTGACAGCAACCAATCCTATCGATTCTGATGGCTTTATTTCCTATTACAAGTGGTATTATTATTACAAGGATGATCCGAGCAGACCACTTGAAACTAAGATTACTCCTGGAAATATTCCATATGCATTTTTTTCGTTGCCGAGAGTTCCAGGTGAATTTATGTTTGGCGTGACAATGTATGATAATGATGAAGGAAGTCAGAGCAATCAGGAAATCATAGGAAACGGTCCATTAGTCTTTTTCCCTCCTGACGTCAGTAGGCCGGATATCCCTCTCGTTACACTAAAATCTGATGTTGTCAGTGCGGAAATCTGAGATGAGGTCACCTTTGATGTTGTTTCCAAAATTATTTCTGATAGACCTGATTTTATCAAAGAAAGAACGATTCAATACGATTTTGATGGTGATGGAATACGGGATTTAACTACTAAATCAGATCGTGTTACTCATGTATATACGGAGTCGAATGAATACTGATATAGACCGAGAGCTGCTGTGCTTTATAGAGGATATAAGTGAGTCGGTGTCTGAGGAACTATCGTTATCAAGAATGGACTCAAACCGATGCTACTTTCAGATACTTTTGGTAAACTTGCTATCTTTAGGGATGTAAGCTTAGGTGATATCGCCAATAAGACGGTTTGTTTTAGTATGACTGATTGTAAGAATAATTCTTGATATGTCGTCACGACTGGTGATGCATTTTCTTTCACCTATCCTGAGTATGGTAAGTATTTCATTTCTATGAATGTCACTGACAAATATGCAAATATAGCTGACAAAAGACGGACGTTGATATTGACTACTGGTACCAATAATGCTGGTGATTTCCATATTCTTTCTATTCCTAAGGTGTCTATCACCAGTGGTGGAGAGATTGATTTTTTTGTCGGGAAAAATCTCAACAACAGTATTCTCCTCTATATCAAATATGATGATTCCAAGGGTATTTGTTATGGAGATACAGATATAGCATTTGATAGTGATGGCGATGGTACAAAAGACAATGATAAGGATTTCCTTTGCAATGAGCTTTATCTCAAAACTTATGAACCGAAATATGAATCTGTTATCGGAAGAATATATTATACTAAGCCTGATACGACACAAGTTTCCAAAGATTTCACTGTTTCGTTTTTGGATTTTGAAGCTAATCTCAGTCCTGAGATGACTATTGTTTATCAACAGATCAATAATTTTATTAACACTCTCCAGAATGCAACGACAGGTGATATGCTCCAATTTAGGACATTGATGGTTGGATTGAGAGATGGATTGATTGATCAGATAGATACCAAATCCAATGTCGTTTCTGTTAAAGATTATTATGAGACGCATGATATCAAGCTTACCGATGACCAGAAGACACTTCTTGAATCCATTTTTACTAGTTTGACGGATAAGTCTGTAGCTGCTGCAGGTGGAGGTACAGAATATCATTTAGCAAAAGCGGAGATTCTCTCTATCCTTCCATCCAATCTTGCTGTCGATGTAGAATGACTTTTTAAAGAATTTGAATCTGTTGTTTCTGATACCACACAAGCTGATGCTTCCCAGCAAGACAAAAGAAAACAAGTCCTTCAGGATATCATCAATCTCATCAAGAAAAATCTTGCTCCAGAAGGAGCTGAGGTAAAGGCCAATCAAGTCGATCCATTGGATATGAAAACCATTATCATGCCGAATATGTGTAAGATCCTTCAATTTTATTTCATAGCTAGTGATGCTTGTCCAGATAATGCTATCAAGGTCGTTGCTAATGCTAACGAAATAAAGGCAGATAATGCATCATGATGATTTAGTCGATTGAAAATCATTCTTATTGTCTTTTGAATTCTTGTTGGTATCTTTGTACTTCTTGTTATCATTTTCGCTATCAGAGCTAGAATGAATCAGGAAAGAGAAGCGCCAGAATTACCTCCTGAAGAAACGCCATCAGCATAATATTATTTTCTTATCAAAAAAATCTCCCTATTGTGGAGATTTTTTCTTGGTATCGGATGTTATTTTCCTCATTGATTTGCATATTCTTCTATAGATTCATCGAAATATTCTAGTTCGATGCCTGCTTCCTTGAACATAGCTTCAGATTCAGCACCTGCATGATATTTTTTTTCGCAAACAACTCTTTTGATGCCACAACTAATAATGAGCATTGCACAGGTTCTGCATGGCGTCATCTTACAATAGAGCGTTGCTCATTCTACTGCTACTCATAATTTTGCTGCCTGACAGATAGCATTCTGTTCGGCATGGATGGTTCTGACACAATGATTAGTCACACTTCCGTCTTCATGGGTTATCTGCTTGAATTGATGTCCGACTTCATCACAGTGTGGCAATCCTGGAGGCGATCATACATATCATGTACTTATCACTTGTTTATTTTTTGCTATAACACATCCGCTTCTTCCTCTGTTGCATGTAGCTCTTTTGGCTACAGTTCTTGCTATTTCCATAAAATATTCATCTCGTGTGGGACGGATATAATGCTCTTCACTCATGATACCTATTTGTAAAAAAGCTAAAAAATAGTAAGTATGTATTCTTATAATTATAATTTTTAGAATGTCAAACAAAAAAGGCGGTGTAAAAATTTAAGTTCGAAATGCACAGGAAGTAAATATAAGCAAAAGTATTTATTTCCGTGAGATGGAAAATGGCGCATACACAGTTATCTAAAGAAGAAAGAGAACTTATAGCAATACATTACAGTCAATGATCGAGTT
>CAZBWI010000056.1:0-7695 GCA_964495825.1 uncultured Candidatus Peribacteria bacterium | reverse complement strand
AACAATGAAACATGCATAAAAAAATTACCAAAGAAGAATAATTTAACCTTGGGTGGGCATTTGTAAAAAAAACAAAAAGGACATTAAGAGAGGATGTTATAATACATTATATGAAAACAACCATTAAAAAACTAAAAGATAAAATAAAACCTGATTTAAACCTTACAAAAAAAAAATAAATGACCGTCATATAAAGATATTCTCATGAGCGCATGAGCTACAATTCACGAAACTTGTATCAAGATAAAACTGACAATTCTATTTTTGGAAATCTACTGACAATTCTACTTTGCTATAACAACCAAAAAAAATGAAAGAATACAGCACAGTATCAACACTATTCAAGCATATATATTATAAATAAAAAAAATAAATACGTCATAAAACAAAAAAAAGTAAAGTTATTTTTTTTTGAAAATAGACAAGTAGACATAGTCAAAACATGACAAGTACAAAATCAAAAATATAAGCAGAACTAAGCTTTTTTTTAAAAGAAGATTAGAAATAGACAAATGTCTATAAAATAGACATATCGTGTCTATATATAATGTCGTTGAAAAAATAGAGAAAATACCCATACAAGTAATTGTTTTGAGACATATTTTTTTACTATTTTTCACCTCAAAACCACCAACAACATATAAACAAATACTTTATATTTCTCATTATTGAAGTATATAACAAGTTTATAGTAATATACAAAGGATGCAGAGAATAAGAGAAAAAGTACGTCATCACAGAAAACATTTGGTAAATCACATACACAAACATCATAAAAAATATCTATGGAGTATGGTATGATTTTTTGGTATCATCAAATTGATGAGTATATTTATACTCAATATCATATCTATCTTCAGCATCAATGCCAACAATATAGCAGAACAAACCCTACAGATAGAAGGTATCGTACACTCCACAGGAACAAATAAAGAAACTACAATACCTGCGCTACCATCAGTAACAGGAGAAATACTAGCACCAGAAACTGACACCTATACATTGCTTAGCTTTGCTGTTCCTGATATTACCCAAACAAATATACACCACATAATATTTCAGATACCACTCGCTACGCCAAACAAATATGTAGATAGCTATCTTTGGACAGAAACACAATCACAACCCAAAATGGTCACCTTGGAACAAATAGATACGGATCTCTGGACTTTCCAACAACAAGATTGGCAATCAATACAAGACATGCTTTGATGAGCAAAAGAATGGACACTCCAACTTCCTCCAAGGTTGTTTCAATATGACCAAAAAGCAATAGCAAATATCACATATACACCACGTCAAACTACACAATACAGTGACAGTGAGATTTCACAACAAGAAACCGAAACTTCACCAATATATCTGACAGCAGACACCATATCGCCCGATGAAACCAACACAATCACACCTACCCCATCAACAGAAACAACAGGACCAAATGATATAAGTATAGACACCCAACTATCATGAACTTATACAACAACAGGAAATGAATATTGAGAACAATATATTGATTGTGAAATATACAAAAAAAAACAAACCTGCGAAGATATTGTATGATGTCAACGATACAAAAAAATAAAAAGCTGTATAAGCGACACAGCAAGTATTCACCAACAAACACACACTCTTGTAGCAGACCAACAAAACAATATCAAAACATCACAAGATATCATTATCATCAATGAACAAGATAATTCCAAAGGACATCTCAAAATATCAAAACACACGAGACTCATAACAGAAAAAAAAACTACTACTATCACGCTACAAGCGCCTACACTCATCACCGATCCATCTCAACAAGGCACTCCAGGGAAATACGGTATTCCTGAATATTTTACTCCTATCCAAACGATAGAAGTAGGAGATATCCAAAACCATACCATAACAAGCGTCAATGCACCATTTGAAATTAGTATCCAAATCACCGACCCTGCATATACTCCAGGAAAAAAACTTACTATCTATACTTCTCAAGACGGACAAGTGCGGGAACGTCTTGCAGATACCTGTATCCTTGATGAAGAATCGATGTGTACATTCACTACTCCTCACCTTTCGCTCTTTACTGTAGGAACCATTACCTGGAACAACCTCGAATTTGTAAACCAAGATTTCCGAGATCAAAATCCTACAAATGAACAAATTATCGACGCATTCTTTGGGACAGGAGGGAAACCTAGCGCATATACTACCCATCGAAATACCTGATGTAGACCAACAAATGTGATATATTACCACTGAATAGGAAATGTATGATTTATATCAAACAACATATATATTTTTAATGGTAACTATACTTTCCCCTCATGAGGAATTGCATTACCTCCAGGATGATGTTTAGCCATAGTCGGACAAGGAGATACCACAATAACAAAACAATGAAATTTTGATATTTTCCAATGATCGTCTACAACAAAAATTATTATTGATAATATAAGATTGAATAGTAACGGATATGGAAACTCTGCAATAAATATCAGTACATGAACAAACATTACTATCAATAATATCAAAGCATATTGATCAGTAGGAAATTGATTATATTTTCCTACCAATGGAGGGGAAAATATACTTATCAACAATAGTCAAATCTATAATAACAGTAATATAGGTATATATTTCCAATATGGTAAAGGAAATACTATCAACAATACTCAGTTATATAGTAATGGATATGGAATCTACCTCTATGGAGCAAGTGCATCTTCTCCATGAACATGATATTCAATCAACAACACACAAACTTACAATAATACGTATTACTGAATATATGCACGTTATCAAAATAATCTCATCATCAACAATACACAAATTTACAATAACAACAACTATGGAATATACGCATACTATTCACCTTGAATCAAAATTAATAACAGCAAAATATTCAAAAACACTAGTACACAATTAGTATCAACAAACAGTAGTGGAATATTTTATGGAAACATAATAGCATATCCAAATATTGGTGGAATATGATTTAGTACAGGCAATTATGATGCTACATTACAACGAACAACAGGAACAGTAAATACAACAGATCCAGGATTCAGTTGCGATTTTGTCACCCAACCAACAAATGGAACAAGTGGATTTTATACTACAACCGACTGTAGTAATATATGAAGAAATACAACATTGGACTATACCCCTCTCATGAAATATTATTATGGAAACAATATGTCCTGATGAAAATATGTACTCAGACAAGTACAACCAGTGATTCGACAATGATGAACAAATATCTTATCAGATATCCCTTACCACGGCCACAGATTTATCGGAGAATACTACAATCCACAAACAGATATCAATCCTCCAGTGACTATATTTACTGGAGCAACCCCACCACAATGAACGAATATTATAAATTCATGATCATTTACACTACAATCTTATATCTATGAACCAAATCCTCGATACATTACACGACGACTACAGACTCCTACAACCACAATCATATCACCTATCTATGATAGTGGATTAGTCTTTATGGCAAATTTCGACAAAGTAGCAGAAATTGGAGAGACAACTACCTTAGTCAAAGATCTCTCCAACCAAAAATCATATGGAACAGTCACAGGAAACGCTATTCGAACATCAAATGGAAAGTGGAATGGAGCATATCAATTTAATGGTACCAATGGATATATAGAAATCAGCAAAAACAATAAACTTGATACTACACTAGACAATATGACTACCTTGGTACGAGTCAAAGTACCTTCTACCATCCCAGCAACTATGGCAATAGTAGATAAATATTCATATACCAATCCATGAACAGGATATTTTCTTTATATCACCACAAATAGAAAAGTACATATTGACTGAAGATCATGATCAATATATTATTGACTTGAAAGTACAACTACTATCAACGACAACCTTCGACACCATATTACAGCGACCAAAAGTTGAAATATACGATCTCTCTATATTGATGGTATATTAGATACAGGAGCAGCTAAATGATGATCAAGTTTTTCATCAAATTACCCACTCAATATCTGAAGACTTCGTGGAGGAAATACCTATTATTTTTCTTGAATTATCGACGAAGTACACATCTACAACCGTGCACTGACAAGCTGAGAAATATACACACTCTATATGAGTAATCTCGCTGCCAAATCCGATCATCGGGAATATACGGTGAACTACACCTGAGTACAAAATCGACCTCTAGGAACCTATATCTATGGATTCAATACCAATACTCCTATCACAGATGTAAGTAGCAATACAGGAGTAGCTACTGGATATATCGTCAAACATCTAAATTGTCCAGCAGGATTCACTATTACACGAAACAATGACAATTTCATCGATTCATCATTTTGGGATCAAAATCCTACAGACTGCGACATCATCTATGCCCTCTATGGTACAGGAACCAATGGAAACGACAAAACTGCATATACACAATATCGGACTACTACCTGAACATCACCATCAGGTCTATGACGATCAGGACAATGTAATTATACCAATATGAATATTCTGTATCTCACCTGATGACTAGACAAGATCCCTAGTATATTGTCTCCTTATACAATCTATGTACTGAGTTCATGAGCATATATTCAATCATATACTATAAATATAAGTGAGTGTTCAAGTATTGTCTGAGCAACAGGAACAAGTATTGTATATTCCAAAATACCTCTAAATTCGATGATATCAGACAATCAAAGTTATAGTATAATAGATAATCTTTCACTCAATGGTAGAGACGATGGAGCATGATCTTCACATACAAGAAATGTTATATGAATATATAGCTATTGAGATACTACATGAGGAAATAGGAGTATAAACAATACACGTATCACCTTGATAGGAGAAAATGCTGCAATAAAAATATCAAATACTAGTGACAACATAAGTATCACCAACAGCACTATTTTTGGTAATACAAACAATGGAATACAAATTTTTAATAATTATGATTATACTCGACAACAAACAAAAATTATCAATAACACTATATACCAAAATGGAATAGGAATGAGTATATACAAAGCATCATACAACCAATACATTTCCAACACCACGATATTCAACAACACTTCATATGGGGTCTCTATTGAAAATAGTTCAGGAATTACCCTAACAAATAGTCAAATCTTCAGCACCACCTGATCAGCTATCTATATCAAATGAACTACTGATCACCTTACCTTCAATAATCTCCAACTCTTCAATAATCAATATGGTATAAGTACGGATACCAGCACAAGTCAAAGAAATTACATCACACTCAACAATAGCCAGGTCTACAACAACAGTAGCGACTGATTATTATTATACACTACCAATTACTTCACCATCAACAACTCCCACATCTACAACAACTCTGGCAATGGAATCTACTTCGACGGTAACAATAATAATAGCGGAATCTTAAATAATGTATGGAGTTATAACAATGTATGATATGGAATATATTCAGAATGACAATGAATAAAATATTATAGTAAATTAATTATTTTTTGAAACACATATAATATATTTTGAAATCTTTGAATATGAGTAAGTACGGATTACCCATATTTATGACGACAAACATGAACATTAGATACCAATCAATGTATGAATTGTAGTCGAATTACTAATCCATTGTATACAAGTTTTCTCATCGATACTACGCTATATCCTAAATGCAATATGAGAGGAAAGAATACATCATGGGATCCAGGAACAGGAACACTCAATTATAGATACGGTATCTCACTCACCGGACAAAAACTTCCAGTCATATGGTCAGGTACTACGCTCACATGAGCAAGTCTAAGTTATAGCTGATCACAGTATGTCGCAGAAATCAACAAAACATCTCCTGACTATACCAATACACAGTGTAGCTGTATAGGACATACCTATCGATGGAACAACGATAACTTCCTGAGTTCATGATTTCGAAATAACAATCCTAATTATTGTGACATTATAGCTGCGCTCTATGGTACAGGAACAAATGGTACAGATACGACTGCATACAATCAGTATCGATCATGACGAAATGGAACATGTAATACAGAAAATATGACCGTTATCTTCCTAACCGGTGGAACAGAGAAACTAACGAGTTTATCATCAAAAACCATCTACGTCCTTGCATCAGGAGACTATACCCAAAACAATCCTGCATATTTACGACAATGTACTGCTATCGTAGGAAGCACAGGAACAGCAAAAATTATGAGTCTAAATGTACTCCCTGCATGGAAAGGACTCCTAAACATCATATGAATGAGTTCAAAAACTGATGTCGAATATACCGTCATAGACAATGTAGATATCGATGGATCCTCTACCCCATCAGGATCTCACACGCCAAATAGTCATGGAATAAGATACGATTATTATTATATCAACAGCACGGTAAACAACGCAAGAGTCTACAACAATCTCTCAGGAAATATCTATGCACATTTCTTTCTCACACCACAAGAATCATATATTTATCTGCATGATATAGATACCTATAGAGGGAACAATGTAGGAATACTCTTTTCTGACTCATCATATAATAGATGTGAAAATATCAAAAGCCATGACAATCAAAATGATGGAATACGAATAGGAGGACAGTCATATTACAATACCATTACCAATTCAACATTTTTCAACAACAATAGTGATGGTCTAGGAATAAGCCAATGAGCATCAAACAACACGATAAACAATATAGAAACCTACAACAATAGTAATGGTCTAGGAATAAATCAATGAGCATCAAACAACACGATAAACAATATAGAAACCTACAACAATAGTAATGGAATCGTTATTAACAATACAGCTAGTTACAATGTTATCAATAATGCGAATGCCTACAATAATCAACAAGTAGGGATAGCTATCACTAGTGGAGCAAATTACAACATCATCAATAATACACAAACCTACAATAACGGACTTTATGGAGGGATAACTATCTATTGTCCAACACTCGCATGTACAGGAAACATTTTCAATAATGTACAGAGCTACAACAACACATACGGAGTCATCACACTCAATGGCCAAAAAAGTATGTATTATGGAAATCTAGACCTCTTTTGAAACGATGTAGAATATTGTAGGACAAGTAATATGAGCACATGTATCACTACCACCTTGGATGATACAAATATTTTTGAAAAATGAACAGGAACATACGCATCGATAGGACGAACAACATGAGTACTTAATACTGGAATCACAATATCACGAGATTATATTACCAATCCAATCAATACCTACAACAATTATCTCCTTCCACGAAATGGTCTACAAACTGGTATCAGAAGCAATCAAACAAGCTATACTGGTATCACAACCAACTACTCCTACGGTAGCGGAACCAAACTCCAAGCTCAACCTGTTTATTATTCCTGAACAACATTACAAACAGGAGGATCTTTTGATCCAACTAAATATATCTGATCAAATCTTGTCAAAGTGACAGGATCCCTCTTATGACTACCTGCATCTACAGTAATATCAGGAACATTCACCATCACCGGAATAGCTAATCCATGACAAATTACTCGCTATTCATTATTTGGAGATATATTTGCAAACAAAATCGGACAACCTATCAATACCAGCACAGGTATCCTATTGACATGAGGATATGGAATCAAAAGAGTGATCACCCAATTGTACGATCCAACCACTTATTTCGCTACTCACTTTCAGACA
>CAZBWI010000055.1:0-7053 GCA_964495825.1 uncultured Candidatus Peribacteria bacterium | reverse complement strand
AACTATTACAGGACAAAAATACTCCTCAGCATTCTCATGAATCACAGTAGCTAACTACTCCTATGGTAGCGGAACCAAACTCCAAGCTCAACCAGTTTATTATTCTTGAACAACATTACAAACAGGAGGATCTTTTGATCCAACTAAATATATCTGATCAAATCTTGTCAAAGTGACAGGAAACTTAGAAGGAGTACCAACGAACTATATGAGCAGCTGACTCACAGTCACAGGAATGTCATCCAATCCATTGATAAATACATATACACTCTTTGGTGATATACTTTCATACAAAATATGAGCACCTATCAACACAGCCACCTGAATCATCCTCAATACAGCACTACCAGAAAATAAAATAATAACACAACTATATACACCATGATCATATTTTGCTACACACTTCCAAACCATCACCTATGGAGATACGACTCCTCCATCACAAATTATTCTCATAAGTCCACCAAATAGCTGATTTATTACTACAGGCACAGTAGAACTCACACGAGAAACAGCTATAGATACATGAGTAGGCATGGGAACCTATGTATATCAAGTAAGTACAGAAACAGGGTTTACAACATTTATCACCTCAGGTACAACAACCAATACCTGAACAATCATCAATGGATTAGCAATAGGTACTACATATTATCGAAGAGTGTATGCAATGGATCTTAATGGCAATACCGGTCTTCGAAGCGAAATACGAAATTTCACCGTAACCATCCCTATCGATTGTCATCCTAACCGAAACAACGACAATTTCATCGATAATTCATTCCGAGCGCTCAATCCAAGCAGCCAAAACATTATCTGTGCGCTCTATGGTAGCGGAAACGGAGATCAGACAGCATATACACAAATCTGGAGTGGATATACACAAAGCAGTTGTCTAGATCAAGGAATGGTAGTTCAATATATCACACCATGAACAGCGAACATCCCACTCACTACCCAACCAAACACTATTTATGTACTCTCTAGTGGAACATACATACAAACAGGAAGCATCACTATCAACAAATGTACCTCTATCATAGGAAGTACAGGAACAAGTATCTTGTATACCTCTACAGGATTGACAGACACTTATTACGGGAATATGATCCATTCATTTTTCACAGGAAACCAATATGCTATTATCGATACCATCACCCTTGATGGAACAGGAGATGGTAATGGAGGATCGCATACAGGAAACTTTAGAGGAATAAGGATAAACAACAGTAACAACAATACGCTCCATAACCTCACTATAAGCAAAGTAATTAGTGCAGGAAACTATATAGTAAAAGACTATAATCTCATAGCCCAAAACACTATTTTTGATGTAAATGCAGGGATATATATATATGGAAAATACAACAATATCATAAGCAATACGCTACAACACACTAATACCATCGGAATATATCTTGGATCAGCAAACAATAATCTCATAGAACAAAATACCATCTATGATTATACAGGAATAGGAATCTATCTCTATAGCCAGGGTAATAATAATATCATCAGCTGAGATACTATTTACAATGGAAACAACCTAAATGCAAAGGGAATATATATCAATTCATCAAACAACAACCAAATATTCAATACCCTACTCTACAACAATGGAATATGAATAAGTATAGAAAATTATTCTACCAACAATAGTATCAACAATATAATGACATACAACAATCAAGGATTTGGAATAAGTATAGCTTGAAGCAGCATAGCAACAACTATCAACAACACCCAAGTCTTCAATAATGCAAATGGAATAATGATAAGTGATACTACAGGAAGTATCATCAACAATGTACAAATATATAATAATAGCTGATACAGTCTCTGCCTCGAACAAGGATACAATATACTCAACAATATTGCTGTATACAACAATGAAGACGGAATAAAGCTGTATGGAACAGGAAACTATTATTATGGCGACATCAGATATTTCAATAATTGACTCTGATCAGCTATACAATGAACTCAATGAACAGGAACATATCGAAGTAGCTTATGATGGACTACAGGTACACTAATAAATACAGGATTACTCTCTCGAGACTATATTACCAATCCTGTAGCTACGACAAACTATCTCCTTCCATGGACAGGAGAACGAGCAAGTATGATAGGATATAGAACAAACACCAACACAACAACCAACTATTCCTATGGTAGCGGAATCATGACACAAATACAACCAGTGACACGAAGTGGATCAGATATTATTCCTCGAGGAAGTTATGAACCAACAAGATACATCTGATCTCAAGACACAAGTATCGTCACCTGATCAGCAGAGATACGAGCAAACATGATTATCACAGGTAGTTCGACACATCCAAACATCAACACCTTCAATGTCTTGTGAGATATTATAGAGTATAGACGAGGACAACCAATCAATACTGCTACTGGGATTACGCTTATCACGGGACTCAATGAAAATAGAATTGTTACACAATTAGTAGGACCGACATATTTTGCTACCCACTTCCAGACAACAGTGTTACCATTTACACCTGATATATACTTTACAGGAACTACCCCAACAGATCATAGTACATGATATCAAAATTCTTTTAGACCAGAACTAGAGATTACCAACTCACCATACTTAGAAAAATTCATCTATACTTTCAACAATACACCATATACCTACTATGACAATACCTTACTTCTTATGATGAATTTCAATAAAGTTTTTGCCTTAGGAGAGAGTACATCATTGGTCAAAGATATGTCTATCTATAACAACCAAGGAACGATATATAATGGAACCTGGACAGTAAACGGTAAACGAGATTGAGCATATCAATACAATGGAAACAACACATATCTGATCACTTCACAACCGCTCAATACTTCATCAGGAATCACCATCAGCACACGAATATATCCTACAACCACAAACAACAAAAGAACAATAATCAATCTAGGAGAACAATCTTCTACAACAGGATATCATCGACGATATCTATCCTGAAATACTACTATCGTACGAGAATATAGCAATGGAACAAGTACACAAACTTCAATATACACCTATCCATTAGCATCCTGACAACGATATTATATGACGATAAGTCATGATTATATCAATGGAGAAATCAAAGAATATATCAATGGATCGCTAGTATATACAGCATCATGAGCTTATGCATTACCTATACAGAACCAAAAAGTCATAATATGAGCATATACAGGAGGCACAGAAGTATTCTCATGAATAATAGATGAAGTACGCATACGAAATACGCTACTTACTCCACAAACTATTATGCAAACACGAAGATCAAATCTGAAAAAATATGATACAGACAAACGAAGATTTGTAGACGACAGACAATGTATCACTAGCGATACTTATATCTATACAGGATATGCAAGCACAAATAGCAATGCATGACTTGAAGCACAGACATGAAGGACATTTACCGTAAATTTGACAGGATACACACCATATGCACCTGAATCATTCTATATAGGAAGTACTGGAGTTTCTGCCAACCAAACAACATTAGGCGGACAATTTACTGGATATTTCCAATTAGAAGATTGGATAGGAAATACTGGACGATATACTACTATCCAACTTCCTCTGTATATGAGCGGAACAACATACATAACAAATAGTATCATCAACAATGGTTCTAATATCAAATTCATGGCAACAGGTATCGATACGCTCTATGGAACAAATAGCGGATATGTATCAATCTATACAGGAATACAGACATACATATGATCGACATGAGCACTCCATTACATGGAAAGAAATTCTACACCAAGCTATTATTGTCCTGCAGGAATCTATGGAAATAAGCCATACATCAGTATAGATATTCCTGCATACCAAAACCCAGATACCTATAATGGTATAATTACCATAGATTTTGTTCAATAAGACACCAAATAAAATAGCAAATAAAATTTATTGAATAATAAACGAATATGCAAAAAAAAATCCTTATCGCACTCTTCATGTTTTTAACTTTGAGTTTCATATCCCAAACACAAGTATTTGCACAATCGTATCTGTTGGGAATGATAGAGGTCAATTTTTGCAATTATGAACAAAAAAACACAGAAATAAATATGGTAGCAAAAGCAGGGAAAAAACAAGATATTTGTGTAGCCCTCAAAAACAAATGAGACATCCCTATAACCCTAAACTTAGAATTTTTAGATAGTATTGTGACCAGCGATACTATCCAAAACAGAACTTGCAATGCATCAGATAGACCAAAAATGTATTTTGGAAATTTTATACTTCCTTACACAGGAAAAATAACCATACCACCCAAGAGCGAAATTCAAAAAATCTATCAAATCAAATATCCGATAGGATACAGTTGATTGAGCCATGGATGCTTAGCATATTATGTTATAGGATCAGATATATGAGATAGTGAAATGTTTACTGTTCGCATCCGTGCAGTCAAATTTATAGATATATTCGTAGGAAATACAGATCCCATCCAAGTCATAAAAGTCAGTCAATCACCAAAAATAAAAAAAACGAACGAAGAATATAGCATCAGCTTTTCAATCAAAAACAAAGGAAATGTGCCAGAAAAACTTCATATTACCAGTACACTTTCAAACATGTTCGGATATTACAAAGAGTTTACCTTTGATGCTATAGTATGAGCCAACACAGGCATGATATTTACTACACCAAATTTTATTATGCCAGTATATGGAGGAATATATCAATTCAAAAGCAAGATATCCTATGTTCCACAATTCGATTTCAATATCATCGAAGGAAAGCATCCCTCTACAGTATATACATGAGGAACAAAAAAAACACAGACACTCTTCTTCATACGATCTCGAGAATTATGAGTAATAATAGGAATATTCTGACTAATTATCGCTAAAATATTATACAAAAAAAAGAAAACAACCTCACGCAACAAAGCCTGAGGTTCAAAAGAAATAACAAAATAAGAAATCTCTTACAACATAGACAACAACACTTGTAATTTATTCAAGAGCGTCACATCATTAGATGGTGATTGCTCTTTTTGTATTGCAGGTTTCAATCCCAAGCTTTCTACAAGCAACTCAGCTACCTCAGCTCTCGTCATATTTTGCTGATCTGCCTGTACAGGATCATAAACGAACTGAATATCCAAGGCTTTTCTCAACATATTATAGACATTCTTTTTGGTCACGAACGCAGTAGGAGAAAAATACAACTGTCCTCTCTTGCTAGTAATGAGTTCATCAAGCAAACCACGATCCGCACCATATACTAACTGAGGTAAATAAGAAGCATTTGTTTCGACATCAGCGAATGACGAAGAAGATACAGTAGGGAGAGTATGACCTTTGGCAGTTACATACGCATTAACAAACAAGAGAACAAAATCATAATGACGAAGGTAGTTATCAGGATAAAATTTATTATTGTGAGTAGAAACAATGCCTAGACTAGCTAACGTATTGATTGCTGAAGCGAAAGGATGTCATAAAGTATCAGTAAAATATTGATGTACTTCACCTGAAAAAGAAACAGAAGGAGAAAATGATAAAATCGGAAGATCAAACATACGTACAAGATAATACGCTCATTCAGATCTCATGAGTTTGTCGTATGGATTACCATCGATATCTACAGAAGTCACCATCGGCAACAAAGAGAAGATCTGTTGAAGTTGCCATTTGGTCATGATACCATCAGTACTCGTCAATGAAAGAACCGCCTGTGGCACTACAGCATTGAATTTTTTCATATACAACTTCTGAAGTAGTCATAGAAAATCATCTACACGAAAATAGTTCTGCGGATAAAATTTCTGGGAAGAAGACAATACACCATACGCAGCCAATCTATTGATATACGACCTATACGGATCATCTCAAATATCAATAAAAAAATCCTGAGAAAAATTCACAGGTTTGATTATTCTTCCCTGACGAACATCCATTGTACGAATAGGAGCTCCATGAAAAGATTCCTGGACAGTAGTCTGTCATTTCACCAAGGAAGTGATTTCTTGTGCTACTCACGAAAATCTTTCCTTCAATTTACTCCGAAGCACAGAAAGATCTTGATTAGAGGTTTGTGTCGACACGACTGGCTGATCAACTGTGGCAAGGGAAGTACTTCCTGGTAAGGTATTTGCCCAAGTCGGGAAAGCGCTTAAGGCAACCAATATACCCAGGAATGCAGTTGTATACATCTTTGTTTTTGTTTTTGATGCTACACTCATCAAGACAGGTACAAAGTGTAAATTTTTCATTTATATTATAATCAGAAATTTTAATTTGTCAATATATTTTAAAAAAATGACTAAAGAATACCTTTAGTCATACAAAGAATATGCTATTATATTAAGGGATAAACGTTTTCCCACTAGAATAATAGCGAATATTAGGCTCATAATCCTTAAATGCTGATTGCATACTTTCACTCATACGTTCATACACGCTCAACGACATTTTATTTCTTCTAATCTTATCTGCTATAGTAGGAGGAGCAACCAAAGTAAAATGATGTCCAAATCTTGCGGACATAAACGCCCACTCTCTATACTGATCTGGGAAACGTACCAAAAAATGGAAATAGTCGCTTTGTATCATCAAATCTTTTTTACAAGAAGGACATACAAATCGAACAAGAGCATCAAAAGGAAGGTTCTCTATACCAAAGATTGATAACTCATAATTACGATACTCACTACTCAAAGCGATTACTCCAACCGTATCTTGATAATATGACAAAAGAAGAATTTTTTTGTCTTCATCAAGCAATGAATGTAAACAATGAGGACATTCAACATCTACAATAGTAGATACATTTTTTTGTAAAAGATCTTTTCTTTTCATATACTATATTTTTTGTTTGAGGCCTCTAGACATACAAAAAAAAGAAAAAAAATCAAGCAATAAAACACCACTTTGTCACAGCAAGGTTAAAATGTCAGTACTAGGCAAAAATAGAAATGTCAGTAAAATTGTTAAGGATTTATCCTTAACAAAATAAAAGATGACATTTATCTATACTGACAAAGAAATGAAAAAAATTCGTATTATTCAAAA
>CAZBWI010000054.1:0-14537 GCA_964495825.1 uncultured Candidatus Peribacteria bacterium | reverse complement strand
ATTGAATCATAGCGTTACATATATACATGGTAAATATTTAAAGATAAATACAGGTAGGGACTCACATCCCTATTGTTTTTATCTTATATATTATTTTCTAAAGTGTAACCATAATTGCTGCAATTATAACAAAATTTGACAGGAAAAAAAATCCGAATATAATTGGATATGCTCAAAAAGCATGAAGCGATATTTAACAGTACAACGCCCACTTTTATAGATGGTATAGTCTAGGAAAACCCAATTCAGAAGCTGTAAGCTTCAAAAAAACATTTTATTCTCTATAACAAAAAACACCCATGAAACACCTTAAATTTATTGGCGTATTTGCTACGCTTATTGTAGCTGCATTTGCAATACTTACTATTGGTAACACCAACGCTGCAACATCAAATACCAATACTACCATGAAGATCAAAACTGGAGTACTCATGTTTTATAAAGACACGGGAACATCTATGGATACGTATTTTGGACACTCAGCAAATACTGCTGAAGATATCAGTCTCGGTGAATATGAAGCAACTATTGATCCATTTGATGCATACTCAAGTGGAGATCATAGATTCACGGTAAGTGACCTTGCTGGTAAATCATTTACTGTAACACTTCAAAGTTCGGCACTCACTGCTTCCGGAGGACTCTCAATCCCAGCAAATCTTATCTCTTATACAGGAACCAATCGATTGGGAACAGGTAAAGCACTTACTATAGCACCCAATTCAGCTGCTGATATTGGAACTAATCCTGTAACCTTTGTAGCAAGAACAAACAATTCTGGAGTATCAAAATTCTCTCAGGAAATCACACTAAAAGTAGCTGTTCCTGCTGCACAAGGTCCTGAATATTATACTGGACTCTTAACTTTCACCTACTAGACAAAATCAACTAACAACTAAAAATTAACAATGATTTGAAATTTTCATTTCATTGTTAGTTATTCACTGTTAACTGCTAGTTAAAATAAACGTCTAGGAACTTCTCTACATAACGGGGAGATCTTCCTAGACTATACTATCTACCAGAACGGGGGAACGTACGCGTACAATAGCCAAAAACTGCTTATTTCTTAGGCAGTTTTTTCGGTTTATTACGAATTTTTGTGAAAAATAATAACAATATAATTATTCCAAATATCAATCATCGAACTTTAGACTTTGGACTTTTGACTTTGGGCTGAAGGGTTATATCAATAAATTTTGCCTTGCGCATCAAGACGGTAAAGTTCATCTGGCCACCCATCTCCACACCTTGCGTATAATATACAAGACAGCCATTCATCTTTGACTTATTTATCTCAGGTACATGTAACTTCGCATGTTGATAAACTATATTATTTGCTTCGACGGTAAACGTCTCTGCATATCAGGTCACATATTGTCCGAATTCCTGGATTTCTCATTGTTGTTTGCATGCTTTATTTTTTCGCTGATCATTGGTAAATGTTCCATCGACGAATCCAACCGTAACGACAATATCTTTGTCTGAATGGTTAGTTGTTTTATAGCAAATGTCCTGCACTCACCCGGGTGCGAGAGTATACTCAATCGCTTTCTCCCCTTCCTTATCACAAAAATCTATCTCTATCTGAGAGAGATCCGCATTAGCTTCTTGAAGTTTATTTGCATCCATTTTCACATCTACATATTCCACTCACGTCTCTGCGAAACAATATCAAAAAAGTATTATGAAACTTATGAGGAGCAGTATTTTTTTCATCCAAAGCCAAGAAACGATAAAAAGAACATTAGACAAGGTGAATGAGATAGAAAGAATAAATGAACATAAGAAACACATACAAAGTTCACCCTCTCATACCAACATGCTCATCCATCTTACAATAAGTGTTTGAAGTATATATTTATTTCTTCTTAGTTGTTTTTTTCACTCCAGGTTTTTTGATCAGTGTCTTTTTCTTTGTAGGAACTTTGTCGTGAATAACTTTAACGATTACGTTTCTTCTCTTTTTGATATCCTTGATGAGTAAGAAAATAATCAATGCTAAAACGATAATAGTTCACAATGTAATGAAGGTTGTTGCATTCCATATCATGATACAGGTTTTTTCTTTGAGCAATCCGCTCATAGGCTTAACATCACCGAATGTCATTGGTGTGTTGATGATATTCAGTTTTATTTTGAGATTGTAGAGAGGGAGATAATCAAATTTTTTTGTTATCAATAATGTTTCTCCTCTAAGGATTTTGCGCATCTCATTGAACGAATGTTTTTGCCCGATAATATTATTGGTTACTCACTGAATCTCTACATCTTGTTGTACTCTAGAAATATTTTTTATTTTGATCTGCATAACATATTTATCATCTGAAACATCTTTGTACACTCTGATTTTCGGATTACGAGAAAGATTATTTCCTTCCTCTGGAGTAAACTCTTCAAGCACAATCCCCTTTTCTTTTGCATTTGCAGGATCACCAACTAAGACATCAATAAATTTTGCTTTACGCATAAGAATAGTAAAATTTCCTCTAGGTTGTTGAGAACTCTTTTCAGTAGTATCAGCAACTAGAGCATATACCAAACATCCATAATATATTCCATCCATATCTTTGGGATATATTAGTGTTGCTTGTTTTTTGATGGTTTCACCTGGATCCAAGGTAATCAATTGATCATAGTCAGTCACGTATTTTCAGAAGTTTTCCACGTCAGTATCACTCAAACAAGCTTTATTTTGCCATTGATCATTGGTAAATGTTCCATCAACAAATCATACCTTCACCGTAAGCGTATGTTTTGAATTGTTGGAAATAGCATAACAGATACCTGTCTCTGTGAGAGGATCTACATGAAGATGTAAAGTATTTTCAGGAGTATCGCAATAATCCACAGAAACATACGCAAGATCATCTCCAAACGTATAAGCAACTATTGTCATCATAGTCACAAAGAGTAATCATAGTATTTTTTTCATGATTTTTGTTATCATATAAAATAAAGAAAGTGACGATATATTAGTATTACATTCCTCGTTGTTTCATATCAGGGAAAGTTATATTTTGAGGAATAGTAAATACTGAGGTATCTTGTATACCTTTGGTACAAGAAAAATCCATCATATCTGCACCCAAGATGTCTTTGGTAGATGTATTTGTTGCTGAACCTTCTCCTTCACTAATTTCTTCATAAGGAAATTTCATACCTTGAGAACTACCGTCTTTTCGTACATAAATATATCCATCTTTGATAAGTGTGTAGGTATTCATCTTTTGTCCACCTATATTCATACTAACTTCATTTTTCATCGTCTTGCCATCAAAATAATATATTCATTTAGTCTCTACTCCTTGCATACTCATATCTACCGTACACGTCATCTTATCTCCCTTTTTTAGAAGATCTTCTATAGTCCCTTTAAACGTTTGTTCTTGTGTAGATGATGTAACATCAGTTGTTTGATCTACCTTTTCTTGTTTGGTACATCCAAATAATGACATAGTAAAAATGCTTATACCGATTACAAAAAAAATTTTTTTCATATCTCCATGAAATAAATAAATAAAAAAAGATATTTGTTTATATGATTCTTACAAACATTTTCAAGCAAAGTCTGGATAGGTAATAGTATAAAAAAAGAGCACATATTGTGCTCTTACTTCTATGTTTTTTGATAATTACCTTTCGTACAGCGTATATGTAATAACTCCTGTATAATCTCAAATATTTTGAAGAGCTGGAACATCGATCTTCCATGATGTTTGTATTCCATATGTTCCTATAATTCAGTAATTCGTATCACTATCTCTCTGAATAAAGGTTAATGGTCCATTAAAATATTGATATACTCACGTTATTGCTGAATATACTCTCGGATTATTTTGTCATGCCAAGGTTACGATACCATTCAAAGCCCTCACTGCTATTGCAGTATATGGAATACTATCACCACTTTCATTGGAAATAGTACTCATCTGTATAGTAGTATAATATCCTGCATCTGCACCTACCTCATCTGTGACTTTAAAATAATCATTTACTCAGCTGAAGACCTTCTCTATAGTAAACATTTGATCACTAACATCCCGCTCACCGAAATCAAAAGATATAGGGCTTTGAATTTGTATATTTCCTGTAATATTTTGTGACAACTGTTGAAACAAATCCATAACCTCTCCGGTAGTAAGCACCTGATCAAAAATACGGAAATCATCAATACATCAACTATAATATCCCACGGTTGTTGTACTCATTCTTCCTATCACAAGGTTTGGTAATGGTGCATAGAGTGTACTATTCATCGATTCATCTATCAATTGATATATTCCATCTACATATACCACTACACGATATTTTCATGGTACTGTTTGGCTATTATCTACACTTACTGTATAATAATGTCGTTGTCCATTAGTTAATAATGTATATACACCACTTCACAAAACAAACGTTGATTGATTACCGTTGATATATGTTTTCAATGTTTGACTTGCTCCATCCAATACAACATTTATACTGCTAGGATCAGTATCTCCTCAATGAGAGAATAGGTGCATATTATTTCAGGTAGATGTAGTTTTAAACCAAAATCCTATAGTGAAGCTTTGCGCATAATTAAAATTAACAATATTCACATCTGCATTTGTACCATTATAGCAATATGCTCTTCCATCTATTCCTATTTGATTAATATTTGCATTAAGATTGATTCCATCATGATATGATCACTCTGCACTATCATATGCCACGTTCCCTGACGTCTCTTCAAATTTAAGCCATGCGACAGGTGTAGGATAAAATGTTGTTGTTACTCATGTCGTAGTAGAAAATTCACTTTCTCACTGACTATTGATTGCCGTCATCTTATAATAATATTGGGTTGTTCTTTCCAATCCTTCTATTTTGAAAGAATTTCACGTAATACCTGTCAATGGGCTATATCCAGAAACATATTGTGTATATCATGAATCTGTTGCTACATATACTGCATAACTTGTAGCTCAGGTAACATTTGTTCGATGTATCACGAAACTATCATTATCTATTTTTGTCGATGGTAAGAGTATAGGAGCATCTGGTCTCGTCTGTATACTATTTGACAAAGAATATGAACTACCATAACTATTACGTGCAAATGCCTTGTAATATATTACTGTTCCTGCTGGTAAATTTGTAACTTCAAGAGCAAATATTCATGTTGTATTCCATGTGCCGGTTTCACTTATTATTGTTGTTCCATCACAATTATTAAATCATGGAATAGTAGATCGACAAATTCCTCTTTCTTGGATGGCATCTGTACCTATAGACTCTATTATTCCTCCCATAGTACCAGTATGAGCATATATTCAGGTTGTATATGCTCAAGTAATTGTTGGTATCTGAGAAGTGTCAATCGTAGTAAACCATCGGAAAGTTTTACCTGAAAACCCCTCAAAGCTATTATATCCCCTATCTCTCAATGCTCATGATTCCATAGTTATATAATATCACGTATTGCTTTGTAAAGGCTCAGAAAGTGTTACTATAACTGTTCAATCATATGTAGTTACCAATCATGTATCAGCAACTGCAATCTGTTCTACTATACTATCATCAGATAGTTTGTGGATAGTAAGATACTTACCAGATACTGCCCATACTGGCTCATTGAAGGTAAGCAATACATTAGTCTGTGTAGCAACTCATGTAGAAGCAGTAGCAGGATCTACGCTTACTAATTGTGGAGGTGTCTGATCTATATAATAGGTCACATATAAGGAAGGTCTATATGAAGAAGTAGTATATTCTTTGGATGCTATACACAACCATGTATTAGGAATATCTGTCATTAGTATTCACTGATTGTTTTCCGGGGTATCTATCCACGATTGTACAATTTGATTTCCATATGAAGTAAATGGGAAAGCTTGCATATATGAAGCGTTATTTGATCAAGTAAATCATGCTATCGAAATCAAATTAGTACTTGCATAATCTAAATCTTTTTGCATACCTGGACTTCCATTATACCAATTTTCTTCTTTCCATTTACGTTGAATGTAATTTGGTTCTCCTGTCAAAGCTTCTTGTGCTGATCTTGTTCCTTCTATCCATCATGGATTGTTAATAATACGTTTGATAGTAAATCATGTAGCCAAAGTACTTGATGGAATATCATATCTATACAAATTCAAGGTTGCAGAAGTTACTACTGCTCATGTAGGAAGTGTATTGTGGAGATTAAATCTAAATAATACTTTTGAACCGAAATCTGAAGCACATAGATATGTCATGGCACCATAGTTCATTCTTTGACATTTACCATCAGAACAATCACCTACTCCTCATGAATACGTATCTGCATCTATCATAGTATCATCACTTGGCAAAATACCAGATCAGACATACGAATCAAAAAACACTATAGCAATTCACGTTTGTGAAGGATTTTTGATATACGGATATATATTACCAGAAAAAGCACCAGATAATAATGTCATTGTCGCATTGTATATACTATCTCCACTAGTATGTGATACTGCATGTCCTGTCAATTGTACTAAGAGTGTATGATTCCCACTTAATGTATATATTCCCGTCAGCCCTGCCGGAATATTCGTGAGTTGAATATATGATGGTGTTTGGTCACTAAATGTTCCTGTAGATAAAGTAACCTTTATAGTTCATACTATACTTCCATTATTTTGTGTTTGATCCTCATACCAAGTCAATGGATAATAATTAAGAGTAATATATGCTCATTGCAGAACATCAAACGGAGAACTCCATGGTCCACTGACAGTTCCATCACTCACTGAAATCATCACTCCTGTTTTTATTTCCGTCAATATAGTATTCAGTGTTGTTGTAGATTGCCCATTGATGAAAGTAACTCCTGTGGTATACATCGGTGCACCTCCTGGTCAAGTATAGGTCAATGTCTTGTTGCCTGAATATGAAGTGACAATATTATAAAATTGATCAGCTGCAGTTATCGAAGGTATAACGAATAATGTATCTGTATACTGATTCATTGCAACACCACTATTTCCACTACCAGCTACAAATTCCTGTCCAGGTAAAGTGATTGCTAAATATTTTTGTGTACCAAAAGTCTGGGATAGTGATCCGAAGTTTGTTATATCATTAGTTATTCCAACTATCGTAGCTGTTCCTGGATTTGCTGAGGTTCTCAAAATATTTCACGATGAAGGCAAAACATTACCTGTTATTGCTTGTACATAGATACCACTAAGAGTTATTGTGTCCCTCTTGTTTGCATTAGCGTCCGTCGTAAAGGTCACTGTGATAGTCGATGCCGTCACCGATATAGAAGCTGCTGTAATATCCCTACCTGCTATATAGGAAACCGTTCAGCTTCCTGCGCTAAATCTCCAATTGATCGGAGCAGTAAGGATAAGTGTTACGTTAGTTTGACTCTGTGCTAAATCATTGTTAGCACCTTCTGCAATCACGATATTAGACAATAATGTATATGCAGATCAACTGGTAGAATTAGCAGCTTTGTCCGCAGAAATATTGAGTCCATTGTTGACTGCAGTGACTACTACACTCATATGTGTTGCTTCAAAAACCACATATGGATTACCACCAATCAATATTGTATGTACGGTAGTATAATATGAGAAATTAGTTCCGTCCTCTGACATAAAGACATCTACTAAATCTCCTTCGCTTCTGCCAGGAACCGGCATCCTGTACGTAACAAAGAGATTATTACCCCCCGTATCCTTAAAGTAGATATGGTTTGTACTTCCTACATCGATCGCTGAAATAGCGGTCGTACCTATTGCGGAATCATAATTGCTCGGTGTCTGGAATGTCGGAACATTAAGTATTCCTACAAATGGTATTGCTCCTGTATTTTCAAGAACCGCTCATGCAGGTATTTCCACTTCTGCAAGATTTCCTCAGAAAGTATTCGATGATTGTATTACAGTCGGAAGAAGCAAACTACCTGTAAACGGAGCCATATCAATATTAGCATTTCAGATATAATAATTTTGATCCAAAGGTACTAAACTTGTATTTCCTACAACATATCATGAATTGATCAATTGATTATGTATTTTATGTTCTGTAGAAAATTTTATACTAAAGGTCGCTCAGGTCGAATTACCTGCAAGATCCGTAACAATGAACGTATACTGTCCTTCTCCAGTAATTATAGTTCATGAACTATATGGGACTCCATTTAATGTTGCTCACGAAAGATGTTCATCATTGAACGAAATTATAACATTAGCCATATATATATTCCCTGATAATGTTCCTGTATATGTCGCTCAGGAAACTACGCCTTCAAATATTGGTGCTGTCTTATCTATCCAATTTACGGTTGCAGACACACTTCACGTAGTTCATTGTTTATCTACAAATTGATATACAAAATTACCATTACCGGTAAATGTATAAAACTCACTTCCAAAATTATTGACAATCATATAGGTAGGATCAAGTCAAGTGAGCATAGCAATCACATCACTATTTGTCCATCATGTAGTAGTATAGATAATATGAGGTCATGATGTATTGATTACTAATCCTCATGAATATATTACTGTTCCTGTTTTGCCGTAGACATTCATATAATTAATCCTAACATCGTATATACCATCAACAAGTCAGGTAATCATGGATGAAGTCTTCCATCTTCCTGGGCCATCTCCAGTTGTTTCATATTTTATCCCACTAATTACCAATGTCGGAAACAACATTTTATCTCACAAAGACCCATACAACGTAAGCGTCCCTGTAAATGCTGTCTGTGTATCAAAAGTCGGAGGAACCATAAAAATAGCTTGCCTTTCTTCCGCCGTTAATGCCTTGTTGTATACACGTACTTCATCTATATTTCCATTAAAATAATTTGTAGTAGAAGTACCAGGACGTCTTCCAATTCTTCGGCGAGGATTGGTTGCAGAAAATGTAGCTGTAGATGTATTTGTCACAGGATTAGCATTATCTACGTAGATCGTCCTACTCGTAGCACTATTAAATACACCGATGATATGATACCATCTTCCTGCTACCAAAGTAGTCGTATTTGTAGCTGATCTCGCAGTAGTATTACTTCATACAGCGACTGCTTTGGCATTTACTAAACGGATACCATAAAATGTAGTGTTTGTCGCACTATTTCCAAACATAGCTATCGTCTGGGTAGTATTTACAACATTTGGTTTTATTCGAGCAGAAATAGTAAATGGATATCCTGTAATAAATCCTGAGGTGTTCTCTATATATTGTGAGGTACCATTGAGGCTTATCACTTCCTCTCATGATCGTATAGTCTTGTACGCTCCACCTATTCCTGTAAAGACTAGGTTTCTAGGACCTATATCATAAAACCTTGTACCTCCAGTAGATGCATTGATATGTAACTGTAATCCTGATGTATTCACTCATGAATTGATATCATATACGATACTATCTGACACATTTCTCACGACACCATTTCCAGAAAATTGTGCATATACCCATTTCACTTCTCCAGAATACAGTCCTGTAAGATTCCAAGCGTATCCTGTAGCATAACTTACCCAACTTGCAGCATCTCTTTCTGCAATAGTATTTCAGAATCTCATGTGGGTAGCTCCCGTTACATTGCTATTTAAAATAACTGCTAATCATGTCGTATATGCAGCATCATTATTGATACTAAACGAACCTGTCATCATGCCTAGATAAAATTGCGTACAATGATTGGATTCAAATACTGCATATGACTCACCATCAATATCCTGTATCGATACTGAATGCATATATATCCGATTTTGCCCATTTTCAGAATAATACACCTCTACTGTATCTCAAATATTTGCTCATGGAGCAGGAACTCTCAATGTAGCGTAGATCGCATTACCACTTTCATCCACAAACTGAATATGGTTATTATTTCACACATTGATCGCAGCCAATACTTCTTGCTGATCAGGAGTTTGTATTCCTTCTTTATCAATAAATGTTGGTGGTAGCAACTCTCAAGTAAACATTTCACCATCTGCTGTTGTAATGATTGTTCATTCTGGTATCTGAATTTCTGCTTTTTTTCCGCTTAATGCATTGATAGATTGCACAACAATAGGAAGAGATAACTCTGTTCATATTTCATCCATATCAATCTTTTCTGATCCTATTAGCGCCTTCTTGGACATCTTGACCAATCCCTTTTGTTTCAATGTATATCATCTAGTAGAAAGCTTTTGTTCTAACTCTTGCCTTCTACAAGTTAGATCTTCTTGTTTGCATTTAGACCCTTTCATTTTTTTTATCTCTTTATCCTGTTGTCATTGGTATGTAATGTATAATATATTCAATGATTTTCTCGTACTTGGCCCAAGATATCATCTCAGACGCACTGGATCTTGAGGTGTTAAGATAGCATACATCAATTGATATCCATAAACACCTTCAATAACAGTATCGGAATAGATACCATCCATATCACCTGAATAAAGACCTATTCGATTGAGGAGTTTCTGAAGTTCTATAATCTTTTGGTTATATTCTCACTTTTCGTATGCCTTAGTAAAATATCATTCCGTAATGCCTTCTGTTATTGCTCCTGTCATACTTTCGATGCCTCATGATATTTGGGATATTGTTCATGTGATACTAGTTCATGATACCGAAGGAGAAATCGTTTGTCATGTATTCTCAAGAATATTTTCTCCTGTTTGTATTTCTCAGGTTATCATTTCTGTATTTCAACCCTTTTGTTGATCTGTATATATTTCTCATGTCAATGTTGTTCATGTTAATTCTCCGTCTCCATTTTCTCTTTTATCTACTCCATCTGTGATATCTTTTTCTTCATCAAAAACATTCCTCAGTAATCTATGAATATCATTAGCATCAAAAAATTTTTCCATGATTACAGAAGGAATATATGCTTGCCCAATATATCGTTGAAGATCGACTTTATCTTCATAATATGCCATATAATCTGTAAATAATTGTGGCTCTATAGTCCTCGATCCGCGCAAAGGATCAAGTACCCATCGTTGCCCACCTGTCCCATCACTTACTGCGGGGTTTTTTGTATATAGAACAGTAATTCTATGATAGACTTTTTCTCCAGCACTCATAAAACTTGCATATACATCATAGACATATCCATATGCTAGACCAATATCTCCACTAAATATCTTTTGTATCTGTTGTGTAGTCACCTCAAGCAATCTTTTATCTTGCAATCATTGAGTAATCAATTGTTCTGCATCTCCTTGCAATACGAAATCATTTGTTTCTCTTCGAGTCCATACTCATGCTTTCAAAATACGTGAAATATTTTCGTAAGCAATACGAGAGCAATATGTAGCTCAATATTCTCATCACGTTGTTGTTACGGAACTCAGACTATCCCATAGAATATATCATCAAGTAGTGATTTGTATATTTTTAGCTGGATAGATAACTGACAAAGGTTGTGGTAATAATGAAACACCACTTTCATCTACAGGAGTAATATTTCCTGATGCTATTTGTACTTGTCAGACAACATCACCAGAAATATTATACAGTATTTCTCAACTCAAATGTTCTAATATTCATGAGAAATATTCATTATCACCAGAGATATTCTCTGATCATAGGTCTATTGATTTCGATTGATCATAGGTATTATCTGATCATGTTTGTTCAGGCATTTCTTCGCTAACATCTGATACATTTCCTGTTGTAGTTGTCGTTTCTATACTAATATTTTGATTTTCTGTGCTTGTACTTGATAGATCTTCTCCTTGTGTGTTTGTTTGTTCTTCAGCAAATATATTTGGTTCATTTTGTATACTTATACCCATTTCATCTGTCGGCAATGCTATATCATCAGCTTTGTTGTATACTGTAAAGCTATACAAGTTAAAGATGATCAACAACAACACAAGATGAATATACATCAATCCATGATGTTTATGCCTATAGGTATGATGTATTATTTTTTTATGAACATGATGTATATGTTTTTTTGTTTTACAAAAAATCTTCTGAATAATATTCAGTATCTTACAATTTTGAATTTTTTTTTCGCACAAATCGAACATATACGTTCTTGAAAGATAAACCACACAATTGTTTGTGCACTACTATTATATGCAGAATGGAACAAAGAAACAAAAATACCCCCCCTTTTTTTTATAATTACTTGCCTTTTAAAATAAAATATACATAATATTTTTGTAAAAAAACACTTGTTTTCCTGAATATCTTAGATACATAGAGTAAAGATATATATACAGGTATTTTATTTGTCATGAACCATCGAAGTGAAAATTTTGGGGCATACATTACACTCATTTTCTATCTTCATCCTCTGATGAATATTATTTACAACAGGATGTGTTTTTGGAGATGTGACTGTACCTACTAACATTATGATATTACCTCCACCATATGAAGTGGTATATACACCACCACATATCACCGGTACATATGTAAGCGGATTTGTGTATGTTTCCATCACTGGTGATGGTATCAGAGAAAATCAAACCGGCATACGAGAAAATGGCACCTATACTTTCTGATTTTATCGAGGTACTGGTCCGTTTACAACCGGAGCACAATACTCTACTGGTAATACCTGGTCACTTTTAACAACTACCCAAATCATAGATCGGATAGACAATACCCCTCCGACAGTTGTTTGAGTAGCTGAAGGAGTAACATATACCACACCGGTAACGATAACTTTTTTCGATAATCTTCCTGGTATCACTGCTACGCTCAATGGTATTCCTTTCACCAATTGATCCACTATATCTACCAATGGTACATATCAACTCATCGTAACTGATAAAGCAGGCAATACTACTGGAGCTACTTTTATCATCTATCTTGCTACTACTCCTGTATCACTGGACGCATGAGGAGGAATAAGTATCGGATCGTGGTGGTTGTATTCTGATCTATGTAAACAAAGAAGTTGTTATAGTACCTATTACAACGATATTTGTTGACCTTGTACTCCACCTTCTCTAGATACTCCTGCGCTTCCTTCATTATGGCCAGCATATCATTATGCATCACCAGATACTCCAATTATCCATTCTAGCACATCATATCCTGCAGAACGGATAGATGCCTATCAACGAGCATATACACTTGGTATGATTAGTGCAAACAATATCAAAGATGCCAACCTCGATGGAATTTTGTATAGAAAATTTGCTGCTAAAATAGCATCAGAATTTGCTATCAAAGCATTAAAAATTATCCCAGATACTAACAGGATATGTGAATTTTCTGATATCAACAACGAAAGCGATGAGCTCAAATATTATATGAAATTATCATGCCAGCTTGGTATCATGGGATTGGATTACTATGGTAATCCTGACACGGTATTTAATCCAAATCATTTTGTTACGAGAGATCAATTTGTCACTATCCTTTCTAGAATGCTCTTCAGAAACACCTACAATCTGAAACCTAATGAATATACTTTTTTTGATCGTGTAAGAAATATAGCTATACATACCTTAAAAAATATTACAGAAGCACTTAAGCTCAATATCCCTCTCAAAGCAAGAATCGATTGGTATAGTAAGCACCTCGAAGCTATCAAAAAATTATGACTTATGACCAACTATACCATCAGTATCAAAGAATTTAGAATTTACGTCATATTGATTCTTTATAGACTTGATAAATTGTGATATGAAAAAGTACAGAAATTGATACAATAATGTTTGTTTGGAGTTTTGATCTCACCTTCTCAACATCCTAATGTAAAAAAACTCTCATTAGTATACTAACGAGAGCATAAGTATAATTCCAAGATGTTTTACTCACATGGCGCTATTTTCAAATTTTGAATCAAATTTTTTTCATGTTGAGATTTTTCCCATTCCTCCAGCATAATTTCAAAATCATTTTTTTCAAACTTCAACAATAACTGTCCATCTATCATAGCATTTTCATCTTGTATGATGCTAATTTTTTTTTGTGGATGAAGATAAGCTTCGAAAAATATCATCCCTAAGAGAAAATAGTTCTTCCAATCTGTAGCACCACCAACAAAGATATGAACTTCATCTGATTGAGATATGCTAGTAGCATATTGAATCAAATGATGATACAGATATGTATCCTTCACAACCCCATCAATACTCTGTAAGCTTACCTGATGTCCTTGTTGTTCATACTGACGGCAATATGCTGTAAGGACCTCTTGTGAGAGAAGATTTTCTTTACAATGCAGGATAAGAATTTTTTGTTTTTTCATATGATATCATTTTTGTATTTTAATATTTTATAATCAATCTGATCAGTATTTCAATAATATGTACCAAACATATTATAAAAAGGATCTAGAGTACTTTAGCAACAAATTTTCACATACTCTTTTAAAAGTTTCAATAACTTAGTATACATATTTTCTCACTCTATTCAACAATTAAATCTAAATTCACATTCCTTTAGGTGGAGACTGAATTTTTTCTTGGTTACTCAGTTAAACTTTCATAATCTCCTCTTACAATAACTCCGAAAACTTTCAATTCAATTGATATGTCTTTTGCCCCTTGCAAACTCGTTTTTTCAATGATCAACTCTGTAGTGTTTATCATATCAAACGT
>CAZBWI010000053.1:0-46443 GCA_964495825.1 uncultured Candidatus Peribacteria bacterium | reverse complement strand
ATTTCTTTGTCAGTATAGATAAATGTCATCTTTTATTTTGTTAAGGATAAATCCTTAACAATTTTACTGACATTTCTATTTTTGCCTAGTACTGACATTTTAACCTTGCTGTGACAAACAAGCAATTTTTTCTTGAAATTACCTAGAAGATTCTTATATGGTTCAAACAGCTTTATTTTTTTCTATTACTAAAATAGAGTGTATATGGGCATATAGCTCAGCTGGTTAGAGCGCGTCTCTGATAAGGACGAGGTCGGTGGTTCGAGTCCACCTATGCCCACCAAATATGCCAGCCCTGTTGAAGCCGGGTTACTTCATCCAGTCAGTCCGCTCAGTGGAATATCAAAAAATTTGGTATGTATGCCAGGGTAGCTCAGTGGTAGAGCAGAGGCCTGAAAAGCCTTGTGTCGGCAGTTCAATTCTGCCTCCTGGCACCATTACACCACTTTGTGGAATAAACAAGTACAAATTTTAAATTATTCATGTAGTTTATAATTTGTAATTAATGTACAATTGGTCGTTGTCAACTCAAGTCTAGCCGGGGATTAGCTCAAATGGCTAGAGCGCTTGGTTTGGGACCAAGAGGCTGCGAGTTCGAGTCCCGCATCCCCGAGATGTAAAGTATTTCAAAAAAAGTAATTTCAGCTAGGTGGATGGCTGGAGTTATAGACCGCTGTCAATCCTGTAGTCTTATAGGAGAGATTTCATCCCCTGAGGGTCTTGTGACCTTAGTACATGCTGTAGATACAATGATCCTTTTAGGATTTATTATGTACAGCACCATGGTTTCGTAAAGAATGATAGCATATCCATAGAGACGGATATAGACTATCACTTCGATCGAAATCAGTATTTTGTTTACAATTTTCAAAAATCTGTTGCAATTTGTACCGAAATTGGTATGGTAACAGTCCGCGCGTTTTTTTTAACGTGTATTCTTTATTTTAGTTTTTAAATATATTTACCTATGGCTAACAAAGTTCACGTTAATGTTGGTACCATTGGTCACGTAGATCATGGTAAGACTACATTGACATCAGCAATTACAAAAGTTGCTGCAACCAAATGATTTGCCCAGACTCTGGATTATTCTCAGATTGATAATGCTCCAGAAGAAAAGGCAAGAGGTATTACTATTAATACCAGGCATGTAGAGTATGAAACTGAGACAAGACACTATGCTCACATAGACTGTCCAGGACATGCTGATTACGTCAAGAACATGATTGTTGGTGCTGCTCAGATGGATGGAGCTATTCTTGTGGTAGCTGCTACTGACGGACCAATGCCTCAAACCAGAGAGCACGTTCTTCTCGCTCACCAAGTTAATGTTCCAAGAATCGTTGTATTTTTGAATAAATGTGATATGGTTTCTGATCCTGAAGAATTGGAACTTGTAGAAGAAGAAATCAGAGAAGTACTCAAAAAGAATCATTTTGATGGTGATGCTCCTATTATCAGATGATCAGCACTCAAGGCTATGGAAAATCCAAATGATGCAGAGGGTGATGCTAAATGTATCTGGGATCTTCTCAAGGCGCTTGATGAATATATTCCTGTACCAGAAAGAGCTACCGATAAACCATTCCTTATGCCAGTAGAAGATGTCTTCTCTATCAAGGGAAGAGGAACTGTTGCAACTGGAAGAATCGAAAGAGGTATTGTTAAGATGAATGATGAAGTAGAAATTTTAGGTCTTGGTATGGAACCAAAAAAGACTGTTATTACTGGAGTTGAGATGTTCCACAAACAATTCGACCAAGCTGAAGCTGGTATGAATGTTGGATTACTCTTAAGAGGTATTGAAAAAGATCAGATAGAGAGAGGACAAGTTCTTTGCAAGCCAGGAACTGTTCAAGCTCATACTAAATTTGAAGCTGAAGTGTATGTATTGAAGAAAGAAGAAGGTGGAAGACACACTCCATTCATGACTGGATACAGACCACAATTCTTTATGAGAACTACTGATGTTACTGGAACTATTACCCTCAAGGCAGGTGTTGAAATGATTATGCCTGGAGATAATGCAAAGATCGATGTAGAATTGATCTATCCTGTGGCTATGGAAGAAGGATTGAGGTTCGCTATCAGAGAAGGTTGAAGAACTGTTTGAGCTGGAGTTGTAACTAAAATCTTATAATAATTTCTTATACTTTATTGCTCCGTCCCGTAGTATTATGGGGCGGAGACCTAAATTGTAAGAAAAAAAATTTTACTCTCTATACTTCTACGTATGGCTGATAAAAAATCTCAGAAGACTAAATTGAGGATCAAGTTGAAAAGCTATGATATCAAGATGTTGGAATCGTCTGTGGGCAAGGTTGTTGGACTTTTGATTAAGTCTGGTGCTGTTATCAAATGACCTATTCCGCTTCCTAAACAGAGAAAGGTATATACTGTCTTGAAATCTAATTTTAAATTCAAGAATTCCAGGGAACAATTTGAAAGGATTACCTATTCTAGAATGATTGATGTTGTGGAGACTGGTTCCAAGACTATGGAATATCTCCAAAATCTCGCGATACCTGTAGGTGTGCTTGTAGATGTAAAGGTATTTTAACGAGATGTTTATTTAGTTTATTAGCTTATCTATATCATGACCAAAGGATGACTTATTGTAAAGAAGAAAGAGATGACCAAGATGCGGATTGATGATGCTTTTGTACCTGTGACATTGGTTCAGGTTGTTCCTCAGGAAATCCTCAGATACAAAACTCAAGAAAAAGATGGATATCTTTCTGTAGTAGTTGGTGTCGAAAAAAAGGAACTTAATAAGACCAAGGGTCAGAAAATAGTTTATACTAAAGTGCAAGAATACAAAGTTGATGATGCTTTCGTTGCTGCTCATCAAGCTGGTTCTGCTTTGGATTTTTCTTTACTTGAAGGTGTTGAGGTTGTTGATGTTACTGGTATCTCAAAAGGAAAAGGATTTCAAGGTATGGTAAAAAGATTTCATATCAAAGGAGGTTGAGCAACTCATGGTCATAAATTTACGAGAACTGGTTGATCAAAAGGTAATAGAAAACCAAGAAGGACTCTTAAATGACATCCTCATGCTGGACATATGTGAGTGCAACGTGTTACGCTCAAAAATGTTCCTATTTTGGATAGAATTGTCAAAGATAATGAAACATTACTTGTGCTTAAATGATCTGTTCCAGGTTCGTATAATTCGCTTGTGACATTGACAATAAAATAACTTTTATGTTTTACCTCTCTAGAAGATGGCATACAGTATAGATATATATGATCAATCTGGTAAAGTCGTTTCAAAATTTCTTCTTGATGAAGCGGTTTTTGATGATTCATTGGTAAATAAAGATCTTATTCATGAATACTATTTACTTCAGACTAGCAATGCTCGCCAAAATCTTGCTAAAGTAAAAGGAAGATGAGAAGTTTCATGATCATGAAGAAAATTGTATAAACAGAAATGAACGTGAGGTGCTAGACCTGGTGATAAAAATTCTCCTGTCAGAAGATGAGGAGGAGTTGCGTTTGGTCCAAGAGGTAATCAGAATTATACCAAGAGTATGACTAAAAAAGCTAGACAGCTAGCATTGAATAGTATCATCACGTTAAAAGCAAAGGCAGGAGAACTTATGTGACTTAAAGATTTTACTTTGGATACTCCAAAGACAAAGGAAGCAAGTACTATTCTCAAAAATATTGGCATAGCTACAAAAAAAGTATTGTTCGTTGTTTCCAAAAAAGATGAAAATATCCTCAAATCGTTTAGGAATCTTCCAAAGGTAAAATATCTTTATGCTGATTATCTCAATCCTGCTGATCTTATGTCTTATCATACTGTATTGTTTCTTGAATCTGCATTGACTGTACTTAATAAGAAATAATCCTTTTTATTATTTATTGTTGTATCCCTATGACCTTTAAGCATATACTTCAAGCAAGAGCAAAAAAATCTACTAAGGGTAAGATAATTAAAAAATTTTCTCCTTATGATATTATTCTTGCTCCGTTAGTCACTGAAAAAACACACAACCAACAAGAGGCTATAAACAAATATTCTTTTAAAGTTCATAAGGATGCAAATAAGAATGATGTTAAACAAGCAGTTGAATTCCTTTACAAAGTACATCCTGAGCGCATCAATATCGTCAATGTTGTATATAAATGAAGAAATAATAGAAAACTTGTGAGGAAATCATACAAAAAAGCCATTGTTACTCTTCCAAAGAAAGAAAAGATAGAACTTGGTTCATAATTAGACTATAGTCTATAGTTGATAGTCTATAGAGAATACATTATTTATTATTTATTATTCTACAAGCATGGCACTCAAGAAATATAAACCATATACGCCATCTAGACGTTACATGATCTGATATGACTTTTCTGATCTTACCAAAAAAAGACCTGAAAAATCTCTTACCAAAACATTGGGAAGAACTGGTGGAAGGAATAATTCTGGTAAAGCAGTTTGTAGATCTATTGGTGGTGGACATAAGAGATTATATAGATTAATAGATTTCAAGTGATACGATAAACTTAATATCCCTGCAAAAGTGGTAAGTGTTGAATATGATCCGTATAGAACATCAAGGATAGCTTTACTGAGCTTTGCTGATGGAGAAAAAAGATACGTACTTGCACGAAAAAATATCAAGGTAGGTGATACCGTGATTTGTGGAGATCAGGCATCTATAGCTCCTGGAAATAGAAAACAACTCAAAGATATTCCTGAATGAGTGAATATCTTCAATCTTGAGGTTACTCCATTCTCTTCAGGAAAACTTATCAAGTCTGCATGATCTTATGCAAGCATTGCTGGTAAGGATGTGCTTCTCAAGGTTGTATTTATTAAACTTCCTTCAGGAGAAGTGAGAAAATTTAATGAGAACTGCTTTGCTACTATCGGTGAAATTTGAAATGAACAACATCAAAATGTTGTTATTGGAAAAGCATGAAGGCAAAGATGGCTTGGAAAGAAACCTCATGTTCTCGGAAAAAATATGAATCCGGTCGATCATCCACATGGAGGTTGAGAAGGTCACTCTCCGATTGGTCTCAAGAAATGACAGAAATCATTTAGTGGAAAGAGAGTTACTCCAGGAATCAAGACGAGAAAAAATAGAAAATCATCAACAAAATTTATTATCTCTAAGAGAACGAAAAATTAACTTAACAACTAACCATGAATAATAAATAAGAATCGAAATATCTAATATACAACCTTCATTATTCACTATTAACTTTTAACTATTCACTTATGTAATTAATGGCAAGATCACTAAAAAAATGATTTTATGTGAATGAAAAGATACTCATCAAGGTGAAGAAGATGAATGAAACTGGTGATAAAAAAGTTATAAAAGTACGAGATAGAGCATGTCACATAGTTCCTGATATGATAGGTTTGACTTTTGCTGTCCACAATGGTAAGCAATTTGTCAGTGTTTATGTTACTGAAGATATGATTGGACATAGATTAGGAGAATTTGTTCCTACGAGAACATTTAGAGGACATCCGTTCTAAGCTCAGCATTTAGCATTTAGAATTCAAAAAAATTTATAATTTAAAATTTAGAAACAATGGTTGCCACTACCAAAAAGACAGTAGATAATAACCTGACCGCGACGCTCAAATATGCATTGGTCTCTGATAAGAAGATGGCGTTGATGGCACAGATGGTCAAGAGGAAAAATGTTGAAGATGCATTGACGCTTTTGAAACTAATGCCAAAGAAGGCAGCAAAATTCCTTTATAAGGTTATCAAGTCTGCACTTGCTAATGCGACCAAAAATGGTGGTTATGATGCTGCAAAATTATATATCCACAAGATAGAGATCGGTAGAGGTCCAAAGATCCAGAGAATCAGATTCTCTTCTAGGTCTAGAGTAAGTCATTATGTCAAATATAGATCATTTGTAAAAGTGTTTTTACATGTTAAGTAATTACGTATGTGATCAAAAGCCCATCCAATAGGAATGAGAGTAGGTATTATGAAATCATGGCCTGCAGAACGGTTTGCTAAACATAAGAGAACAGGAGCAGATTTTTTTGTCGAAGATGTGAAGATGAGAAAATTTGTTGATGAATTTTTTCCTAGATCATGAATTTCAAAAGTCGTAATCAGAAAGACTGCTAAAGAGGGTGAAATTATTATTTTCTCTTCCAAAGTAGGGGTTTTGATGGGTAAACAAGGCGCTAAGATAAAAGAATTTGAAGATGCATTACAGAAGAAATTCAAAAAAGATATGAAAGTTATTATCAAGGAAGTGAAGGTTCCTGAATTATCTGCAAAAATTATGGCAGAATTCATCGCTTCACAACTCGAAGCCAGAATGCCGTACAGAAAAGTTGCTAAGAATGTTCTCCAGAAAGTTATGGAGAAAGGTGCTTCTGGTATCAAAATCCAGGTAGGAGGAAGATTATGATGAGTAGATATTTCCAGAACAGAAAAATTTATCCAAGGAAGAGTATCACTTCAGACGTTTAGATCAGATATTGATTATTATTATCTTCAAGCAAGAACAAAATATGGTATGCTTGGAGTTAGGGTTTGGATTGAAAAAGGAATACTCTATAATAAATGACAATCTAATGCTAATAAAAAGATCAACTTATAATCTTTTATTTGTTTTGATGTAGTACTCATGTTATTGACGCCAAAAAGACGAAAATATAGGAAGCCCCTCGTCAGACAACTCAGAGGCAAAAGCTATAGATGATCCACGGTTGTTTTTGGACAGTATGGGCTTAAAGCACTTACAAGTTCTTATCTTACCAATAAAGAGATAGAGGCTGCCAGAAAAGTTATTGTAAGATCTATCAAAAAAACTGGTAAGATGTGGATTAGAGTATTTCCTGATACTCCGTTTACCAAGAAAGGACTTGAGATGCCGATGGGAACTGGAAAAGGAGATGTTGATATCTATACAGCTCCGGTAAGAAAATGAAGAGTGTTGTTTGAACTTATGTGAATTCCAAGAGAGGAAGCAAAAGAGGCACTTATCAAAGCATCTAAAAAATTATCGGTTAAAGCGAAATTTGTAGAAAAATGAGAAGTAAAATAAACTTAGCTTGAAGCTTGAAGCCTTAAGCTTGAAGCTCGGATTTATTATTTAAATATACTATCAATGAAAGGTACACAAGCATTTATGAAAGATCTTCATGACAAGACCATCAAGGAGCTTGTTCTTATGAGAAGGGAACTTAAGAAAGAACTCTATTCTTATAAGATGAAAAATGCGATCAAAGGACTCAAAGAAACTCATAAGATTGGTGATGTTAGAGTAAAGATCGCCAGAGTAAATACCGTTTTAACCCATAAGATTAAAGAACAACATGGTGGTAATAGGAAATAAAAGTATCAAGGAGTTTGTCTGAGACGTCATCAGTGATAAGACTGATAAGACACGCACTGTACTTGTCAAAACTGTGCAGATGCATCCTTTGTACAAAAAAAGATTTATTGTGAGGAAAAAATATTATGCTCATGATGATCAAAATGTATCAAAACTTTGAGATACTGTTAGAATTAGGGAATGTAAACCTGTAAGTAAACTCAAAAAATGGAGGTTGATAGAAGTCGTAAAATAATACCGCTTTATTATCTTATATCTTATTCTAATGTTAAAGAATGAATCAGAAGTCATCATAGCTGACAACACCTGAGCAAAGAGAGGCCAAATTTTTAGGATTTTCAAAGGGAATGCAAAAACAGCTACTGTAGGTGATATCGTAATGATCGCTATCAAAGATGCGTTGCCTACAAGTACTATCAAAAAAGGAACAACTTCTCAGGCATTGATTGTTAGAGTTGCAAAAGAAATTCGTAGAAAAGATTGAACTTATGTTCGTTTCGGTGATAATGCTGCAATTCTCATGACTAAGGATGCTAAGTGAGAAATTAAACCTGTAGGAAAAAGAATTTTTGGTCCTGTTGCTAGAGAACTCAGACAGATGTGATACAAAGCTATTACCAATATGGCTGAAGAAGTAGTATAAAAAATTAGACGATAGTTGATTGTTGATCGTCAATAGAAATATTTATTCTTGTTCATAATTATTACCATGAAAAAACTTAGAACATGAGATCCTGTCATCGTGATTGCTGGTAAATACAAAGGCATGGTTTCTGTTATTCAGAAATTCACGGATGCTGATCATGTCATCGTAAAAGGTGTGAATGAAGTAAAGAAAGCTATGAAATGAAAATGATTTATTAAGAAGACACTTCCTCTTCATATTTCCAATGTTATGTATTATGTTGAAGACAAAAAGAAAGCAACGAGAATTAGAGTTGTTACTGATAAAAAATGAAAGAAGATCAGAGAAGCATCAAAACTTAAGGTAGTAATCAAATAATTGTTTTTATCGTTTTTATCCAAGACTTCATGAATACATTAGCAACATTCAATAAAGATATTTTGAAGAATCTACAAAAGCAGCTTGGAATCAAGAATATTAATGCAGTTCCTAAGATCGATAAGGTTATTGTCGCTGTGGGTATTGGATCCCTCGCTACTAGGAAATCACTCAAGGATTTTGATGAATTTGAAAAAAATATCCAAAAGATTACCTGACAAAAATCTCGTGTCTTCAAATCTAAGAAGGCTATATCCAACTTCAAGTTGAGGGAGTGACTTCCAGTTATGCTTCAAACAACTTTGAGAAAACAGAGAGCGTATGATTTTCTTGATAGATTCGTGAAGTTAGTAATGCCAAGAATAAGGGATTTTACAGGTTTGAGTGAAAAGCATTTTGATGGGCAAGGAAACTTTTCTATCTGACTTCCTAACTACAATATCTTCCCTGAACTTTCTTTGGATGATGTCGTGACTCCTATGGGACTCCAAATTACTATTGTCACAACTACCAAAGACAATACTCAGGCAAAAGCATTACTTCAAGCATTAGGATTCATCTTCAAATAACATTTATCATTTATTATTCCTTCTTATACCATGGCAAGAACAGCACTTAAGGCAAAACAATCAAAAATGTATGAAAAAAGATTCACTGAGTGAAAACCACTTAAACAACCTACCAAATACTACAATAGATGTAGGGTTTGTGGTAGATCAAAATCCTATGTTAGAGATTTTGGTATTTGCAGAGTTTGTTTGAGAACATACGCAAGGGAAGGTATTATTATGTGACTTAGAAAATCTAGTCGGTAAAAAGAACTTATTATTATCCACTAAAAGTGAACAACGAATGTATTGTCTTTTTGTCGCTTGTGATGATATATAATAATTCATTCTAGCACATCTCTCACGCTTTACTATCCATTAAATTTATATCGTTATATTCTGTACATGACTTATGTTAACGCTCCTATTCATGATCTGCTCATCAGGATCAAGAACGCATATATGGCGAGAAAAACTTCTGTAGATGATGTTACTTTCTCCAATTTCAAAGTGAAAGTTCTTGAATTGCTCAAACAATATGGATTCATTAAGGATTTTATTGTCAATGAAGAGGGCAAAAAGAAGAATATCGTTATATCACTCAAAAAGGTAGTCAATCCTGTCAATGATGTTCCGAATGTAAAATTCTTTTCTAAGCCATCAAGACCTCGGTATGTTAGCTACAAAAACATTTCTACCGTAGCTGGAGGGAAAGGAATTGGTATTATCTCTACCAACCAATGACTTATGCCTACCCATATTGCCAAACAAAAGAAACTTTGAGGTGAGCTTATCGCTGAAATTTATTAGACGATAGTTGATATTCGACAGCTCATAATAATGTATCAATTCAACATTTTAACAATTTAGCATTATCATTATGTCAAAGATCGGAAAGAAAGTCATAGAAATACCTGCAGGAGTTGAACTCCAGATCAACGGTTCTACTGTTACGGTAAAAGGTCCTAAAGGACAGCTTTCCCATACATTTGCGAAAGGTGTTTCTATAAAAGTGGAAGGCAATCAAGCTATTACTGCCGTAGAACATGAGGATCAATGGAATCTTCGGTGACTCTCTAGGACATTGCTTGCGAATATGATTGAGGGTGTCACTAAAGGATATGAGAAGAAACTTCTTTTGATGGGAGTAGGATATGCAGTCAAAATGGAGGGTAAAAAATTCGTCTTTTCATTGGGGCTTTCTCATAAGGTCAATTTTGATATTCCACAAAATATAGAAGCAAAAGTTGAACAGGATGCAAAAGGTAACTTCATCATTACCTTAAATGGAATTGATAAACAATTCCTTGGTGAATATGCTGCAAAAGTGAAAGCGCTCAAGAAGCCTGAACCATATAAATGAAAAGGTATCAGATATTTCGATGAGTATATCAAGCTCAAACCAGGTAAAGCTGCGAAGAAATAATCTCATAACTACTACATTATTGAAAAATCTTTATTACTTATCTTCAATGCAATGTTGAAAATCACTAAGCGTATCAAAGAAGCAACAAGAAAATTTCTTGCTAGAAAAAGGAGAGTTAATAATAAAATTAAATCTAATTTTCCTGGTTATAGAATTGTTGTCGATAAATCAAATATGTTTATAAAAGCACAAGTGATTGGATTGGATGGTAGAGTTGTTTGTTCTATTTCTGACAAGAATCTTAAAGGTGCGAACAAGACTGATAGAGCTATGAAAGCTGGTGAAGCATTAGCTGCTCTTATGAAAAAGCAAGGCATTGAAAAAGCTGCATTTGACAGGAATGGAAATCTTTATCATGGTAGAGTCAAAGCATTGGCTGAGTGAATTAGATCATGAGGTATCGCTATATAATTTTATCATATTAACCATTATTGTTCATGAGATCTTGAAACAAAGATAAGGTAAAGAAGGAATTTGACGAACTTATGCTCGAGGTGAGAAGAGTGACTAGAGTTACTACAGGAGGAAGAAAACTTTCCTTTAGAGCAACTGTTCTTGTATGAAACAAGAAAGGTAAGGTTTGAATAGGTGTCTCTAAGGGTCCAGATGTTAGTGCTGCTGTCCAGAAAGCTTCCCGTGAAGCATACAAAAACATGTTTATCGTGCCTATCACTGGTAATCAGACTGTTCCTTATCCAATAACAACCAAATATAAGGCATGTGTCATCAAGCTATTGCCTGCGACTGCTGGTACAGGTTTGAAGGCAGGGTCTTCTGTGAGAGCTGTTTTGGAACTTGCAGGATTTGAGAATGTTTTATCTAAGATCATGTGATCCAATAATAAACTCAACAATGCGTTAGCTACGATCAAAGCATTGTCATCATACAAACATGCTGATCATTTCAATAAGCGTGTTGTAGAAAAGACAAAATCTGTAACTGTTGAAGAAGAGGAAGAATCGAAAAAAGAAACTGCTTCTGTTGTCAAAGAAATCCAGGAAAAAGAACAAATTGGTATCATTCCTGAAGTTGTCATCGAAAAGACACCAATTGATAACAAGAAGCCGATTACTAAAAAAAATCATCTAAAAAATAGACTATAGTCGATAGACAATAGAAAACTATTTATCATATTATATGTATTAGTGATGAAAATCCATCAACTCCAAAAAAGCAAAGGCCTCAAGAATAAACAACCAAGAAGAGGAAGAGGAAATGCTACTTGAACAGGAAATTATTCCGGAAGAGGACTCAAAGGACAGAAGTCCAGAAGTGGTCATTCCATGAAACCATTTTTCGAAGGATGACAGACGTCTATTGTCCAAAGATTACCGAAAGCAAGAGGTTTCACTAGATATTATAAACTTGTCAGGAATGTCACCATTATCAATCTCGGTACTTTGGATGCTGATACAAGGATTTCTGATAGCATGGAAATCACTAAAGCACTTTTAAAAGATTTGTGATATATCAAGACAGTAACTGATTTTGTTAAGATTCTTGGTAATGGCGATTATGCTAAACATCTTACCTTTAAGGATATTGATGCATTTTCTACTTCTGCAAAATCTAAGATAGAAAATCCTGGTACTGTTCATTCTGTAGCAAAAAAAGCTCCTAAAAAAGAGGAAAAATCTCTCAAAAAATCAAAGCAATCAGTAGTAAAAAAATCAGTTGAGAAGAAGGTTGAAAAGAAATTAGAACCTGTAAAATTGATTGAAACTAAGGTAGAAACTTCTAAAAAAACAGCAGTAAAAAAAGTATCTACTCTTACAGAAAAACAATCTACAACTAAAAAGTCTACTACTAAGAAACCTTCAACTACCAAAAAGTCTACTACTAAGAAAACTAAATAGTGTTTTTTTATGTCTATTATTCCTCTCTGATGGAAAAGTTCTTCAAAAAGATTCAAGAAGTACGGGAAAATCCTAGCATAAGAAAGAAAATTATTTTTACCCTTGTCATGCTTGCAATTTATAGGTTATTGGTGTTTATTCCTGTTCCTTTTGTAGATATTACTACACTTATGGAGAGAACAATTAACACCTCAAATTCATGATTGGGATATTTCATTATGCTCCTAGGAGGATCATTAGATCAATTTGCAATCATTGCGGTAGGACTTGCTCCATTTATCAATGCATCTATTATTATGCAGCTTCTTGGTTCTGTGGTACCTAAGTTGGAGGAACTTACAGAACAAGGTGAGGTAGGACAACAAAAAATCCAACAATATACTAGATATCTTTCTGTACCATTAGCATTTCTTCAATCAATAGGAATGGTATTTTTTATTAATTATCTTCTTGGTGGAAATGTTATCAGTACAGCTCCATTAAATTTGATTGGTACAGCATTTGCTATGACTGTTGGTTCTGTTCTTCTTATGTGGATAGGAGAATTAATCACCGAAAGATGAATATCCAATGGAATATCATTGTTGATCTTCGCATCCATCGTATCAGGAATTACTCAGAAAGTATATTCTAGCATGGCAGGTTCAGATAATATCATGGGTGTCTTTATTTTTATGTTGATCATCGTCCTCGGTTTAGTTTTGCTTTCTATATTCATCCTCAAGTCTATCAAGGAGATTCCTGTAATTTATGCAAGAAGAGGAAGAGTAGAAGAATCATCTTCATTACCTATTCCGATGAATCCAGTAGGTATGGTACCTATTATCTTTTCTATCGCATTCGTTTCTTTTCCTTATTTACTTTCCAAACTCATTGTACAATTCCAGCCTATGAATACTAAACTTATGGCTATTGCTAATTGGGTTGAAGCAAATCTCAATATCTATACTCAACAACCAGGAATCCCAGCAATCATTTTGTATTTTATCCTGATTATCGTGTTTACATTCTTCTATACATTGATTGTCTTCTCTCCAGAAAGGATTTCCGACAATATCCAAAAGAGAGGATGATTTGTTCCAGGTATTAGACCAGGAAAAGAGACAGCAAAATATATCAATTGAATTTTGATGCATCTTTGTTTCCGATGAGGAATTGGTTTGGCACTTATCGGCATCTACAGCTATCTGCTCAATTATATCCCATTCGTCCAAAATCTTGTTCAATCTTTAGGATCACTTCCTGTAGTTGTTACTGGTTCTGGAGTGATCATTATCGTGTGAGTGGTACAGGAGATTATGAGCAAAATCAAAACAGATATGCTGATGCAGAGATATGACAAGATCGATCTGGGTACGGTGTCCAAGAATATCAATCAACTTTAATTTGAATCGCAACTTGGGATTTTAATATTCACTTTATAGAACTGAGTTAGTTATATAGAGAAAAGCTGGGCGAAAGCTCAGTTTTTTTATACATAAAAGAAAGTATCTTCTCAAAGATATTGTTTACTGTTTTGTATATATAAACATATTTTTTTTATTCTTTTTTATAAAAGTCAATTATTTATTTATCTTTTATTTTTTGTCAAATCGTATTGGTGTTATTTTCGCTTATTTTTTCGTCTTTTGAGTCTGTTTCCACTATAATTAGATTGATTTATCTTTTGTATATATTCAATGGATTCTCACTATAAATATACCAATTCTTTAATTATCTGAACTATGCTTCTTTGTTTCTGGCTCGTTATCCTTTTTTTGGATTGAGCATTTTCTACTCATCGTATCGTTGTTTCAGAAGATATTCCATCTGTAGAAATACCTACACCTGTAGTAACAACCATAGTACAAGAACCAATTCAAGATACTATTCATACGGTTGCACCTGTTCAGGAGGTGAACGAGATGGTCTCTGGAGTCGTTCATCAGGAATTGGGTGATTCAGAAATCTTTCAGGATCTCAATGTTTTGGAATATCTCTATACTAAGAATAAGAATCCACAATTCCTTCAACCTTTAGTGGAAAAATTCCTCCAATATTATCAGTTTGATAAAGCCAATACTTACCTTTCTCTTTTGGTAGCAGAGCAATGAAATTATTTTCATCTGAATCTTGATCCACATCAAGTTGTCTACACGCTTTTTCATAATCCTTCTCTCGATCTCGCCTCGGCTAATTCGCTTGATAATGTGTTCTCTTTGATCAATGACTATCAGTCTCACCATCTTCTTACTGATGATGATGTGATGTTTTACAAATGACTTCATTCGCTCTGGGTATATGACTATGCTACAGCCACGGCGGCATTCGGTAAAGTCACTGGACAGCGTTATCAGGATTTTAAGAAATCTTATGATTCTGCACTGGCGAATTATATGAAGATCAAGAATCCTCCTCCATATTACAGGGATGGATTGGTCGCACTTACCTTACTCAAGAACTGATATTTCTCGTTTGCCAAGAGGATAGCACTTCATTCTTTGAACCAGAATCAACAATATATCCTCCCATATCAAGTGCTCGCTTATACAAATTTTCTTATGCATAATTGGGAGTCTGCAAAGGACTATTTTCTCAAGCTTGCGGATTTTGATACTAATAATGTTTTTTTGTATAAATTCCTCATAGGTATCTGCTATTACTGGTATGGCGATTATGAACAATCTATCATATATCTTAATCAAGTTGCTGATCCAGCACTTAGGACTGATGTATATAGATATATGTTACTCAGTTATATCCACCTTGAAGATATGGACAATATGGTTCGTATACGACACAATCTTCTCGGAGAATCTAGTCTGCAACCATCAGATTTCTCATTATTTTTTGATCATATGTTCTTTATACCATTCCGTACTTGAAAACCTTTCCTCTTATATTCTGACAATCCTCAGTTAGCTGATCTTTATCTCTGAAAATGTTCTACACTTTTGAGTGGCAGTCAAGCTGATGTGTGTGTCTATGGTGAGGTATGATTGCAATTAGCTAAACAAAATCTATCTTCAGTAGGGCAGAAGCTCATTTCTCTTTCACAAACCTATCATCAATCACATCTTTATCATTTACTTGGCGATTATTATCTTTTGAATCATGACTATAGTTTAGCTAAGGATACGTATATCAAAGCATTGAGTATCTGTGATGATACAAGTGAACAGAAAATTCTCACCGCTAAGATTGATCAATTGCCCCAATAATTATTTATTTTGTTTGGTTTCATGAAAAAACTCTTCCTCTCATTGCTTATGTGATGACTTATCCTGCTCGCAGGAGGATTTTCTTTTGTTTCTGCTAAATTTGTCCAGGTCACCGTATCCAAAGATATATATTGCCAATCTACAACTATCTGTGGAACTGTTTCTCAACCACTTTCCTTGCTTATGGATTTTGTCAATGAAATGATCAATACTATACATACCCAAGGTACAGAATGAACCTATCTTGGGCAGTATGTCAACCCAAACCGATTTCAATGATCCGTTTTTGCTCCTCCTGCACAGACTGTTGTCAGCAGAGTAGCGAGAAATGTCTCTCAAAAATTGAAATTTTCTATGGCGACTACTGCTATCTTTTTTAATCCGGTGAATTTCTGAGGAGCCAAGGATATTGCAGGATGAACGACGCTACTTACCAAGAATAAGGTTTTTTTGAGAGATACCAAACTTATAGAAACATTGGAAAGTCAGCTTGCTACCAAAAAATATGAGCTTGGTGTTGGTGGTGGATGGTATGAACAAATCAATAATCAGAACCTTATGATTATGAGAAATATCCTTCAGAAGTATATTGAAGCGGGAATATTCCAACCATGATCTGTTATCAATGATGGTGTATCATATAACAATATCACTTCCATGCTCACGAGTATACTTTCGGCAGCTAAGAGCTTCCTGTATTTTGATACTATTTCCCAGTTTGATCAGATTTCCAGATGAGGTACGGATGGCGTTAGAATCATCTTCGATAGCGGAGCTATGTCTGTGATGAAAACTGATTATAGCTGTGCAAGAGGTATTACCAATCCTTGCGACTCTAACATAAAAAAATTCAAAGATACTATCAAAACTCTTATTGCTAATACCAAGAATTCTTGGTCTGACTCTTTGGAAACATTTACAGATGCAATTGATAGACTCGGCGATATTTTTTCAAAAAATCCCTCCGATGAATTTACAACAAGAGAGGAAGAACTTCTAAAATCTATGTACGGTTCTACAAAAATCGGTAGCATCAAGAAACCATTAAATTTTTCAGTTGAAGAGACTAATGGAAACATACTATCTACTATTTCAGGTATTAGTAATTCATTTACTAGGTCATGGAAAGCACTTACTGACAAAAGCGTACCTGCTACACAAGAAAAAGTTGAGAATATTCAAAAGAAAACCCTTGTCAATACTATGAGCCAAGATGTTTTTGTTACTATCATGAATCAATATCTTTTGGATGTTTTTGTTAGTCAAACTGTTGATCAGGATATCAGCATTTCTTCGGAAGTTAAAGATATCACTCCAGCGTTTACTGCGCTCGGAATACAGATACAAGCCATCAAGGATGATATCCTCGGTTGAAAAGAAAAAAAGAATAGCTTGATAAGCAGTCTAGGCGAAGCTTGCGAATTGCAATGTGGTAGATGAGGAAAATGCCGATAATCTTTTATTTTATCTTTTGCGCAATGTATATTATCAGAAAGCATCGAATACAGCTAGGTATCATGACAATCATTGCTTGTCTGTGATTTTCCTTTGCTTTCGCTGCTAGTGAAGCTGATATCGTACATACTCTTTATACTGAGTATTCTTCTGATCCTGGTCAGGTACATACGCTTATCGTTAATTATTGCGATGCAGTACTTACTTCTAAAAGTTTCATAAAAAATGATTTTGTCTATGATGCCAAATATTCTGCTTTTGTGTATCTTCTTTGTAGTAATGTTGTTGATGCTTCTAGATCAAAACTCAAAGATACGTATTTTAAACGCAAGAGTTTCAAAGAACTTGATTTTACTGATTATGATCTTGATGATCGTGATCTCTGTGCCCCTCAATCTATGAACAACGAATGCGATCTTGCCACCAACATCCCAAAACTCTTTAATGCTATCATGAATGATTATACAAATATCAAGCAATCCACTATATATGGTCCTTTTGTTGAATACAATTCGGAAGCACAATTATGATCTGTGATAAATGATTATTTTCAATCGTATTTTGGCATTAATATCTGTAATAATACTAATCATTCTTATGACAAGACTTGTCGTATGGTGAAATCTTATGTAAAAAATACTAGAAAGATATTGAGCGAACTTACTGTTTTTGATGCCCAATCCATCAAGGATTTGCCAGCATGTTCATGATCTAATGATAATATTTTTGTTTGCTGATTGAATGATGCTGGATTAACTATGGTATCATTTGTCAATCTTGCTTATAATGAGCTCTTTTATTATCGTCTCTTTATGGCCTATTATCTGACGATGTTGCAGAAATATCCTGGACTTGTTTCTAATTATTCTTCCGTATACAGAAGGTTTTCTACCCAATATATCCGATCAAAAAGCGCTATGTCATTGATCTTCAGAATGATTCGTGATATGTACATGGCATATCCTCTGCATGTAGGATTCAGCATGTATCAGGAAGATCTGGATGGATTGGGGAAACTCATAGCTCGTATCGTGACGCCAATATATACTTTATATGATAAGCTGAGAAATGTTCAAGAACCTCAATAGGATATATCTTGTATTGGTATTTTTGCTTATCGGAATGTATTCCTTTGTTTTTGGTGTTGATTTTTCTCAGGTGCTTGATCAGATGAAAACAGACGTCTTTAGTATGTGAGATCTCTTTGAAGGTAAAGTCGTTGTAAGTAATATTTATTCCAAGGCTTTGAAACTCGTTAAAGATAGGGAAATTTCTTCTACAACTACTTCTCTTGATTATCTAAGGGAGTATTATGTATGATGTCCTCGTGCAACGACTCAGGATTTTATCAATGTTATTTACAATTCCAATGCTTCATTTAGGGAGACTTTTAAGCAGATTCTTCCATTGTGAACAAAAAAACCGCATTCTTCTGAGATTAACAAAAGCTATGCTGTTTTTCTTGCATGCAACAATATGACAAATTCTTTTGATAACATCCAGGCGATAAATACTGCTATTAATAAAGCGTATTATGCTGGTTATTCCAATGCTTATTCTTTGTCTGCACTTAATCAGGATAATTATGGGTCCGATCTCTTTTGGAATGGTACGTTGGATGACAGCGATTTTGATCTTCTTCATGATATCAATCAGATCGGTAATATCCTCTTTGAAGGGTTCAAGGAATCTCCGCAGGTGCTTTTTTATCGTCTACCTACGGTACAGTCCCTCACTACTATGGGAGGCTGAGATCTTTCTTCGCTCACTGATCAGAGTTCCTACCAAGTAGGCGGAGGATGACCTTTCACTCAGATGACCTGATCTTCTTCCAATAGCTCATCTTTATCATGATCTTCTGGTGGAGGAATTTCTTCAATTTCACAGGCATTACCTTCATCATCATTGACTTCTTTTTCAGAGAAACAACTAATTACTCCTACTGATGACCAAGAAATCCAAAATTTTGTAGCAACTATAAATACTTCCTCATCTCTACCAGGATGATCTGTTTTAGTATTTTGAAATCAGTGTCTTTCCTGATTTGCTGAAGAAGCTCCTATTGCTCTCCAAGAAAACCCTCAATTTGCAACTGCAGAAGAATATCTTGCTGTTATCAATAATTTCATAGATACGGCAAATATTGATGACCTTGTCACTGATCATCTTCTTGATAGTTTTTATGATAAGAATCCATTATCTCCTCGTGAAAGTACCTCTGATCCATGAATAACAAATCAGATAGCCAATACTTATGCTGAGCATGCGTTTGGTGATGCACAGCCATGAACCTGCGAATATAGCTGCAATAGCCTTCCTCTTGATAAACAAGCACAATGTCAGCTAAAGTGTGTCAAATCTTGTATTCAGCAATGTGACAAGGTTTCATGAATCCAACAAAAAGCGCTTTGTGTTTCTGATTGTACCTGTTTTCTTATTGCCGGTCCTAATGGTGCATGACGGGAAAAAATGGAAGATATGTTTCGCATCAAATTCTGCAAGGTCCCTTCAGAGACCAAAAAAGTGACGCCAGGAAAGAAAGTCTACAGTATCCAGGCAATCTTCCAGGAAATTCTTGATGTCCTCCAATGACTCAAAGATAGCGGTGAGATGATTAAATTTTCTAAAACAAAAGAATTTTTGGATGGTACTATCAAGATCAAGCTTGCAGATAATTTTGCATTCAAGGTACAAATATGATTCAAACCTGTCTTCCCTCAAAAAAGCACTACCATCAAGATAGCAGAACAGATACAAAATACAAAAGATCTTAGTCTTTCTGTATTGAATATGAATACTACTGCTCCTGAAGCTGATGATTATAATAAATATATTGTCGTTTCTGATCCTATCAAAAATAAGGCCAATCTCGAACAGGCGACTTCTCTTTCCGATATCAACGAGAATATCCAAAAATTCCAAGATGCAACCGCTTCCTATATCGAAGCGTCAGATCAGACCGTGGATATTATGAGAAAAACATATGCTCAGCAGAATAATATCCTCTTTATGAACAATATTATCGATTTCTTGCAGGATAACTATTCCTTCCGAGATAATTTCGCTCAAGCACTTCTGGATATCAACAAAATGGCCTTAGAACTCAAAGCTAGGATAGAAGCATCTAAATAGTCAATGGTTTAGCGTTAATAATCGATGGCAGTAATTGCTGCTATTTTTTTATGATAAGAAAGCACTTGTGAGCAGCTTCATGATCGCATAGGAGAATGCTACCACGAGAACACCAATAATTGCATTGGTGATAGCTGATTTTCCTTTGGTCATGTTTGATGGACTAAAGACACTGCTGGCATAGAGATATCCTGCATAGATGATCATCATGACACCGATAACTATTCCGATCTGAGACAGAAATCTGACAAGATAGACGATATAATCAAGGAGTGTTTCCCATGTCATCACTCCTGAAGCTAATTGTTCTCACAATTTTTCTTTATCTTGTAAATCTTTTGCTTGCTTATTGTAGTTTTCTCGTACATGTCCTCATTCTGCTCCTATACCGCTCACTATTTGTGAGATATCTTCTTGAGCTTTCGGTATAATTTCAAAATCATTGGTTTTTTGACCGAATGAATATATCGGCATGATGAGAAATCCTAACATGAACATAGTCAGAAGTTTTTTTTTCATTTTTTGTTGAAATAAAGAGTAAAATGCTATTTGCTGCAATTCTTGGCTACAGGAGCTTGTTGTACGATAGTCTTGAAGACATCCTTCACTTTGGCTACGAGATTCCATAGGCCCATGAGTTTTTCTTCCACAAAATGTTTCTTGGTATATGCTTTCATCGTTTCATCAAAGAGGTTAGCTGATTTTTGTGTCATAAGCAATTTCACATAGCTATTTTCTTTTTTCACTCTTTTTTCTACCAAGCTTGTGCATTTATTCAAAAAACTATTATTTTCTCCATATCCCCCAAGGATAACTCTCTTCTCTTTTTGGATATCATAAATCTTCTTCATAATATCGCAGAGTGTAGTATATTTATCTGCCAGTGAGACCGTAGCTACATCTTTATTATAATTTTCTAATATATTATCTAAACTGAATGCATGTAATTTCCAATATTTGTTATACATGTTTTGTATGTCGCCTGCTTGAGCACCGTTGGCATTGGCTGCTGTTTGTGTAATATATGTTCTCCGTTCCAACGCTGTAGGATCGGGATCGAGTCCGTAGGCGAGTGTTTGGATACCATCCAATCTTCTCATCGCTACATCAAATATTTGGTCGAAGAGATATTCGCTTTCGGGATATGTTTTAGGTAGATTTTTTATTTCATCTTTGGTACATCATTTTTGAGTGATCTGTGAACAGCAGTAAGCTTTGAGGTTGATCAATGCTTGTTTGAAAGCTTGTGTTGGTAGGGCATTGTGGTAAATTTTGTAATTTATGTTATAATTTTTTACTGTTTCATCTAAGGTGTTTGGTGAACTCACTACAAGATTGCAGTCGTGAGCAAAAACTATGCTTGAGAAGAGCATTATGGATGTTATGATGATCGTGATGAGATTTCTGGTTTTGATTTGATATAAAACAGAAGATAAAATATAGTGTATAGTAAATAGTGTATAGTTTATAGTTTATAGTGAAAGATTTGTTTTTTTACGGACTATTGTTACATAACTCTGCACTCTACATATTGTATTCTGCACTTTAGTTTTCTGTCGATTTCACTTTTAGTATGATCTTTGCTATTGTTGTTCCGGATTGTTCTTTGATAGTAAAAGTAACGTTTTTGTTGGTTTTGTCAAATGCATATTCTCCTATCAGTGATGTTGCATATGTTCATGGAATATACATAGCACCTGCATTATTGGTATATAAGATACATTCATGTTGCATGTTCATAATACAGTATCCATTACTAAAATCTCCAAACTGTCCATCAGGAAGCTGCACTTTTTGATAATTCACTGATTGCATGGCGATGTCTGTAATCGATTGTACTGGCAATACTATTTGGAAGAGTGTTCTGTTTTCTATCCTATCTCTTACTTCGATTACTGGAATATGTGATCAGAATCTCAAGTAAATTTGTATCTTATTTTCATATCCTTGATTGACTTTGATTTCTCCGGTCTTTGGATCGATCGTTGCTACTTCATTGCCTTGTGTATCATAGAGACCGATATTGTTACTTATGGTAAAAATACCTCAGGTGATGATAGTCTGTTTTGGTGATAGATCGAAACCTTCGTAGCTATTTTGATTGGATCATTTGATAGTACTTCGTATACCATTTCTTAGTCTTTGGAATATTACTTGTCCTTCATCTATATCATTACTGATTTTCGCTATGATATCTGCGGTATCTTCTCCGCTTTTTTTGAGATCTATGATCTGGATATCTGGTATCATAATTTTGAGTGTCACGGTTTCTTTTGCTATATTTCCATTTTGGTCGATAGCGATGAAGTCATAGTTTTGTTGGTCGGTTCCTGTGAAGAAGAGTCCACTGAGATTAAGTATTCCTGTTTGTGATTGATTATCTTTTTCTGCGATGATTTGCCCGTCTTTTTGGATAAGCATTTTACTTACGATGACATTGTCAGTCCGTGTTGATTTGAGTGTATACTTTGTATTGATATATCCTTCGAGTGCTACTCCTGTGCCTATAGCTTCATTGGTCATATTCCTTCGGAGAACAATTTCTCCTACTGGTGCTTCGATATCTCCTAGATTTTGCATACCTGCAACCGTTTGATTGGACCATGGTGATGATTTTTTGTACAATATCAATGATTTCTGTTGATTGGTGCTTAGATCATCTTGTGTTATCGTTAGGGTGGCAATATTGATATAAAGCCATTCTCTTGGTAGGTCCTTGAATGAGAGTGTAATATCTTCTTTGGCTGGATCATAATATTCTACAGCTAAGATCCTATCTCCCAATTCAAGGTTAATAGGCTTCTTGATGTAATCATTATCGATAGTCAGTAATCATTTTTTGTAATCAGTACCTTTTGGCAAGACGACAATATATTTTGGTTTTTCTCCTATTCCCAAAAATTGCCAAAAACTACTTGGCCTATCTTTGGTATCAATTTTATTATGTACTTTGATAATATATCCATCAACATTTTCTCCTAAGCTTTGGCTATTTTTCCGTCAAAGTTGGAGGGTACTGAAATTTTGTCCTTTTGTCGAAAATCATTTTACTTCTTTGTTTTTATCTACAATTTTGAATGTAAGATCATTGATAGTTGTATATCCATAAGTATCACTATTGTTTCTGAGTTGATCAAGTGATTTGATATACCATTGATTTGGATTCAAGATGTTTCCTGGATGTTCGTTTGCATAGCTATATCGTTTTGTATATTTTGTTGTCAAACTATTTCCTCATTTCGAAAGACTTTCGTCGTTTTGTTGTGCGTATTTGATATAGATGGTGTTTGTATCATACATGAGGATATCTTTTTTCCCATCATTATTAAGATCTGTATCTGTCGTGTATGTCTTTTTGACTTGAGTAACGTGTTCAGGTGATGTAACGGTATTGACTAGATTTTTTTCTGTTCCACTATAGCTTTCTACAAATACTCCTTGGACATATGCAGAAATATCTGTACTGTATTGTTGATTTTGATTTGAACAGTTGGTGCAAGTATTCTGGGCTACTATCGAACCTTCTTCGTATGCGAGCAGTGCTGTATCTATCTTTTCTTTTGTTGTTTCGAGATATTGCTTGGATTTATTATAGGTGCTTTTTGACATATTAAGATTTTCCGCACTATTGTTATCTACCGCTTTGAGATATCCATCTACCATTTGTTTATTGAGCGTGAGGTACGTCTTGGTCGGATCTTCTTGAGATTGGAGAATGTTTTTTGTATGTGAATCTATCGTTAGGATTGCTGTACTGAGAGTTGATTTTGTGGTCTTACTATCAACAAGTACGACGTTTCCTTTCAATTTTTTGATGAAATTATCATAATTTTGAATCTCTTTTTTGAGCTGACTGTTTTCTTTCTTTTTCTCATTGATGATACCTTGCGCTGCCTTCTCGACATTTTCTATCTGTTTGGTAGCAGGGAGGACATTAGATGTATTATCCACTGTTGCGATAATGGTTTGGATTTTGTCATTCGTTACTTTGTCGCTAAGCGTGAAGTTGCTGAATTGCAATAATCCTTGCTTCAGTTTGTTGTACGCTACTTGGTAGTCTAACATGCTTGTTTCCTCTTTTGGTAGGTAACCATTGACATTAAGATTGATATTTGGATTGATATTTTGATCGAAATTTTCTATAGCATTAGCTCCTGTGGTCAATCGATTATTGTTTGCTTTTTCTGTAGTTCGATCTACGCCTTCTTGAATAGGAGCTTCTATTTTTTGGGATACTATACTATTGGCTGATTGTGCGATTGTATTGAAGACATCGTAGACGCCGTCAAAATTGAATTTGAGTGTAGCATATGCGTCGAGTTTATAGTCGAATCCTTGTAATGGAGGATCTTTGTATTTTGTTGTCAGATTGAAGAAATCGAAAACAGGAACTTCCCGTGTTCTTTGTGTTATTTGTTCTACCTTTCCTTTGACACCCTTTTCTCCTACAAGTCCGATACCTCATTTAACGATACAGAAGACTTTACCGATAAAATCAGCGACTTTGAGTATACCGTTGATTTCTGGTAGTATTTTAGGGATTTTTGGTGCAGGCGGAAGAACTGGTAAATCTATTTTTATGCTTGGGATAAATGATGGTGGTTCTGGCAATTGTGGTGGTTCTGGGATAACTGGAATAGTCGGCAATGACATATCTTTGAAGAAATTTATATCCAGACCATAGAGTATATCCCAATCTACTTCTACACTTGGTGGTTCTGGGAGATTTGGTATCTGTGGCAATGGTATTTTGATCGGTACGAAGTTTATTTTTGGCAAGGTGAGATTCATTCCTAATTCGATATGAGAAAGATCCATATAGATGTTTGGTATCTTGAATGCTGGTATAGGGAAAATTGGTAATTTTGGACAGAGGAATGAAAGACTACATGAGAACGATCCATAATTATCATTACTACATTTCGAACATTTTTCTGATCGGTTGACTGAAAAATCTATGATTGCTTGCCGTGTTTTGATTGCTCATACCATGAGGGTGATCGCATCCACATATTGCGAGAATCTATTTGCATTTGTACTTAGTCGATAATTAATTGATCCGATGAAATCTGAAAGTAATGCTGAAATTTCTGTCAGATATCTATCAGTGATATGTGTTCGTTCGTAGAGTTGTGTAGGGAATTGTTTGTATTTTTGTAGGACGATGATGTTTTGTTTGATAGATCTTATGAGTCCTGCACTATTTTCTCTAAAGGTTATGAATTTATTGATCTGACCATCCATTTTGAGACAGATTTCTATATTCTTCTTCAATTTCTTCAAGGAGTTTAATGCTTGTTTTTGTTCATCCGTTGGATTCTTGATAGTTTCTAGATCGGTTATCTGTTTGTTGATGTTGTTGATATTGTTCAAATTTCCTTTGATATCTTGGATTGCACATAGTGCGTTCATTTGATTAAAGAAATCTCATCGATCCTTGATTATCGTTTCTGCTTTGTCTACTCGCAAGGTCAGATAGTTTATATAACCATTGATGTCCTCGCTAGTCAATGCAGGAATCTGGATATTAATATCTTTGGAGTCTATATTGATGAGGGGTACTTCTTTGAACATCTCTTGGATTGCTTGGAATGGATTTTCTCCTACAGTTTCTGAGATGTTTTTGAGTTGTTGTTTAGAAAGTTGTTCTTCTCGTTTTGCTACTCCTTTTTCTCCTGTTCATAGCTTCTGTATGTATCATTCTGCTGTATCTTGTTTTTGTAGTTCTTTGTAGGTTGCTTCCAAATTACCTATTTTATCGAATCCCTGGAAGATAGTAGAGAGATCAGGAAGATCGAGTTGGATAGTCATTTTGGTCAGATTGTTTTGTATGTATTGGATTTGTCTGGTCATCCAATCTTGGACAACACATTTTACCAATCCTTTGGTCTTGGCTCCTACGATTTTGAGGTTAATATTTTCTCCTTTTTCTAATTGATATCCTTCATCCAAGGTAGATTCGTTTGTACCATAATTTTCTTCAGCTGAAACGCTGATTGGATCCTGATCTATGTTTACTAGTCATCAGAAATTTCCTTGTGGAATTGCTATAGAGTAGTGTGGATTATTTTCTTCGGATCCTGCTGCCACCAGTTGCAATGGTGAACTTGTTGTACCTGCGATCACTTGTTCTCCATTGTTTTGATGTGTATTGGTGGTGGATGGTGTATCTGGAACAAAGACTATGGTATTTGAGAATTTTGGTGGATTGTTGCATGTTCCTACATCAGCCGCTGCCGCTATACTTGGATCGTATGTTTCTACACTAGGTTCATCGTTTCCTACTCCTTCATTAGTTGATGAACAACTTGTCAACGGTGGTAATGCAAAGACAATACAATTTCCTCCCATATCCCTGAATGGCTTTGGTAATTTTACTCCTACTCCATATGGTCAGAAACACATAGCCATACCAAGTCCAAGCGTTAATGTCGGTACGATATATAGTCTAAATAATGAGGAATTTGCTAAAATTCATCATTGAACACCAAGAAAATATCCGTCTGTTGGTCCTTTGACTGGAAGTCAAAAAATACCTGGAATAGGAAGAAATACTCCCGCTGGTGTTGGTCGGTTTCCTGGTATTGTCAGTGTCGGTATTCCTTTTCCTATAGTTTTATTGAGTGTTGTAAATACTGGATACAGAGGATTAGGTGCTTTTGGTACACATCAGAAGATATGATAGTCTCCTGGTGCTAGGAATGCTTGATTGAATGGTACTGGAACACCCTGACATCCATTTTTTCCTATTTTGAATCCTTGGCAGAGTCCTTGGAGTGCTGTATCGATTTTTTTCGAAACATTTGCGGTTGCACTGTCGATAAAATTCATATTTACATTCAACGATCCTCCTCCTGGTGATACGATAGTATTGATCATATTGATTAGGCTTGTATTGCTTCGTGGTTCTGTCGTATCCATGCCTGCTATACTTGAAATACTCTCCAGACTATCGACATTTCCTAACTGATCTATCATACTATTGATCGCTGTTTGCTGTGTTGCTTGTGCTCAACTGTTGTATGCGTTGATTGTTGCCTGGATATCGTCGAAGATTTCTTCATATATCCTTTTGTTGCCTATTTTTTTGTTGAAGAGTATCCATCTGTTTTTTTGACAAGCATCTGTGCTATTGATCCTGATGTCAGGATAGGTATCTTTATATTTGTTTTTTTTGATAAGATCTTGATCCTGTACATGTATGCTTACTGCGGAGGCTGTTTCTGGTATATATTTTATTGTATAAGAGAAACTCAATATATCTCCTGAGTTAAGCACTATATTATCCATAACGAACTGATATTCTTCTGGTACGTCTCGATTTATCTTTATATTCTCTGTGTTATTGGTGAGGAAAACCAATGATGGTATCTTATTTTCTTTATCTTTGGCTATACTCCGCGGACCGCGCAGTTGATCAATATAAGTGAGTTTGTTATTGTTTTTTTTGGATATGAGTGTTGTCTTTACTACGACTTCATCGCCTTTTCTGAGAATATTTCCATTGATATCTTGATATTCTTTGTAGACGCTTACTGCATCATTTATTTCATTGATTGGTAGATAATAGACTTCTGATGGTGAAAGTGATTCATAAATTGGTGATGTAGAGAGTGGATTGTCTGTATATGCTAACTGTGTGCTTCCTGCTGCGATATATTGGTCGGTATTTGCTACCATATCTTTTATCTTATTGAGCGTCTGTATTTTGACTGTTTCCATATCGGATGATGACATTCCTGCTGTAGTATCTGGCGTTTCTTCATCTACTTCTTCTTCAACACCTTCTACTGGTATTGTCATACCTTTTCGATGGATGAGTGAATTGTCTTGGATATATCGGCTGCCGTTGATTTTGATACCAAAGCGTTTTAGAATCTTATAATTATTTTTTTGTCTCTCATACCATTGTGCATCGCAAGTTCCTGTTATTAAAGAAACATAATTCACTCATCCGTTCGTCGTTCCTCCATAGAAGATTTTGATATCTCACAATTCATCATTTGTCACGATATCCAGTTTACCATCTCTATCCATATCTTCTACGAAGAGTTGTTTGATACCTGAGAAATCTTCAGGTGTTTCCGTGATGTTTTCTGTATTTACATTGAGACAGATATTTTTTCCATCTACTGAGAATACTCCGTCTTTGTTTAGATATGCTATGCCTTTGTTATTGTTTGTTATGATCAGGATATCTTCGTAATTATTCCCATCGAGATCTCCGATTTTGATATCTTTGATTGGTTCTGCAACAATCATGAGTTCTTGGAGATTTTGATATGGCTCCTTACCACCGTAATTTTTCAATAGTTTAATAGATCCGTCCGTGTAGGCGACAATTATATCCTTGATACCATCGTTATTGAAATCTATTGGAAGTACTTTGAAGATAGTCTTGTCCGGATCGGCATAGATAGTTTGTCCGAGTGATGCATCGAAATTCGTGTTTGGTATTTCAGGATTCTTTTCTCTTCTTTCCAAAAGCGGATCTCAGAAATTGACCAAGAAATGTGATCCATATGGCAATGTAGCTTCACCTACCATCTTCCCATTTGCAAAATTTGCGATATTTTTGAATTTACTCGTGAATCCTATTCCTAGCATTGCATCTGAACTGTCTTCGATAGATTCGTATCCTTGTTTGGTGAATGCACTAGACTGTAGATAAATTCCTATTCCTTGGCTATTGGTGGATCCTTCACTGAAGACTGTGGTCTTGTTGTAGGTGATAGGATCTTTGATATGTACTGCAGGATCATCGATACTATTATTATTTCGCAGTATGAGTTTTCCTATATTTTTGCCGTTGAAGCTTATCGTGTAAACAGTCATATTTTCTCGCATCTCATTTTCTGCAACAATCGTAATGTTCGGATCGATTTCTCCTTTTTCTTTGTCAAATACTGTGTTGCCGTTGATAACTATTTTTTCTTGAGTTGTTGTATTTTCGGTGATGATGCTATCTGTAGGCTCAGGAATATAGATGAGCAGATTTTTGTTTTTGTTTATCTCATTGAGTGCTCAGCTGTCTGCTAGTTTTTGGAGTGTAAAGTCTTTGGTCAATCACAATGAAATATCAGCGATTTCCGGTAATTGTACGGTAAATGTTTTGTTGATTACGGTAAGTGTGAAATTTTTATTCTTGATACTTCTGATCTGTCCATTAGGATGTACTATATAAGCTATCTGTTTGATTTTGTTTGGATCTACAAGTTCTGTTGTCGTTGCAAGTAGTTTGTTTGATTGACTGGTGATGGTATTTACTATTTTTTTGTTTTCTGAAAAATATCATCGCTGATTTCCTCGATCAGTTCCAAAGAGGTTGAGATACATGATATTTAGTTTATCTCTTGGTAAGGCAGTATCCTGGACAATAAATCTCTGGTAGCCAGGTATCTGATCAGAAAGTTGTCTATCTTTGATATATGCGAAGACATATCCTTCTCCTCCTGGTGATTTTGCTGTGATAGTATATGTGTATTCTTTTCCGCTATATTCGAATTCGTTCGTAGGGATATCTGCAGCTCCTATAACTCCTAACTTGATTGTTGTTCCACTCGTGACTATATTGTTCCAGGTATCTACAACTTGTATTGTTCCTTCGCTTGTTGTATTTGTTGTAAGATCCAATTTATTTTTTTTCAGATTCATGAGCACTTTTTTTGCTGGTCCTGGATATACGGTAATCGGAATAATAATGGGCTTTATACCTGGCATATTGATTGTTAGCTCATCATCACCAGCTTTGAAGCTTGGATAGAGCGCGATATCTATCTTACCATCTTTGATAATGAAATCATTAGCTTGGCTGAAGGTAAATGGTGTTTGAATACCTTTTATAATTCCTGGGATCAGTATCCCTTGTTTGCTGTTGATATTTGCTACTGTATTTAATAGGTTACCATTTTTGTCTTTGACAGTGATGGTAATGCTTGGAATGTTTACTGGAACTATTTGTGCGATGCCCTCATTGTCTTTATATTGGATAGCTGATTCATCTTTTGGTAGATTGAATGTTATTTTTGGCTGGTTTATTTGTGGTACATCTGTCTTGTAGAGTACAATGTTGTTTTTGGTTATGGTGATGATGCCAGGAACAATAGTTATATTTTTTTGTACTAGTATTTCTTGTGTTTCTTTTTCTGTTGGTTGTTTCAGTGATGCTTTTTGTATATTCACTGATATAGCTCTATTTTCTGAGAGCCCCTTTGGTGCTTGATAGATAAAGGTTGCTGGGAATGTGTCGAAAGTAATACTATTGTTTGAGCTTGCGCCATCGCTGATTTTTCCTCCACCGTTTGCTACACTGATGGTATATGCTTGAATACTTTTTTTTATCTCATTGCCGTATGCATCATTTGCAGTTACTATCATCGGTATTTCTCCTCCTTCCATGACGATCTGTGGGTCTGCATCGGTTTGGATACGTATTGTTTGGACTGGTCCAGGAACAATATTTACCACTTGTTGTTTCGTGATACATACATTGCTTGTTCATGGACATAATTTTATTCTGATTGCTGTGCTTCCAGCTTTTTTTTGTGTCATTATGATATCGAAGGCTACATTATCGGTATATGGGTTATAATATTCTTTTGCATCTTTTTTACAGATATTTGAACTTAATTGTTTACCTTTTCTTCGGATTTGGAAACAGTTGTCTCCGACTCCTGAAATCTTGACATTCACAGGTCCTACATCCTGTGCCATACCGATAGTGATTTCGTTTGTACCAGTATCTTCAACATTTATGATGGTATCTTTGAGGTTTACAATGCTATATGTATTATATCCTTGGAGTTTTCCTCTGATATCATCTGAAGATTGATTGATGATATCTTCATTGTTTGGTACTGTTCGTTGATCACCGTATGTTCATCGTTGTCATAATCGGCCACCTGTTCCATCTCAGCTTCCTGTTCCCGTTATGATATCTTTTATTTCATTGAAATTTCCCACAAATACCGGACCGAGCGCATGTTTGAATCATATCTTGATATCTAAAGAATGTTTGATAGTCTTCGCTCGACATGCCATAGCTTTGATCCATGGTGATGAGAAGGTTTTGAGGTCAAAGAGTAGTGCTGTTCCATTGACATCGACACCATCACATTTATCTGATTCTTTTTGGATCTGAGCAGCACTTGATGAGGATATCGGTGTTTCTATGAATGTATTGGTTGGTGTATGTTTTGTATTTGCTGTATTTTCTTGGATTTTTTGAATTTGTTGGATAAATGCTGGTACTGGTTTGGATGAAATATAATCCTCGCCGTCAGAATTGATATATCCTATTTCATATCCTGTGCTTTCATATGTTGGTGTGAGGAATTTCCCTTGGTCGTTATCTTCTACGAGATAGGTATCTATAACATGGTTTATTTTCTGATTGATATCAAAACTGTCCTTGATTTCTGCGATGTCTTGTGCTACGGTTTCTTGTTTCATTCTTTCTGGCCATGTGATATTCTGATAGTAGAGAAGCTTTGCCACGATAGCTAATTTATCATCCGTACTTGTCGGTAAATCCTGTCCATATATAGCTTTTGTACCATATCCATTTGCAAGTGTATCGAGATATTCTATCAATTTTCCTATAAAATAATCAGTTGGCAGAAGGTTATAATTATGCGTATTCGGATTGGCTAATGCATCAAATGTTCCCAGGAAATTAAATTGTGCATTGAATGATTGATAATATTGATTTTTTTTGTTCATCTGTGTTTCAAGGATTGTGTTGTATTCAACTGCTTTGTTGATTAGGTATGTTTTCAATGCTTCTCTGATTTCCTCAGGTGTTTTGAGTACAAGTTTGGAACCTACTTCTTTGTATATTTCTACTTCATAGAGATTAGGATAATTTAATCTGACAGGATCTCCTCATACTCCTTTGAAGGTGATGTTTCTGATATTGTCGATCGGTCTGTCTTGAGTAGTCAGATTCATTCCTTTATTTTTTTCTTTTTTGTCTGGATCGTTTGAAACATCGAAGGTATTTATTGTTGTTTTTGTCTGTACGATATCACTAAAGATTTCTCATGAGGAGAATAATCAATTAATTTCTACAAACGGTTGTACTTGTCCGTTATCTCCTGGATAACTATGGATTTTGTCGATTTGATCGTTGGTGTCGACGATATTGGTTTGTAATGCTATGATACCATCAAGAACATCACAGATAGCTTTGTAATAGTTTGCTGTACACCCATCTCCTCATTGTAGATTTGCAATATTGTTTCTCTGTGCTTGGATAGATGCTGTGCTGTCCTGAATTGTTCCTATTGTATTATAAATTCCTCGTGCGCTGGCAAATGCAGATTTGAAAACATTCAGTCTTGTTGTAATAGCATCTAGATTGGTCATAAAATCTGATTTCCGCGTATTTAGGATCTCTACTTTTTGTTTTTTGAAATTTTCCGATTGGATGATGTTGTCGATATATGTTGCTGTTGTATTGAGTGTCAGATTATTGAGATAATCGAGCAGTGTATTCAATCCATTATTTACTTTTGCTATTTTACCGGTGAGGTCGCTTAATTTTGTAGGATTAAGGTTTTTGTTTGTTCGATCGTTTGCTTTGTTTGCTATCTGTGTAGCGCTCATACTTGTCAGTGTATTATAATTGAATGTCAAAATCTCTTGGATGCCATTGTTGCCTGATGTGACCATGTTTTTGATCTGAATGAGATTTGGAATAACTCCTGTCATATCTGTACTGCTTGTTCCACTGAATTCATTGGTTTTGTTTGCGATATCTGTTTGGATTAGCGATAGATCTTCCATGACATTTTTGTAGAAGATTTCTAGATCTGATCCGTTTTTGAATTTATATATATCAGTATTTGATATCTGATTCCATGTTGGTGATGTATTCTTGATTCTTGAATCGATTGTTTTGTAGGTGTAGATATGTCCTTTTACATTACAATTTCCTATGTCTGTTGGATTTGTTCGGGTGTAGAGTACCATTTTCCCTGCATACACCATATGTGAAGGCATTATGTTGTAGATGGTGAAAAAATCATTGTTTGCATAGGTTTTTGGTGGGTTATATACCCATGTAGGATGTTCGAGGTTTGTACTGTTTGGTATTTGGTTTGTAAATTTTAGATCAATACCATTTGCATGAGGATTAGTGATGAAGGATGCTATATTCGTATATTTATTTTCTTGTTTTTCGTTGGCTGCAAATCTTTTTTGGATGAGTGCAGTATAAGTTTCTATTCCTGTGTAGGTATTCGCTGGTTCAGGTGTATTGATACTTTGGGATCCAGCTATATCATAAATAGGGTAAATGGCGTTTTTATAGTTATAGTTTGCTAATTTTTTTGTTGTTGCATCGATATTCATCGGTGAAGCTCCTCATCGTATTCTTTGGGTGAATGATTGGATAGATTCACATCATCATTGTTTATTTGGATCGTCAATGTAGCATTTATCTTGATTGGCACTATCTTGAGCTTTTCGTGTTTTTTGTCGTAGTATACAATATCCAAAGAGATGAAATTTACAGTCTCTGCTTCGTAATTCTTGTTTGTTTATTTTTATTTTGTTATACAATGCCAATTCGTCTTTGGTATTATTGAAATTATATCCTTTATTTGCTTCTATCTGTGTTGAAAAAATATTGTATGATCCTCCTATGGATTGACGTGGATTGGTGGTAATATTTTGACCTGAGATGGTAGTAAGATTTTGATAGATTCCTCTATAAATACTCAATTCCTGTGCATTGGAAATACGTGATGCGTTTTGTCCAAAATAGTAGTTTTCGTAATAATTATATTTTTTTCGTATACAGCTTGGCAATGGTAGATGTACTGGTGTCCGGAAGCTTGCTGGTATCTTGATATCTCATTCGAAGTCCAATTCGCTGAGTGGTATCGGTATTGTGAGATAATATTTTTCTTCTTGGATTTTGTCATCTAGTCTTTGTTCTAGATAGTTGTTCAATTGAATGAGGAGTGGTTGTATATTGTTTGCTGTATCACCTAAAATTCGGTTGTCTTTTTGTGTGATTTTATTTGTCAGCGAGCTGTAGTCGGTGAAGGTTTCATTGTCCGTAGTTTTGTATCGTCTTGCGAGTCCTCAGATATTATCTTTGATTTTTGCTAGGAATTGTGAGCTGAAGAGACCATCATATCCTTTGAGCATCTCTTCTGTGGCTTTGCTGAGTGTCATTGTTGGCATCTGTGATGTTGATTGTTGTGCCAATGTGTTTGCTTCATTACTTCTGGATGTTATATCTTGAGCATATGCTTGTAAGTCAGGATCATCGGTATCTTGTAATCCATCGTTCAAATCTTTTCCTACTTTGATTGCACTTTCATTATGCTCATCCTTCATGATATTGAGCATAAGATTGGTGAATCTATGATAGCCGATATCTTCGGTGAATGTTAGGCTATTTACATAGTATTTCGTATTTTCTGGGATGAAATATTTTTTCATTCAAATAAAATCCTCGTATCGAATTGCTTTGTTGATAAAGTTGGTTGGATTGTTGTAATATGATTTCACTTTTTCGAAAAAGTTATTGTATTGTGCTGGGGTATCGAATTTGATAATACTATGCCATATTTCTGCTTGTCCTTTTGGATTATCATTATATACAAAAAATCATTTGTTCGTATCATAGATGAATTGCTGATTTTCGAAATCTACATATGGATATATGCTTGGATAGATGAATCCATTGTTTTCTACTACAGGCAATGGTATATTTCCTATCAATATTGTACCAATGAGCTTCGAACTTTCATCCTTCACTCCTTCGAAGTACATATTTTCCAATATCTGTGAGATTTCATGTGCTTTGAGTGTGCTTGTATCTATAGGAAGCACTATTGCTTTGCTATTTGCGATTTTTTGTTGGATGTATTTGGTAGTATATCGGACAAGATTTGTTCTGATGTCTGAATAGATATCTTTGTCGACAAAAATCGCTACAAGTTTCGTCATACTTGGATTTTCTGCTGCATATACTTTTCTCCAATCGATAAAAAAACTATTCTGCAAAATATATGATACTGCGTAGAGGATAATAAATATTCGTAAGCCTAGTTTTTTGAAACGATTCATATGTTGAGAATTCCAATGTTAAATAAATTTTTGAGTACGCAAAAATAAGACATACTACTATATATAAAAGCTTATTAAAATAAATGAAAAATAGCTATTTTTGCTATTTCCAAATTATGTTTTTGTGATGCAATATGCTCTTATATGAGGTGTCTCTTTTTGTAGGTATATTTTGTTTGTACTAGCGATGTTTTATTGATTTATTTATGAAAACAAAAATGATATAATCCTGCTTATCACCTAATGATCATGATTCCATCGTCAGGGTCCAATTGTAGGATTTCATATTTCATTTGCTTTTTTTGTAAATATCTGTATAATGAAGACAACTTGTTATGATATTTGATCACATCATCTATCACGATAACTTTCTTTGGCGAGCTTATTTTTTCTACAATTTCCATGTATTCGCCATATTGGCTTTTTTGACCATCAATAAAGATGAAGTCCACTGGCTCCGGCACCAATTTTTCGATAGGTGCATTGCGTACGTCAAACGGATAGCTGATGATATTGTAACAGTTCATCGTTTTTACATTTCCCAATCCTTCCTGATAGGCGGGATATGAAATTTCAAACGATGTTATTATTCCTCATAAATCTTTTATCACTTCTCATATATATATAGTGCTATATCCTACCGCACCTCAGATTTCCAGGCATATTTTCGGCTTCAATTTTTTCAACAATTTACCCAAAAAATTTTCCGTAGCTGGACTTATGATGGGGATTCTTCTACTCATACATTCTTTCCTTAGGTCTTTTAGTTTTTCCATATCATGGACTTTGTCATTTAAAAAATCAATTCATTAATTATGTAATTGCGAATTGTATATTATTTAATCCATAATCCGCAATATTAACCTTTTAATTTTATTATATAGTATAGTATTATGAACGAAACACAACAACCAAAACAACTATTTACATCACAACAATCTCATTCAAAAGTACAAATGCCGAGACCATTATCTCAAATGAATACGCCTGCTCCTGCACCAAAGACAGTGCGTATACCTACTTCTGTCTCTATAGCTACACCTATGCAATGAAATCTCAATATCGATTTTAGTAAAAAAAACAATTCGAAACCTCAAGCAAAGTCATCAAACAAGACTTCTTCATCTAAACCAAAAATGACGTCTGAAGCTTTTTTGCGTCATAGAACTCCTGCCAAAGTTTCTGTAAAGGATTCTAAGAGTCTCATCAAAAAAGGTGAAATACCTGTAAGAATTATTCCACTGGGAGGATTACAGGAAGTTGGTATCAATATGACATTGGTCGAATATAAAAATGATATATTGATCATCGATGCTGGTTTGGAATTTGCTTCTGTAGAGATGCATGGAGTAGATTATATGATCCCTGATATCAATTACTTAGTCAAAAATAAGAAGAATATTAGGGGTATTTTGATCACTCATGGGCATTTGGATCATATCTGAGCACTTAGACATATCCTCAAGGATATTGATTTTCCTACTATTTATACTACACCATTGGCGATTGGACTTATCAGGAAATCTCTGGATGAAAAAGATAATAAACAATTGAAATACAAGATTCTAGATCCTGATATGGATATTCTTAAACTTGGTGTATTTACGGTAGAGATTTTTAGAGTTAATCATAGTATTCCTGAATCACTTGGTTTTTCTATCTATACTCCGAAAGGACTTATTGTCCATGCATGAGATTATAAGATAGATCATACGCCATCTATTGATAAGCCTGCTGATATCGGTAAGATTTCAAGGATTGGTCAGGAAGGTGTTAGAATATTTTTATGAGAAAGTACCAATGCCAATAAACCTGGACATTCTATTTCTGAAAAAGTTATTGGTGATGCTTTGGATAGTATTATTAGAGATTGTAAAAGTAGGATGATTATTTCTACTTTTGCTTCCAATATTGGAAGAATTATCCAGATTATCGATGCCGCAGTAAAATACAATAAGGTGGTTTTTCTTGCAGGAAGGTCTATGATTACTAATGTCAAACTTTGTCAGGAGCTTGGCTATATTCAGGTTCCAGAACATATGATCAGACCTGTAACTTCTGATATTAACAATATGCCAGATGAACGTGTCTTGGTTCTTTGTACTGGTTCTCAAGGTGAAGAATTTGCTGCACTCATGAGAATGTCTAATAAAACGTATAAGGATATGGAACTTAAACCAGGAGATTCTGTTTTGTTGTCTAGTCATACTATTCCTGGCAATGAAAAAGCTGTTATTAGCATGATCAATGATCTTGTTGCACTCGGGGTAAATATCATCGATGATCATTCATTGGATGTACATACATCCTGACATGGATATCAGGAAGATATAAAGATGATGCTTGCTATGCTCAAGCCTGAATATTATGTTCCTGTCCATGGAGAGCCGTTTATGAGACATGCAAACAAAAATATTTGAATTTCTATGAATATTCCTGAACAAAATATTTTGTTGCCACAAAATGGACAAGCTATCGAAATGTATGATGATGTTATTGTTCTTAGTGAAAAGAAATTGAAACTTGATGTCATCATGATTGATGGAAAGGGACAAGGCCATCTTTCGTGAGAATATGTGATGAAGGCCCGCAGTATCATGGCAGAAAACGGTATTGTTGCATTGATTTTTAAAATCGATACCAAAAGCAATGAACTTGTAGGTAATATTCAGATAGAATCTAGAGGGTTTGTTTATTCTAGTGAAGTAAAAAGCATCCATACCCAAATTGTCGAGTTTGCAAGGGCTAAATACAATGAATATCAAAAAAAACGTATGGATGTCAAAGAAAATCTCAAACAGATAAAAGAAGATTTAGGTACCTTTATTGAAAAGATTATCTGAAGAGTACCATTATTGATGCCGATGTATGTTTACATCAATAGGGAATCTCAGAATTGAAATGGAGATATTCCTGTAGAAGAAGCTGTAGTCGGTATGACATTGGATGAACAAGGATATGATGATTAGATGATTTTCCATGGCCGATAGTCGATAGAAGTTATTCTCTTAGTATAAAAAAATGTCCTGCAAGGTGTGTGGGGCTTTTTTTTGTTGATATTTATAAATTGAAATAGTTTCTCTAATAGTTATATATTCTTTGTGACTTTATTTTTCTTATATATCATCCATGAGACCTAATCGTTTGCATACGTTGACACGGTCAACTACCAGAATAACCGTTTTGGAATATTGCAATAAGAAGTATTATTTCAATTATTATCCTCATGCTTTGAGGGATCTTAATGAAGAATTACGGTTGAATACTTTATTACTCAAGAATCTCAAAAGCATGGACATGCGGGTGGGGGAAAAGACTCATCATCTGTTGTCCGATTATCTCAATGCTCTGAAATACGGCAAAACCGAACCCGGTGATATCCAACCATTCAAAGACCGTATCATCGAAGAGATGAGAAATGAATTTGAAGCTTCCAAACATAGAGATTATTCTACTTATGATAGGGATAATAAATTTGGCCTTTCCGAACATTATTATGGTGAGAATGTAGATGATAAATTGGAGGAGGTCATCCAAAAAGTTCTTCATAATTTGGATGTTTTTGTCCAAAGTGATTGGCATGATAAAGTTCAACATTATTTCAAAACCGCTAAGATGACCTATGTCGAGAAACCAAGACAGAAGGATTTTGAAAATATGAAAGTCAATCTCCGTTCTATCCTTGAATTGAAGGATCTTAATGTGATGGCTGCTCCGGATTTTGGTGTCATTTTTTCTGATAATACATACCTTATCATCGATCGAAAAACTGGACAAGAAAAAATTGATACTGACATTATTTCTGATCAAATCAAAATTTATGCACTCAAGACTCTTCTTAAATCGAGGACAGATCTTGACAATATAGAAATCGAATGATATGAAGTCTACCTGCCTAGTTTACATACGATTTGAGGTAAGATCCAAAAAACAGATATCGATTACATTATTCAGAAACTCAAAGATGATATGGAATATCAGAAGCAATTCCTTGTGGATGGTGATATTGTCAAAAATGAACCATTACCACATACAAGTTTTCCTAGGACGACTAGCGAAAAAAAATGTGCGAGCTGTACTTTCAGAAAGGTCTGTGAAGACCTTAAAAATTTTGAATAAATTTAAAACTTGATTAAGAATGAAAAATTAAGAATTAAGAATGTTGGTAATATTTTTTTACGGACTATTGTATATATTATAACTGTAGGGGAGGCTTTAAAACCTTCTTTTATGTGTTATACAAAAAAAGCTCTGTCTGGTATACAAACGGAGATTTTTTGGTAGCTGTCAATCGCAATACACGATTTCCGCTTTGCAGAATTTAGCTATTTTCAAGTTCTTTTTTATCTATACTTTTAATCTTCTAGTCTTGGATGAAATGAGAAAAAACTTTGATCTTCTTTTCTGCTATTTTATATGATGAATGGACGATATTTACCATAAATTCTGATGGAACTAAAAAAGTGTCCACTGTCTTTTTTAGCCATTTTTTTAATAATCGTAGGGATGCATATTTGCCCATGATAGCTAGATTTTCTATTGGATTGGCAGTTGGCTGAGAATCTACGAAATGTTTGAGTGTCAATGGGGTATGGATCTGATTTTCATTTTTCAATGCACTTGGGAATGGTGTGAAATATCCTAAATCATGGAACATCATCCATTTTTTTGCTGTACTTTTTCTAGTTGCTCGTATTGGCATCCATCCCAAATATCTCATAACACTATGGTATCGGATGATGTCAGGTTTCATAGTTTTTACTTTGCGGTAGAGTCTGATTGCTTCTCGGAAATTCATGAGACTTGTTGCTATTCCTAGATATTTTATTAATTTCCCAAGTATTCCTCTGGGTGCTTTGATACCGAAAAGTTCCACTTCATAGCCACGCTGTGTTAGCATATCTTTAACATCCGTAATATAGGTTTCTATACCTCCAATTCTATTGATAAAATCAGAGACAATCAATATTTTTTTTACATTTTTGTCTGCGAGTGCATGGAAACGGACCATCCATCTCTCTTTGGTATATTCATCTACTGGTTCTGATTTGATATGGATAGTGTGCAATTTATTTATCAAGCTATAAAGCTTTTGACCAGTAGTGTGTCCCAACTGATGAGTGAGGTCCAGGTCGTGCTCTATGAAATTTTTTAATCCTCCTTTGGCATAACCGATGGGTGCAAGTCACCATTGAAGTGCATTTAGCGCTGAAAGCCCAAATGATTCTAGACATTCTGATGGAATAAGACAGTATTGGCAATTATTTACATATCTCTTGATAGTCATGATATCTTGCCATCAGAAAAAATGAATATTCGTATTGTTTTCTGCTAATTTCTGGATTTTTTTTTCTCTACTTCCTGATCCGAAAACAAATAAATTAAATGGCATTTTTTCTCCAGTTTCTTGGAATAACTCAATCATTTCGATGATAGCATCGAATCCTTTTTCTGGTTCTAATCTTCAGAAATATAATAAACCTAACATATTCCTAAAAAGTCGTATAAAATTGTCTATTGTTTTGTTTTTTCTTTGAGATATTTTATAAAGTTGTATATTTTAGTGGAAAGTGTCATACATCTATATTTAAAATCCTCGAATTGCTTTTCTATAATATAATTGAATTTTTTCGCTGAATAAAGCATACTCCTTACTTCTCCGCATGATCATTTTGAAAAGAATAGAAAGTGTATGAATTCTTTTTTAGATCCTCTTTCATATCATTCAGCAATATTATTGGTAATTGATATCGTCGCTCTCATAATCTGCGATTGAAAGTCAAAGTTTCTGAAATCCTTATGGTAAAATACCTTTCCTATTTCATAGACAAGTTCATTTCAAAGTTTCCGAATCTCTAAGTTTTCGAAGTTGTTTTTTTTCATATTCTGGATGCAAGATAAAAACAATTTTGTCCTATTTTGTTCTGTTTTTTACGATTTTTTTATCTTTCAGTATTTTCGTTTTTTTGTCTCTCCGCTCTTGCACTTTGCCGTGATGTCCGCTCAATAAGACTTTAGGTACTTTCATTCAATATACTTCTTCAGGTTTCGTGTATTGTGGATATTCGAGGTTGTTCATATTATGTTGTATACTGTAGCTTTCATCTTGTCGGCTAGATTCCTCTTTGATGACTCACGGGATGAGTCTGGAGATCGCTTCGATCATGACCATAGCTGGAGTTTCTCCGCCGAGCGTGATGAAATGTCCGAGAGAAATCTTTTGGAAATTTTTCTTATATTTTTTTTTCATATATTGTTCGAAACGGTAGTCGATGCCTTCATATCTGGTACAGACGAAAATGATATGATCTAATTCACTTAACAAATGAGCCATTTTCTGATTGAATTCTTCATTGCTTGGGCTCGGTAATATTATCTTAAATTTCTTGTTTTTGATTTTTTTTATTATCGATTCGACTGCATCGATGGCTGGTTTGGCTTTCATGAGTAATCCTGCTCCTCAACCGTAGATAGTGTCATCTACCGTTTGATGCCTATCTGGACAGAATGTCCTCGGATTGACGAATGAGAATTTTAAAATCTTCTTCTCTTGTGCTTTTTTGATGAGCGAAGTTTCGATGAAACTCTTGAAGATGTCTGGAAATATGCTAACTATGTGAATATGCATACTAAATGACTAAATGAATAAACGATTAAACGACTAAACGATATGTTGCTCATATGCATCGTTTCATCATTTGAGCGTTTTGTCGCTTGAGCATTTTAGAAACCTTTCGCTATATATTGCACCAATCTGATGATGACGTATGAGGAAACTACAATCAGCAAACCTACGAGTGAACCTATGATTCCCTTCTTTGCATTTGCCGGATCCTTCCCTGAACTTGATGCCATGATAAACATGATTCATGATACAACTAATGCTATCGTTACTAAGGTACCGATAAAGAATGTTGCTGACAATACTACATCTTGGACAAACAATCCTACGGATGTTGCTTCTCCTTCGTCTCTTACTGATTGTCTTATGCCCAAGGTATCGTAGATATTTAGTTTGCATTGTCCGTTGACGAGCAAGTCTGGATCACATGTGATTCCCATGACTGATGCTGGATCTTGATTTTCAATATCGTTATTTGTTTGATTGCTGTTTGTTGGAGCATCTGCTACACATGATGGTTCTCCTGCTGTTATTTTGCAGTGTTGCCCTGTTGGACATTCATACCCTGAACAAGATCATGCGGCAAATATTTGGTTTGCCTGTAGTGAACATATAATTAACATCACTATTCATACTATTTTTTTCATCTTTTTGTATAAAAACTAAAGTTACAACCCCTCCGTCCCGATATATCGGTCCACCTCCCCTTATCAAGGGAGTTTATATGGAAGATGCTACTTATATACCAATTCTGCTTGATTTTGCAAACTAAGATACATACCTTATCTCTATGAAATCCCTGAAAGATTCACTAAGAAAAACTTTAGCTCATAGGCATATGGGGCATCAGATGGTCGGAGCGGTCGCTTTAAATACCGCTAGGGCTGTTTTGGGTATTCCTGAATTGGAAGGATATGTCAGATTCAAGGTTCTTTTTCTTAAAACCAATGATCAAGCGCTCAAAATAAAGATTTTTCAACAAAAAAATCAGATCTTACGTGAAGTAAATTTAGCACTAGAAAAGATTGGATATGCTACGAGAATAGAGGAAATTCGTATGAAGATTTAATGTAACTAATGACGAATTTGAGTTTTTATTCTTCTTTGTTTTTGAATTCTTTTTCGAAATTTTTGAATTCTTTCAGGTACATAGTTTCAAAATCATTATATATTTTTTCTAGAAATTCAGGGAAATTTGGTATTTTTGACTTTAGATACTCAGCTACTTCTGGTGTTACTCATTTTTTTTCTAATATATCCAAAAATCACTGACCATCTTTTTCGTCTATTTTTTCTATGATGTGTGTCATGACTCGGTCATAGAGGATAGGTTTGGTGTCTTCTATCATCATATCAAGTCCATCATCGTCGATGTCTGGAATAGCTTTGATGATCATCTGTTCGATGAAGGTTTCTGTATCTATCATGGTAGAAGGTAGAAGGTAAAGGGGATTAAGTAGAAGGTATGTATTCATACATAAAAAACAAGATAAAGTGCTTTTTGTCTCTATTCTTTTGCTTTATTTTTTCTATTGACATTTTGTATCAAATCTATATAAATTAAAAAATAAATACACTACAAAAACATGAAAAAATTTTTTGTTTTCGCAGTTATGGCTATCTTCATGGTAGCTGCTGCACAGGCCAATAATGTTGATACTATCAATGTTACTAAAATCACCTACAAACCGACTATTAGGAATAAGGTGATTAACATTGCTAAGGGTGATAGTGTTGTTCTGACTGGTGTCGATTCCCTAGTTGTCGTTAAGAGAGATTCTGCCAGTGCTTCTGAACTCGTGAAAGTTTATGTGAATGGTAAACCTGTCATTGTTGACTGGCTAAAAGAAGGGTATATCAGCTCATCTGATCCTGCCGACACTACTGCGAAAAAGATTCAAATTGTTGCCATCGGTGGCGATGAAGACGGCCCTGAAAGTAATTCATTTCCCTTGGGATGGGGTATTCTCTCTGTTATGGTCATCCTGAGTTTCTTCGGATGGTTGTGGTGGAAACGGTCGTAAAAAAGGCGCGTAGTGCGCCACCTCATAAGATTCTCCCTGTTTATCTCGGAGAATTTTTTTATTGGGAGGTAATATAGATGATGCTTCCTATAGGAAGATTATCGATAAAAAATCATATTTCGTTAGTATTTATACATCCGTGAGAAACCGTGTTATCTTTTATTTCTGGTGTTTCTATAGCTTTTTTATATTTATCTTCATCTTCAGGTGGTAGATAGACGGGATGGATTTCCATATCATATACTCCGACTGTGTTAATTATTTTCTCTTTTATTTTGATTTTTTCATATCTGTCGTTGTCGATATTTTGAGTAGCGCTATCTACTACAGGTATGAGGACTATCGCTATATTTTCTCCGTCACATTTGTAGTTTTTCGCGATTTTTTTTGTTTTTTGTACTTTAAACCATCCTTCCGGTGTGTTTGTATTTGTTGGTTGGTTGTGGTATATATATCATTGATCGGTTTTAATATATTGATAAGGCAGTCGTTTCCCTGATTTATTGATATCTTCTCCGAAGAGATTTGGTTGTTTTGTCCTGTAAAGTAGTTTGTGATCTTTTGTGAAAACATAGATGTGAAAATCTGTTTTGGAGATGATGGTATAATTCATTTTATTGTTTTTGATTTCTCCGAGAAGAAATTTCTGATAAATATCTTTCACTTTTTGCGGGATATCCTTATGATCCAAAATCTCTTTCCCATACAGACCAAAATATGGATTTGCAAATCTTTCTATGGTGTTTTTATCTATTTTATCTGTTGCTTTGTTTGACGGATATTTGGAATCTCTTTTCATACCAAACATCTCTTGTGCTTCCATGATCTTACCTTGATATAAGTATTCTACTACTTCTTTTCTGATTTCGGTATTTTTGATAGTGTTGATGGTATTGGCTAATGTTTCATAAGAAATGGATGAATCCATTTGATTTTTGTGTATGTGTTTTTGAAGAGTATCGATATCGGCCTTTATGGTCGGTAAGATTATTGCTGTACTGTCGGTAGTGTCGATTGGATTGATGGCTTGTTCTTGATTTAGTTTTTGTTTATTTTTTTTTTGATATTGTACATATTCGTAGAGAGCAAATGTTGTTGCTAATGCTATACTTATTCCCACCAACGGAATTCGTATCTTTTTTTTCATCCTTTGTCGTTTGCTTGGTTCTGTTTTGATTTTTTCTTCTATTTCTGTGAATGATTTCTCTCCAAATTCTTGCTGTATTTCTTTTTTTTCCGTATCTGATAATACTTTATCCATTTTTTTTACTATTTTTTTTTGTTCTTCTCCACTCAGCACTTCCCCGCTTATTTGTTCTATCTTTTTTTTGAGATCAATTAATTGATTGCGTAGTTCTTCTTCTTTTTGTTTCCCCTTTTCCAGTTTTTCCTTTAATACTTCTTCTTGTTTATCTAAAAAAGCAAGCTTATTTTTGATCTGCTCGTTCATATTGTTTGTAATGTTATTTTCCTTATCTGTCATCTCTTGGCTGTAGTTAAAATGGTTTTTTTATTTGTGTTTTTTCTCAGTCTCTCATAATACGTGTTTTTTCTGTTCTTCTATGATTTTCAATTCATTTGCTATCTTTTCATTGTCATTATGCACCATTTCGAGCATATGCTTCAATTTTTCAGCTGTTTCTTCTAATTTTTTGATTTCTTCGAGATGTTGTACATGTTTAGTTGCTGTTTCTTTTGTTTTGTGTACTAACTTTTTCTTTATCAATTTTCCTGTTTTCGATATTGTTCCTAAATCGAGCATTTTTGCTATTTTTTTTGCTTCTTTGAAAAGTCTATCTGTTATGTTTTCTATCTCTTGTTCATTGGGCGATCTTTTTTCTATAATTGTTTGTGCTTCATGTTCTAATTTTGATAATTTCCCACTTTCAGAAAATGCAGAATCTAAGAGTGCTTGATTGAGAATTTCTCTTGTTGTATATATCAATGTTTTGAGTTTTTCTTTTTTTATTTTTATTCTTTTTTCTTGTTCTTTTTTTTGCTCTTTGAGTTGATTGTGTTTTTTTATTATGGTATGTATATCTTTCATTTTTTGTTTGTTGTAGTTTATATCTTCTTTTGTTGTTTTGATATCATTTAGAGATGTATTTGCTGTTTCTATTCGGTTGTTTATTTGTTGTAATTGTTGTTTTGGAAAATCTGTCTGCAAGGATATCATATTTACTATATTTTGAGCTCTATCTATTTCTTGTTCTAATTGCCTTTTCTTTTTTTCTAGAATTTTTTTTTCTCTTTTATCTAGAGTTTCTTGAATACTATTCTTGATACTTTTTGTCATAGCGACTGCTTTTTCTTTTTTACTTCAAAGAATATCAAAAATCTTTTTTCTGTTTGTCTTTTTACTTTCATTCATCTTTTTTTCTATGATATTCTTTAATGTCTTTAGCTTATTTTCTATTTCTTGTTCTTTTTGTTTCCCTGTTATCAATAAGTTTTTGAGTTTTTCTTCCTGCTCTGAGAATTTTTTGAGTCTTTCTTTTAATTCATCTTCTGGTATGTATTTTACTCTTTCAGTCATTTTCACTTCAAAAAGGGATATAAAATTATCTCTTATTTTGTAGTATTTAGCTGTTTTTCTATCTCTTCTTTTTCTTTTTTGATTTTTTCAAATTCTGCTTCGTTTTTTTTGTTTTCTGCTCTTACTTTATTTAGATCATCTTCTAGTTCATTCATCATTTTCATAATATCTTCTAGACTCATTTCTTCTTTTTTTGGTGTTGGTTCTATTTTTACTCATTTTTTATTT
>CAZBWI010000052.1:0-5571 GCA_964495825.1 uncultured Candidatus Peribacteria bacterium | reverse complement strand
GCTTTTACCAAACCTTCTCGGACGGGATAGGAAAAAATATCTACCAGATTCAATCAGATCAAAGGCATATTTCGTTTTGTCCACATAAACATAATTCTCAGCTTTATCCCTTATATCTTCAAAGGTCTGTATCCCTATCGGCAATTTCTTCATATATCAACCTCTCATATAACTTTAAAATAAAAAAAGGGAGAAATCAAATATTTCTTTAGATTATCTCCCTTTAATTTCTTTAACGATAATATTTAATAACTTATATTGTACAGATTTTCTTAATTTTTTTCACTATTCTTTCTGAACTTTTACCATCTCCATAAGGGTCATTGACATCTCAAGTTCTTCAATAAGTCGATATTGACTCAAATAGATAATAATCCCCTTGATTCTGCTCCAGTATTGCGCTGACCTGATTGATCAATCAGGAGATTGCGATCCCCTTATAGCGTTCAGGCTTTTTGCTGTCGTGACTATCCTACTATAAAATCCTTAAGCTAATAAACGTAAACACTCAGACAGACTTTCCCTCCAATAAGGTATCTGTATCCCAAGCTCTGCCTTGATTTTAGATTTATCCAATACACTATAAGCAGGTCTTTTAGCCAGCGTCGGATAATCTCTGGTTAAAATAGGTTCTATACTGCAGGGCAGCCCGCTTATATCTATAATTGCCTTAGCAAAATCGTACCAGCTCACCGCACCTTCGTTACTGAAGTGGTATATTCCTCTAATAGAGTCGTACGATAAAACGTTAACTATAATTTTTGCAAGATCCCGTGCATGGGTGGGAGTACCCAGCTGATCATATACCACACGGATATAACCTTTTTCTTTTGCATATTTCATGATAGTTTTTACAAAATTGTTTTTGTATATTGAATAAAGCCAGGATGTACGTATAATGACATATTCTGTACATATATTTTGAATATGAATTTCACCCTCTAATTTGGATCTCCCATACACCGAAATAGGATCTGGCACATCATCCTCCACATACGGTGTATTTTTTTTCCCATCAAATACAAAATCGGTGGATATATGAATAAGTCTGATATTATATCTATTGGATAGTTCTGCTAAATTTTTCACTGAAGCGCTATTAATGAGAAAAGCCTTATCAACCTCTTTTTCTGCATTATCCACCTGTGTATATGCTGCACAATTTATGATATGAGTGATCTGTTTCTCTTTAATAAAAGCTTCCACCAATCTTTTATCAGAGATGTCCAATACATGAGTGTCAGCATACTCTTCTTGCGATATATCAGAAAAAAAGAGATCGCTGTCTAAAATATTTCTTAATTCTCTACCCAGTTGTCCATTAGCACCGGTGACAAGTATCTTCATAATAATTCCGCTTCCTTTAAAACTGGTAACCTGCTATCTTTTTCCGATCTTATAATCTGCCTATAAGGAACAATCCAATCAATAGCAAGGGCTGGATCTAAAGCATCAATACCCCTTTCATGTTGCGGTGAGTAGTATGCATCAACCTTATAATTCACTATAGCAGATTCAGAAAGAACCACAAAACCATGAGCAAAACCTTTAGGCACAAAAAGCTGATTTTTATTGTCTCCAGATAATGTAGTAGCAAAAATTTTCCCAAAAGTATCTGATTCTTTACGAATATCCACTACAACATCAAGAATTTCTCCTGCCACCACCCGTATAAGCTTGCTCTGGGCATATGGCGGCAATTGATAGTGAAGACCACGCAACACACCATAGGATGATTTCGATTCATTATCCTGTACAAAGGTTACATTACCGATATGTTTTGTAAAAAGATCTTCCCTGAATGATTCAAAAAAATAACCTCTTTCATCGCCAAACACCTTTGGTTTAATCACAAATAAGCCTTCAAAATCTGTCCTGATAAACTCCATCACCTTACCGTCCATTATAAAATTTGTATGTCGTTATTATTTCAAACACTCAATGCGTTTCATTTATAACTCAACACTTTTTTATAAATATACTCTCCATAGCCACTGTTTACCATAGGGTCAGCTAACTTTTTTAACTGTTCCTCATCAATCCAGCCATTTCTATATGCTATCTCTTCAATACATGCTATCTTTAACCCCTGCCTTTTTTCTATTACTTCTATAAAATTGGCAGCTTCAAGAAGCGAATCATGGGTACCGGTATCAAGCCACGCAAACCCTCTGCCAAGAATCTCTACCTTCAGACTTCCCCTTTGCAAATATTCCTGATTGACCGAGGTTATTTCTAACTCTCCACGGGCTGAAGGAGTTATCTTCTTTGCTATCTCCACAACATCGGATGTGTAAAAATACAATCCTACCACTGCATAATGAGATTTCGGTTTTTTTGGCTTTTCCTCAATACTTATCGCATTTCCCCTACTATCAAATTCTACCACACCATATCGTTCCGGATCGTTGACATAATAGCCAAAGACAACAGATTTTCTTTCTTTGATAACCGTGTGTACTGACTTTCCAAGCACCTCAGTTAGACCATGGCCATAAAAGATATTGTCCCCAAGAATCAGGCATACGTCGCTCCCATTCAGAAATTCTTCACCTAAAATAAAAGCCTGAGCAAGACCTTCTGGTCTGGGCTGCACTTTGTAGGATAGTCTTAGTCCATACTGATTGCCATTACCAAATAGCAATTCAAACTTAGGGGTATCTTCCGGTGTGGAAATAATAAGAATATCTCTTATGCCGGCAAGCATCAAAACCGAAAGTGGATAATATATCATTGGCTTATCGTACACCGGTAAGAGCTGTTTGCATTGCACCTTTGTTGCAGGATAAAGTCTTGTTCCTGCACCACCTGCCAGGATTATACCTTTCATCTCATCACCCCTATACCTTACCTAATCGTTCCCTTTTGTAGCGTTCCTGTAAAGGCTGCCACCACCATCTATTTTCAAGATACCACTCTACTGTTTTTCTTATTCCACTGTCAAATGTTTCTTTTGGTGTCCAGCCAAGTTCATGTTTTATTTTACTCGCATCTATGGCATAGCGCCTGTCATGGCCGGGTCTATCTTCCACAAACATTATCAGTTCTTTATAGTGTTGAATATGTAATGAAGACTGTTGAATTGACGCATTATTGTTTATTGGAATAACTTCATCCAATATTTCACAGATCGTGGTAACTATCTCAATATTTCTTTTTTCATTATTTCCACCTATGTTATACGTTTCACCAACTTTACCTTTTGTAAGTACCGTAAAAAGGGCTTCTGCGTGATCTTCAACATAGAGCCAATCCCTGATCTGATCACCCCTGCCATATACTGGCAATTTCTTCCCCTCTATGGCATTGAGAATCATCAAAGGGATGAGCTTTTCAGGAAATTGGTATGGTCCATAGTTGTTTGAGCAGTTGGTGATTACCACTGGAAGCCCATAAGTCCTGTACCATGCTCTAACCAGATGATCCGAACTTGCCTTTGATGCGGAATAGGGGGAGCTGGGGGCATAGGGAGTGGTTTCGGTAAAAAGAATTTTATATGCTTCTGAATCTTCATCAGGATGTGGCAATTCTCCATATACCTCATCAGTGGAGATATGATGAAACCTAAAAATTGATTTTTTTTCTGGCGATAGTTCCTTCCAGTAAAACCTTGCTTCTTCTAAAAGCGTATAGGTGCCAACGATATTGGTTGTAATGAACTCACCAGGTCCATCTATGGATCTATCCACATGAGATTCTGCAGCTAAATGCATGATAAAATCTGGCTGATAATCTTTAAGAATTCTTCTGATGTCATCCTTAGAGCATATATCTACTTTTTCAAAAAAATATCGCGTGTTGTGCAACACATCTTTCAACGAATCCAGATTTGCCGCATAGGTAAGCTTATCTACATTTATAACTCTATGATTGGTATTGTGAATTATGTATCGTACAACTGCTGAACCTATAAACCCCGCCCCGCCGGTTACTAATATTGTGTACATTCTTTACCCCTATATAATAATCTTTAGCTATTTCTTAACGCACATCTAAATATGCTGTACTTCCCACATGCTATACAAAACGTCGTTGATTCAAGGATAGCACATACAGATTTATATGTCAATACTATCAGTGAAAAACAAAGGAATATGATTGATTTTTATCAATTATATAAAAATCGATCCCTGCTTTTGCAAGCCGGTTGCAAAGACGTGAACCAATAAATCCTGAACCACCGATTATTGCAATCATCATTAACCTACCTATTCCTTAATAAAAATTCTTTATTGATATTTTTTCTTTCAACATCAAAAAACCAACCCCATTTATTAAAATATTTGATTATGTTTTTCATATGTATTAATAGCATCTTTAAAGATTTATATGATTCTTTTCCATGATCATGAACAATTGTTACTGCTGGATAATACATTGTTTTATACCTTTTATGTATTCTTCTATTAAGATCTGTATCTTCTCCATACATAAAATATCTTTCATCAAACAAACCCACATCTTTTAAGGAAGATGTTCTTAAAAACATGAAACAACCGGATAAAAAAGGGACATTCATCTCTTTATCATACCCTGTCCATCGTAATTCAAAACGTTCATTCATTTTTTCCTTTATTTTTTCAAAAGGTATAAATCTTCGTATAAATAAATCAGCTGGTGTTGGCAATAATTTGCACAAGTACTGTATCTCTCCATTTGGGTACACAACCCTGGGCATTACATTACCAACATCATGGTGCTGTTCCATATACTCATATAATGTTTCTAGAACTCCTGATCCGAAATATATATCAGGATTCAATACCAGGTGATACGGCACATTTTCTTCTATTGATTTTCTTAGTGCAATGTTATGTGCTGCCCCATAGCCAAGATTAGCATTATTGTAAATGTAAGTAATACGCGAATCAAAATCAGAAAAATCACGCAATGCATCGGTAGGTGAATTATCTATCAGATACAATTTTACCTGCAATCTTGTAGCTAAAAAACTTGAGATTGCTTTTGTGAGTTGTTCTCTGTTAGTTTTGTATAAAACTATCGATGCGTTAAGTTTTATCATTTTACTTTATCCTCTTGCGATATCATCCCTGTCAAAACAACTTCTTTGCTCATTTTATTTCCCATTAGCAACTCTAGTTCCATGCAACTCTAATACTTTGTGTTGACTACAAAGAATCTTTTGTTTTATATCTTTTACAAATTGGTTAAATTCATTACTGCTTATTTTAATCTCTATCCCTCTTCACCATCTCTTCCTACAAATTTACAAATCTTTTCTCTATATATCTTTAACTAAAATAACTCAGCACCAAAATCACTCCAAACAAGCTCACAAAAGAAACAAGAGGATTTGATAGTTTTTGTGATGTGAGAATATTCCAATGGGAAAACAAACCAAAATTACTAAGATTAGTCTTAGGATGTCGAAGTTGTTATTTATAGATAATGTTTTCATTTCAATTCATTTATTTGGTAAAAAAAATATCTTAAAAATAGACTCTTAATTAAACTAAATCTAAATAAAATCTTTCTCATATTTGAATATCTAGATTTTTCTCCAGTTGGTGAGGCATTATTTACATGTCGTCTATAGCATATCAATTTATC
>CAZBWI010000051.1:0-12372 GCA_964495825.1 uncultured Candidatus Peribacteria bacterium | reverse complement strand
CAATTGAATTGAAAGTTTTCGGAGTTATTGTAAGAGGAGATTATGAAAGTTTAACTGAGTAACCAAGAAAAAATTCAGTCTCCACCTAAAGGAATGTGAATTTAGATTTAATTGTTGAAAAGAGTGAGAAAATATGGATACTAAGTTATTTAAACTTTTAAAAGAGTATGTGATAATTTGTTGCTAAAGTACTATAGACTCTAAAATAAAATATATAAAATAAGTATTTTAGTAAATCATTGAAATATTGACACACAATCTTATTTTGCTAATTTTTTTGGAAAAAAATAAAAAAAAATTAACTTTTCAGCTAATTTTTTGCATTCAGGGCGTGAGGGGATCGAACCCCCGACAGCGGTTCCGAAGACCGATGTGTTACCACTACACCAACGCCCCAACTCAACTAACAACCAATAGTGAACAACTAATAATTATTTGGTCAGTAATTTCATCGTTCATTCTTGTATCTTTTTGATCACTTCTTTTTTCCCTTCTTCTGGTATCTCTTCATTATTTGTTAAGAATTCTAAGAGACTTTTTTTGTATTCCAAAGCTTGGTCGTATTTAGGGATTTTTTCTATTTTTTCAATGTCTTTGTTATATTCAGCAATATTTTTTAATATTTCATAATCGGTACACGTTATTTGATAGATACATCCTTCGTTGTTTTTTTGTTTACTTACGCTGATAAATATCCCTTCTTCTGCAAATTTTTTCTTCATTGTATCAAAAATTTCTTCGTATTTCATAAATTGTCCCAAAAGTGGAATATGAATCTTGATTGCTATCAATTCATTGTTTCTGATGTTTATTTTTCCGTAGAGGAGTGTCAGTGCAAAGAGAAATGATATATATTTCTTTTTATGTATTTGGGGCTGAAGATCTCATTGGATTATACATCATTTTTCTGTCTTCTCTATTTTTGCAGGTATCTGTAAATGTTCCAGTTTGACGTTAATAGGTGCGATTTCTTTTTCTGCTACTCTTGGGATAAAATAATATTTTTTTCCTGTTATTTCATCGAATCCCTCAAACAAACAAAGTCCTTGGATAAATTCTTCTGAATCAAATGGTATTTGGAGTTCTTTTCTTGCTTTTATATAACATACTGACATATTGTCGCCGAGATTTTTGAGATTGATGATTTTCCATGTTTTTTTGTGGACTACTATGATTCATTTGTCATAATCAGAAAATATATATCCGTTTACGTTGTAGGTATATTCCTTCACTGCTGGGATGTTTTCGTTGAAGATGGTCAATAGGTTGTTTTTGTCGATTTCGATCTTCATATGGTATTAATTGGCTAAAGGTTGCTTAATGGTTCTCAAATGGTTGCCGAAAGATAGCTATTGTTTGTCTATTTTTTGTCGGTCCATTTTACCGGACTAGTTGTCTATTTGTTTTTGAGTATTTTGTAAAGCAAGATGATTTCCATAAAATTCACCATGAGTGCTGTTCCTCCATAACTTATAAATGGTAATGTTAATCAGGTGTTTGGTAATATCTTAACATTTACTCCTATGTTTACAAATGCCTGCACGAGAATCAATGAGAGAATACCTATCCCTATAATTTTCTTATGATCATCTTTGATATGACGGACACGGGTGAGGAAATAATATGCGATATAGAGGTAGATTCCCAATAGCAACATATTTCCAACAAATCCTATCTCTTCTGAAAATGCTGCGAAAACGAAATCGCTTTGTGCTTCTGGAATAAATCCAAATTTTTGGAGTCATTTCCCATATCCTTTCCCAAACAATCATCCTCATCCTATCGCTAATAGTGCTTGCTGGTTTTGCCATCAGATCTGTCTAGCTTGTGGATCTACCTCTGAACTTATGAAATAGGTAAACCTTTTTTGGATATAGGCGAATCTATCACTTACCATACCAGCAATACTTCCTCATATTAGTCATGCTCCCAATCATCCCAACAATATCCAAAGGATATATTTGATTTTTGCTCCTGCGTATCGGCACATGATAAGTCCTACGATACCAAGAATCATTACAGTTCCTAGATCTGGTACTAAGAGAAAGAGCAAAAAGAATATCGCGTTGAGGATAATAAATGAGATGAAAAATTCTTTGGTATTTATTTTATCACGCTTTCTGATTAGCCATCATCACAAAAAAAGCACATATCCCAGTTTAAAAAATTCTGCTGGTTGAATACTCGGTAATCATGGGATATTGATCCATCCTCTCGCGCCATGATATACAGCTCCTATTCCTGGTATAAATACTGCAATCATCATTGCCATGAGTATTATTGCTATGATGGTTATGTTTTTGCTCTTTTGAAAAAATCTGATTGGCACAGCGTATGCCATGGCACCCACAATAATTGCTAATCCTATATTTCTGATTTGTCTGAAAAAATAAAAATAATTTGACGGATCTCCGTGTCGTGATCCTTTTGTTATCAGTGAAAGTGTCAGGGTAAAGGATTCATGAATGCTTACACTGTAAATCGACAATATTCCGAAGATGGTCAAAATAATTCCTGCTATGATCAACGGCATATTTTTAGTGACTAGACGATAAAATGTTTAATTGGTTATTTTTGTTGTGTCTCGTGGTCTCCATGTTTCATTTGTTTGTATATATTCCAATTCTGTCGTATTTGATGCTAGGTATTGAGCATTCATTATTGCTGCTATAACATTATATTTTTTTTTCATGGTTGTGTTTTTCTTTGTCATTTCTCTAAAGAGAATATTGTGATTCATATAGAGATTGAAACATTCTGCAAAATCTTCAAAAGGATCGCTCATACCATATCCGCTACAAAAATCTTTTTTCTTCGCTTCCGCTTTTCTGATTGTTTCACTTTCTCGTGATATCTTATAAAAATTCAATGAAGGATCATTGGTCGCAAATACTTTTTTACCAAATTCAGTATATTTCTTATCTTTGGTTATTGCTGATCCTTGGATATATCCTAGGTCGGTGATATGTCCCATTTCATGAGTTAGAAGTTCTGCAAATTCTCTTTTGGATTGAACTGCTCATAGATTCATAATAATCGAATCTCGTGTTGCATATCCTCTTCTTTTTCATGTTTCCTTATTGATATCTATCTTTTTGATTACTTCACTTATTTGTGGTCTTTGTGATCAATTGATATCTATAAATTTTACAAGTTTGGTTATCGCTTTGCTATAGGCATATCTTTCAAATGGTGAATAATTTCCATAAAAATTGATTTTATCGCAGATATTCACTGTTTTGCATGTATTTTCCCTCATAATTTCATAATCTATTACTCCTGCGAAATGACCTGTTTCTCCTGTATGGATACCTTCTTCATTGAAATATACTTCATCGACTATCTCATTTTCCGTTGGTATATTTATCTCCAAATAATCTTTTTTGTTGGGTGCAAGTTTTTCTCCTAAATGGAAAACATTGAATGCTAGGAGCATATAAAATATTGCAACAAAGATGATAAATTTGATGATTTGTTTGATGTTCATAATTATTACTACTAATAAATGAATAATTTGTATCCTTATGAGGTAGCGTGTTTTATTAGTGTATCATGTGATGATTTTTGATGGTTAATGTTCTCTAGTGATATTGTATCGCTTGATGTCGTCCAAGATATTTTGTTCGCTTGGTCCTTTTGCATTAAAAAGAATGATTTCCTTCAATGGAATCCTGTTGGCATAGCAGTAGAGAATAAAGTTATATCATCAGATAAGTATTTTGTTTTTTGTTTGTTTCGCTTTGAAGATATTCTTACCCATTCCACCCGTTATATTCTCTACGAGCAATGTGGCTTTTTTATGTATACCGTTTTTGTATAAATCTTCAAATATTTTTTTGGATTCCTCTTTTTTTGGCGAGAAGATAAAATATGAGATTTCTTCAGAATTTTTTACTGTTTCTGTAGTAATGTATTCTATGAGTACATCGATTTTTGGCGGTATAGTCTTGATATTTTGTGTTGTATTATTTTTTTTGTCGCATAATTTGGGGAGTTGAATATTGGTATTGGAGAAGAATATCACTTTGTTTTTGAAGATATCTATGAATTCTTTTCGATCGGTGTATTTCTGCGCTTCTCCATAGGTGAAATAAAATTCGCTATTGCCATACATCTTTTTGAAAATATTCACGACATTATCAAAAACTTTCTGTATCTGATCCATATGCTTTTCAAGGAGTTTATAATTATCTTCTGGAAGCACTTTTTTCAATCAATCTTTCTTTTCTACAATTTGTTTCCATAAGAGATTTGTCTGATAAAAATCTCCGTTTTCTCGTATGGGATCGTGCTGAATCATTGTTTCTTCAGTCTTTACGAAGAGTTTTTTGCTTTCATTGAAAAGTACTCCTATGAAGATTTGGAAGGTGTTTACAAATTGTTGCAGTTCTTCTGATACATTCTCTTTGTTTGCGATTTCGTGATCGACCTTTTGTTGGTAGATGAACGATTCCAATATGTTCAGAGTATAATACAGGTCTATAGGGCTTGAGAGGTAGGAATTGTAGCTCTTGTATCGCTGTTCTGTATCGAAGAAGCAGATATCGTATGCTTTGTATATCTCTTCATTTTCCTGCATGCTGTTGAATAATCCGTGATGCGTCGTCATGATGATGGGATATTTCGTCTGGTTTCTAGTGTCTTTGATATAATAATAGATTCTATAGTCGTATTGTCCGTTTAGATTTAATACTCCTAACCCTTTTTTGAGATGCGAGAGATATTTGATGACAAAAAACATCTCTTCCTGGATGAATTTCCCCTTGTTCAGAAAATTTTGGAACATCTCTTGATTTATGGTCTGCTCTTCTTTCGTGAATCCTATATTTTTTATCCCAATATCGTTTAGTACTGCTTTGGCGATATCAAGTTTTTGAATGTTCTGAAACGCTAATATTATATTTTTGTTTGCTGCCAAAGCAGTCAGCAAATCTTTGATATTGATGTTTCCGATATAATATTTCTTCTGATTTTCCAGGGTTTTGGTATCGATATTTTCCAATCATTTTGGTATGCTGGTATGTTGTGGAGATATCTTTTCCAACGCTGGGAAACTTACTTTCACTTTTGGCGTATCTTTGTATTTTTCTAGTTGTAGCATCTCTTTCCGTATACTTTCCGTCTGCATGATGATATGTACGAGATTGGTGTATGTATCTATTAATTCGTAGAGATAGCCGACGAAGTAGAGGAATAATTTGATACTGTTTTTCGTATCAAAGAATGCATCATGGGATTTTTCCTCTCCGTGGTCCTCATCACGGAAGATATCGTTGAATTTCTTTTCTGATTTCAGATTTTCTATCAATACTTCGAGTGCGTAGCTTGGTGTGTAGTGCACTATCGTCTGTGCGAGATTCATCGTATCTATTTTTGTATGATAGGTGAGTGATGGGAAATACTTATTCAAAAAATCAAGATCGAATCCTATGTTGTGTCCGATAATGATGGTATTTGCTCCAAAGAAGTGCATTATGTCCTTTTCTACCTGTTCTCTGCTTGGCGCTGTCTCCAAGTCTCCTATCGACAAACCAGTGATGAAGCCCACGATATGTTTCAATTCGTCCGTTTTCTTGTCCGGTTTGATAAGGGATTGGTATTCGCCGATTATGTTTCCATGTTCGTCGATTTCTATGATTCCGATCTGTATCGGTTCATCCTTTGTGACATCGAGTCCGGTCGTTTCGAAATCTAGTCAGATGTATCTGTATTTGTTGTTCAGTATCATAATTTTTCAGCTCAAAAGTAAATTGCAACAAGATGGAATAGATGGGATAGACGGAATAGATTCTAATCCGTCTCAAATCCGTCTCATCCGTCTTTGAGTCTATTTTCTGTCGAAATCTGCTGGTATCTCTCCTCGAATCTCTGTCTCTCGTTTTTTGATAGGTATGTTGAAATCATGCGTTTTTACCCGGGTGAGTGCTTCCTGCACTTTTTCAAGCAGCTCTTTAGTCTCTTCGGTGTAGGGTAATGTTGTCTTGATTTTTTTGGATCTCATCCGCGCAAGCGCTGTCTCTGAGTCGCTAAAGATGCATTCGTATTTTTTTTTGCTTTTTTTCTTTTCCATCTTTTCGATGTATCTGATTGCTTCGTAAATCGCTAAAAATTCTCACAGATTATTTGTTCCTGTTGGGTAGATAGGAGAACGAAACACTTCTTTTCGTGTGTGCAGCTCCACTCATCTGTATTCCATCGGTCATGGATTCCCAGAGCAGGATGCATCTACGCAGAGTGCATTGGTTATCGGTATTTTGACTTTCATGACAAACGATTAAACGATAAAACGCTCAAATGATGAAGCAATGTATTTTCGTTTTTTGGACTATATGGTTTTAATAAAAAAAGGCAACCGGAACACACGGTCGCCAAATGTTTTTTGCAGAATCTGTCATCTACTGACTCTGCGGATATCTTTTTTGAATTCCTTAGTCATGGCTTTTGATACTTTTTCCACTCTTTTCGCCATTTCCTTTTCAGAGAAGATCATCTCCAAAGTTTTTCCTTTTCTTGTATCAGGAAATTCTTTTTTGAATTTTTTGTATGACCTGAGATAGGTTCTTTTTGCTTTTCCGGAAATTTTGAATGTATTGTCTTCCGGCTTTTCAAATTTTAATTTGATCTTTTTAAACTTTCCTTCCAGGGCATTTTGCTGGATTTTGATCCCGGTTTCGATCATATCGGTCTTGAGACATTTACTGATGCGAGGCCTAATTTTTTCTTCATATGCTTTGATAATGTCAATTTTGCCGTCGCTGGCATATAAGTCAGCCAATATTTCTTTAATGACTTCCTCCTGTGCGGTGCACAGTGCAGAAACCGTTGCGGATTTATCGGCAGTTGTCGACAATGTGTCGATTTGTGCGAATGTGCTGTTTATATTAAACAGAACCGCAATTAGAAAAAAGATTTTTTTCATTGTTATATTTTTTATGTTTTATCTTTTATTTTCTATAATAGAAGATACTTAAATCCTTTAAAAAGTCAAGTTAATTTTGGTTAAAGTGTATTTTTTGGATTTTCCTGTTTATAAAGAAACCCCGTAGATGCTACGGGGTCTATGTTTTGTTTTTGTTGGCAGAAGTGTTATTTTTCGATATCATCGAATCGAAGTTTGAGTCCATCTTCACTATCTTCCAGTCTTATTTTGTATTTTTGTGTATTGATAGTTTGTTCTTTTTGACTTAAGGTGATACTGGTATTTTTTATTTCATAAATGATATCAAATGTTTTTTCTTCTTCACCTTCTACACCTCGAATGAATTTTTTGGTTAGCATAGTTTTTGTGTTTTCTGTGTTTTTGAGAAACTCGACTTTGCTGACTGTTTCTATCGGCAATAATCCATTTCCTCCTACGAATTGTGTTAATTTTTTTTCTACTTTTTCTTTTTTGTCCATATATTTTAGTTGGGTATTTTCTATCTTTTCTAGAATATTGATTTTTTCTAGTATTTTTTCTATGACTTTTCTTGCTGTATCATAGAGATCTTTGTCATCTTCAAATATCATCGGTTCACCGTCTTTCTTTTGTTTTACGATATAGTACTTATTGATAGCATTTTTTTCATCATCCAAGACTTTCACTACCTCTCTTCCTTCGAGTTGTATGTTTTCTTTTTGTAATCCTGCTGTGAATGCAGCATAGATATCATTGTCTAGGATGTTGATGTTTTGTAATTTTTCTTTCATACCTTTGACGAACAATTCTTTTTTCAGATCCTTGTAGAGATCTTCAGGATTGACAGTTTCTGATAATTTTCCTAATTTCCGTTCGTTTTTCTCATTTTTGCTTGCAGGGAATCTACTGATGAGTTGACCTTTTTTTGTATGATATTCGATATTTCCGCCTTCTGTATCTTGACTGTAGAGATAGTCTTTGGTAAGGAGCGTTGGTTGATTTATCAATTCTGGTTTTTCTTGATTGGTGACTAATTTTTCTTTGCTTGGTTCGATGAGTAGTTGCTTTTTTTCATCATTTTTTGTTATTTTGCGGACTTCTTTGTCTCCGTTTGCTTTCTCTATTTCTATGGTAACCGCATCTACTTCTTTGCCTGCTATATTCTTCAATTTTAGATTATTCTTTTGGTCAAATCAGAAGTTGATGGTTTCTGGTTGTTTAGCTCATCTTCGTTTGAAAGTATACATATCGTCGGCAAGTTTGAGCCCTAATAATTTTGTCTGTGTTCGATCGATTCCGTTGTTTTTGTTGAATCCTATGAAAATCGTATTGTCTCCGAATTCAGAATTCTGGATATAGGTTTTTAAAATCTCTCTTTGTTGTTTTATTCTTTCTTTTAATTCTGATATATTATCAAAGCTGAAAATATTTTTGTTTGTATCTATCGTTAATTTTAGTGTCATGCCAAGTATTTCTGGATCTTTTTTGTTTTTCTTAGTTGCTGTTACATCTACTTCTCCTTTCTCATCAAAATATACTTTTCCGATTTCCTTATATTTTTCTCCTTCTCTGATGAAGATAGATCTGTAGTATCCTTTCTTTGGTCACTCGGTGACTTCTTTTATTTCTCTTCAGAGTTGAGTATACTGAAGTGTCTCTATCTTGGTATTTTCCAATGATTCATCCACGAAATCTTCCGGTTTGAACTTTCACGTGAGTTCATATTTTTTGATCTTTTCTAAGATTTTTTCTTTCGTTTTTCTTTCATTTTCCTCTATTCTAATATCGATGCCTTTGTTTGCTGTCTTTACAATGTTGATGTCATACATTTTCCCTCCATGATAGTCGCCTACATCGTCGATGAATTCTTTTTCCCCATTATGGTCATATAATTCCTTCTGTGTTATCTCTTTTTCAATATTTGGGTTTTTTATGAATTTGAAATATGTATTGTTAGGCTCTTTCATAATTTGGAAATATGAAGTTATGGGAAAGGTTTTTCCTTCTAACTTTACTGTGAATTTTAATGTGAAAAATGAGGTATCATCTCTTGTATCTATTGTTAGTTGGGAAACTGTTATCTTTTCTCCATTGATTTGGATATATTTTTCTACTCTGTCTTTGAGTTTTCCACTGTTGAGATACTTTTCCATTTCTTCCTTGGTTTGTGGTCTGAGATCTTTGTTATTATTCATCACTTCGCTTTTTAATAATGCCTCTTGTGCGGAAAATTCTTTTAAGGTAGCATTGATTTCCTCCTCAAGTGTGGATTCTTTGGTTTTGAGTGTTTCTATGTTTGCCATAGCTATGATGTGAGATAATAAAATTACTTATGATAAGTATATTCCTGAAGCTAAAAAAGTCAAAAAATCTTGTTTTTATCGATATATTTACTTCTCTTTTTTTGAAATATATATATAATTATTATTGATTACTGTTTATACTTTTTTCTGTGATGTAAATATTTGTTCATTTCTGGGATATTTCATATATTTTCTCTTTTTTTCTGATTTCTTTGGTTAATACGTTTCCTATATTATCAAAGCTTACTTTCCCTATTTCTTCTTCATGGTTGTTGAGTATATAGTGTACTTGTAATGTTCATTTTTTATCATCTAGATCGCTTGCGTTTTCTCGTCCTGCCATTGGTACCAGTGAAAATGTTTTTGGTTCTATGACATACTGTTGGATGATGTTTTGAGCTTCTAAAATTTTTTGGTTGATGATTTGATATTCTCTTCTCACTGTTTGCTGGGATATACCTTGAAGATAGCTGATATCTTTTTTCTTTTTTTTTAGGATATAGATGCTTTTGACACATATATCTCTAGTCCCTCTGAGGATCTTAATGTCATTTATTTTGTTGATGATTGCTTTGATTTCATTTTCGTTGTTAGTTGCTACTAGCTGTGTATACAGCGTTTTTACTATATTTTTTTCTTCTGCTGATAATGCGTTTCGATGTGTATATTTGTCTTGATCTATTTTAGGATCAGTTTTGTCTATGAGCGAAAAAACCTCTTCATATGTTCTTTCTATATCATTATTTTTTAGTTGTTGGTGGTATATTTGTGGATCTTTTTTTATGGTTACTGTGAATTCCGGTGTTTTTTTCTTTTCTGGTACGATTTGCTCTTCATGAACTGGAATTTCTTTTATGACTACAGTATCTTTAGGTATGCTTATTTCTGTTTTTTCTGATAAGACTACCTCTTTTTTTATTGATTCTTTATCTTTTGTTTGTTTTTTTGTTTCTCCTATATTTTTTCCCATCAAAAGTATGCTTATCAATCAAAGCATTGCCATCATTTTGGGTATTCGTAGTTTCTTTTTTTTGGATATATTTGGAGATGTGATTATCTGCTGTATCTGCTCCTGAATCTCTCCAAGACGTTGCTTAAGCTCTTCCTCTCTTTGCTTTCCTTTCTCAAGTGCTTCTCTTAATTCTTTTTCTTTCTTATCGAGAAAATCTCGCTTTTCTTGTAAATCTTCCTTGGAAAGTGGTGATGTAGTATAGATATTTTCCATGGCTTGCAGTACATTAAAAACTTTTTTGATTATATTTTAAAACTTTAAAAAAAGCCAGAAATCACCGACTTTTTTTTCTTATTATCTTTTCTTTTTTGTAAAATTATGCGTGATATGTTATTTTTTGATTTCTATCTCCATTGTTATTGTTCTTAGACTGTTGTTTTCTATGCTACCAGCCTGATAGAAGATTCCGTTTGCAAATGGTGGAGTAAATGGTGCTTGATAATAAATATCTCCTGTTATATTTTTTATTGTGATATATTTTGGAAAGTAGACAGTTGCTTTTGTTTCCCATCGTTTCCTGACTTTGCCTTGTCCTGGTTCATCATAGACACCTGATTTTAATCCCAAAATCGCCATCTCTCTGTCGGTGATCTGTATTTCATATTTTTTCTCCATATTCTTGATGAATTCTGGATAGAATGACGGTATCTGGAATTTGTAATAGATGACGATGGTATATTTTCCATTTTGGAGGTTGCTGATATCTACAATATCGCTTTTGCTGTCTTTTTGTATAATTCCTTGTTCATCGAAAATTTGGATATGTTTAGTCACAAATCCGTCGATTTTATTGTAACCTACATTTGTATCTCGGAAATAGATATGATTCGCATCGAAAATATTGGTCAGATTATTTTTGGTTAATGCGTCTATAAATCCTGTCGAAACGTTAGAAAAATACATTGTGATATATTGTCTGTTTGCGATTTCGTCAAATCTGTTTATGATATTTTTCAAAATATTTTCTTGCTGATTGTTGAAATATTTTTTGATTTCCTTGATATACAATTCTTTCTTATTTCCACGTACTTCTTTTCTGATGAGATCGATCGAGGCATTGAGAAATTGCCATTCCCATATATTTTGTTTGAATGTTGGGAAGAGATTTTCTAAAAGATCAGATCTGATGAATATTACTCCTTTGATATTTTGATGTAATACTTTGTTGTATAGATCTGGTTGCATTGTTTGTTCAACTTTTTGCATTTCGTATGTCTTATTAAACATCAATTCATAGAGTTCCTTCAGATTTTTTCCGTCAATATCACTGAATCCAAATTTGTTTCCTGCGATAAAACCTATTTTGCGATCCGGCAAAAATGGTTTAGTTCGTTCAGGTGCAGTGATACGTGTTCTGTATGCGATAAAATCCGGATAATATGAATCTATGATTTCGAGGTTTTTGATATGTGCTTTGTCGATTGTGATGAATGCGAATGATCAAAAAAATCATCCGTTCGGTCTTTTTTCATTTGTATTTTGGAGGATTACAAGATAATTAAACGGTTTATCTTTGCCCAATAATTCAAAGATTTCTTTTTTGTGTTTTTTGAGATCGGAGAGTAGATTGATAATTCCTTCATAGTTTGAAAATCCAACTTTTTTTAGATATTCTTTGTTTTCTTCTATATATTGTAAACATTCATCGATTTCTTTTTCTTTGGTGATGAAAATATTTTCACCTTTTTGATAACTTTGTACTATTTCATCTAGAGTTACCAGGAACTTCGAAAGCTCTTTATCTATAGTTCGCATATAAAACGCTATCTGTCCGAGATCTTCTTTGAAGACATCAATTTTGTTTTTGCTGAACATCATATTACTGATCTTTGCAAAGAACGTGAAAATGATGAAACACAACATAATGAGGATGAGAAATGTTCCATTGAGATAGTTAAGATAGTATTTTCGTGATTTTTTCTTTTCCTGACTAATTCCGAATTTTTTCATGTTCATTACTATATATTAAGAATAGAGGTAAGTTTATGGTAATTATTTCCATTTTTCAAACAAGCAATTTTTTTGTTATAGCAAAGTAGAATTGTCAGTAGATTTCCAAAAATAGAATTGTCAGTTTTATCTTGATACAAGTTTCGTGAATTGTAGCTCATGCGCTCATGAGAATATCTTTATATGACCGTACATTGATTCTTTTATAG
>CAZBWI010000050.1:0-34136 GCA_964495825.1 uncultured Candidatus Peribacteria bacterium | reverse complement strand
ACTATAAAAGAATCAATGTACGGTCATATAAAGATATTCTCATGATCGCATGAGCTACAATTCACGAAACTTGTATCAAGATAAAACTGACAATTCTATTTTTGGAAATCTACTGACAATTCTACTTTGCTATAACAACTTTTTTTTACGTTATTACACGTCTTACAAAGCATTCATTTCGACGTCTAAAGGGGTGACTCGTAGCTGGAATAGGGTACCACATTATATTAGTGCGGTACAGGCCGTCACATAAGCACTTTGAGAGCTTGGGTGGGTTCGTTATTGGCTACAAGGTAACAAGTTTTATTATATGCCCGGAGCCGGAATCGAACCGGCACGGTATTACTACCGCAGGATTTTAAGTCCTGTGCGTCTACCAATTCCGCCATCCGGGCAGAAAAAAACAACCTTGCGGTTGTCTTATTTTACAACTTCTGCATATATTTTGTCAAACACTTCAGGGAAAGCTACAGCGATATTGGAAAGCACTTTCCTATCGAGCATAATGTTTTTTGCAGTCATACCTCCAATGAATCTACTATATGATCATCATTTTTCTCTGATAGCAGCAGACAATCTTTCGATCCAGAGCTTTCTAAAATCTCTTTTCTTTTCTTTCCTATTTTTGTATGCATGCTGTCATTGTTTGACTAATGCCAATCTTACTTGCTTATAAACATTAGATCTTCCAAGTCTAAATCCTTTTGCAAGTCTGATGAATTTCTTATGTCTCCTTTGTCTTTGAAGACCATTTGTCACTCTTACCATAATAGTTGTTAGTTATAAGGAAATAAATGTTTCACTTTTTTTACATATGTCTTTGATAATGATTTACCATACATATCTCTCTTGTTATTGTTTCCTTTATTTGTCAAAAGATGATTGTTACATGCTTTTTTGAACAACACTTTTTTACCTTTAGTGATTTTGAATCTTTTTGCTGCTCATGAGTGAGTCTTTAATCATTTAGCCATACTAACTATTTACTGAATAAAATGATACTATATCATTGGGCTTCTTGCTTGGGAGTATCGAATTGTGATTTTCCATATTCCGCCAAGTCATTTTTTATCTTTATGAGTTTTTCTATTGCTTTATTTGTATAAATTTTTTCTCTACCTTTCAGTTTGATGAAGAATTTAACATTATATCTATCTTTCAAAAACTCTATAGCTTTTTTTAATTTCATTTGAAGATCATTTTCTCCGATTGCATAATTGATCTTTATTTCTTTAAGTGTGTTAGGCTTTTGTGCTTTCTTTTTTTCTTTGTCTTCTTTGGATTTTTGATACATGTATTTCCCATAATCCATCAATTTGACTGTTGATGTCATAGTTTCTGCGTCATATCTCATTTGGACTAGATCTTTACCTTGCTCTTCAGCTATTTCAAGTGCTCTTTTTCTCGGGAATGTTCATAAATTCGTCCCATCCTCATTGATAATAATGATATTTGGTGCTTTGATTTGTTCATTCAAATACACCGTAAACACTCTATCTTTGTTGAAAGCATTAGTTGGTCTTGTGTCCATATACATATAAGAGAATAAATATGTTCGCTCTCGACGGGAATCAAATCCACGATTTTCATATAAGAAGCATTACTTTTGATGTTTTAGTTCGCTCCCGGCGGGAATCGAACCCGCGATCTCCACCGTGAGAGGGTGATGTCCTAACCGCTAGACGACGAGAGCACGGAATGAATGATAAATTACAGATTCTCAATTACAAATTACCTGATGATCATACATCATCAATTTGTACTTCTGAATTTGTAATTTTAATTACCCCTGCCAAGAATCGAACTTGGATCCACAGCTTAGAAGGCTGTTGTTCTATCCATTGAACTACAGGAGCGTAGCTTCTAAGAGGGAAGTTACATATATTTGGACCCTAGGGGATTCGAACCCCTCACCCCCTGCGTGCAAAGCAGGTGCTCTACCAAAATGAGCTAAGGGCCCATACTAAATTAACAATTAATAATTAACAATTAATATATAGATGGAATGTCTTTAGTATGGACTATTGTCAGGACAATAGTGAGTGATGATACAGCCGTCCATTGTTAGTCTTTCACTGTTAGTTATTCATTAAGTTTGGGGAGAGTAGGATTTGAACCTACGTAGCCGTGAGGCGTCAGATTTACAGTCTGATGCAATTGACCGCTCTGCCATCTCCCCGTCACCTTTAGATTATTGAACCACTGGTGCAGTGGTAAAGCTTCCAATATGTTCTGTAGGAGAACTTGTAGGTATGACACCAAACAAAACCAAAAGTCAGATAAGAATAATACCAAAGCCAAAAAGGATTAAACCATTTCTTGTGCCTCAGAGATTTCTTTCAAATCGATCAATCGTGCCAAAGATATCTGCAATATATGCAGAGAAATAGACAACGACTCATCATAATCCTACAATAAGTAATCCGATAATGATCTGTTTCGCCATACTATATTATTGAGGAAATAAGTAGCGGACAACGGGACTTGAACCCGTACGAACAGAGCTGAAGTCTGCTATGCTACACCAATTACATCATGTCCGCGTGTCCGTAATTCCCACAATAACAAAAAAAACTTCGTGGAATGTATATAGAGATATCTAGAATAAAATCAAGCGTTTTTATCACATTTTTAAAACTTTTCAGTATAGATCCTTTTATACCCTAGGAGAGTAAGCTTACTGATAATATCATCGACAATTTCAGGTTTTCAACAGATATAAAATTCCGTATTTGGAGAAAAATGCTGTTTGACAAGATCGATCCTTCATGATGCATACCCGGGAATAATTTCCTTGGAAATATAGATTTCATACCCCAAACCATGGATCTTCTTTATCCTGTCTTCATAAAAGAGATCCTTTTTAAGTGATACGGAGAAGAACAGTTGTTTATCAGTTGTACAGTATTTTGCCATATTGATAAGTGGTATAATCCCTACACCAGTTCAGATAAATACTTTGGGAAGTGGGGTATTTTGTAATACAAAATTACCAAAAACTCCTTTGATCTGAACTTCACTTCCTATTTGTGTTTTTCTGATTATAGAACTTCATCTTCCATGTTCGGACAATTTGATGGCGAAGATGAGCATTGTTTTATCATTATCTGTATCTTGATCAACAATAGAATAAATTCTTTGAAAAGGACCCTGTTCATCCTCAAAAAGAAAAAGTGCTCGTTGTCCAGGGATTACCTTTATTTCTTGATAAGTTTCAATAGTAAATTCCATGACATTTTCTGTCAACATCTGACGATTGATGACTTTTGCTTTGATGCTATTCATAGAATTATATACAGATAAATTATGTACCAAATACATGAGCGATACCTCTACCTATATAATAGGTGATAATAATCACTCCGATGGTAATGCTCAGATGCTCAAGTATAGCGTGTACCATATTTCATCCTTTGTTTTTTATGATTCGATACGTCAGCAAGATGATTGCTAAAAATCATCGTCCGATATTTATGATCACTCAGGTTTTGAGTGGAAAGACTACTATAGGAATAATAAACGTCAAGGCGAATATTAGTTTAGAAAAAAATGTGGCTATCGTGGACTTCCGTACCATACTATCATTATTGTTTTTTTTTGATTCTTCAGAAAGATGGATGCCAAGTGCATCAGAAAAAGCATCCGCAACAGCGATAGTTAGTATTCATCCGATAACTACCATTTCGGATCATGTTCATGATGTCAAACCTACCATCAATCATAAGGTAGTGATAATACCTGAAGTGATACCAAAACTTATTCATGTCCTAATAGATTGTTTCATATATATAGGAAATACAATGTTAAATACATACCATATGGTATTATTCTCTCATAAAAATTATGTACATATGTCTTTGAGCTAAGCCTATACCAATGAAAAATACATGTAGGTATTTTTTTATCCTTATTACTACCACACATTACTGAAGCGTACAATTTGTCTTTTTAGCAAGTGTAGAGAATTCTTGAAGTCCTTCCAATTGGCTTCCATCCTTAAATTTCCAGGTAGGAACACCCTTGAGGTCAGCACAGCGCTCAAATTCCTTGGTACATTCTACATAATCAATGTATTGAAAGCTTTTTCCAAACATCTCTTTTTGTTTTTGACAATGTGGACAGGTTTCACTGCCATACATGATGGCGCCATTTTGAGTTAGACATTGAGCGAAACTATCTAGATTGTTTATTGGATGTGATTGGGTGCAACCTGCAAAAAATGCTACAGCACATATTCCTATCAAAGCAATGTTTTTCATACTACTATATATAAGGGATAAAATATATACTCATATGGTAGTGTTTTGTTCCATGCTTTCAACTAAAAAGGATATTTGACAAAAATATAGATTCGGACTATAATAAGTATGTCTTTTTATGTCTGTAGAAATATATGGAATTTGCAAAAGACGGCTACTACAAACTTTCTCCTCAGGAGGCATTATCTACTTTACAGACATCTTTTGATGGTCTCAAAAAAGATGAGATTGCTATAAGGGAAAAGATATATGGAAAAAATATCCTGCTCTGATTCAAGAAGCCTGGATTTTTTTTGAGATTTTTCAAACAATTCAAAGATATACTGATTATCCTTTTGATTGTGAGCGATGCTATTTCAATCTATCTCCAGGATTTCAGGTGAGCAACGATCTTGACCATCATTATTTTGATCAATGCAATCATAGGCTATCTCCAGGAAGCGAAAGCAGAAAGAATCATGGAATCACTCAAAAAGATGCTCCATCCAAATGTTAAGGTCAAGAGAGAAGGAAAACTTATAGAAGAATTATCAGAAAATTTGGTGCCAGGCGATATCGTATATATCGAAGAAGGTGATAGTATCCCTGCAGATATGAGAATCATCAAGGAATCAGAACTGCAGACGAATGATTTTTCACTGACCGGAGAATCCAATCCACAGAACAAATTCACGCATGAGATACCATGAGAAGATGTACTTATCTCAGAAAGGAATAATTGTGTCTGGATGGGTACGACGGTAGCTACAGGAAATGCACGAGGTGTTGTGTTTGCTACAGGTATGAATACCGAGCTTGGAAGAATAGCAAGTCTGTCCGAAGAACAAGTACCAGAAAGCACACCATTACAAAATGAGATGAAGAACATCGCCAAAAAACTTACCATAGGAACACTTATCTTGTGAGTGATATTGATCATCATTTCTCTACTAGCACATTTTTCACTGAAAGAATCGTTCATGTTTGCTATAGGAATCTGTGTTGCAATGATTCCACAAGGATTACCTGCACAAGTAAGTATAGCATTATCACTTGCTGCAGGAAGATTAGCAAAAAACAAGGCACTGGTCAAACAGTTAGCTTCTGTAGAAACCCTTGGATGTGTCAATGTAATCTGCACAGACAAGACAGGTACGCTTACAAAAAACGAAATGACCGTCAAGCATATGTTACTTGGATTTCATATCTATGATATCGAAGGAGATGGGTATGAACCCAAAGGAAATATTCTGGATGCGAAATCTCACAAACAGGTAGATAGAACATTTTTTAGCATACGAAAACATTTTTTCAATGCATTGTTTATGGCATCCAATGCAAAAATCAATCCGCCGGACGAAGAACACTTTTCACGATATGCTATCGGAGATCCCACAGAAGCAGCATTGATAAGTTTAGCCCAGAAGGCAGGTATAGATACAGAAAAAAATGATACCATATACCAAGAATTGCATCAGTATGGCTTCGATTCTGTAAGGAAAATGATGTCATCAGTACGTGAGATAGATGCACAAAAAATACTGTATGTCAAATGATCACCAATAAGTATCGTTGATAAATGTACACATATCTTTGATGGAAAGAACGTGAGAAAAATAAATAAAAGTGATAAAACAAAAATAGAAACATATATCAATACCACGTCAGAAGCTGCTATGAGAAATCTGGCTATAGCATACAAACCATTAGACCAATACAATCAATCCATGAAGTGGAATGATGTAGAACATTCGCTCATTTTTTTATGATGTACCAGTATTATTGATCCGCCGAGAGAAGAGGTTCCATTAGCCATCAAAGCGGCTGATGAAGCTAAGATTAAGGTGATTATGATAACTGGTGATTACGGTATTACTGCTGAAGCGATAGCTAAACGTATAGGATTGGAAACCAATAATCATATCAAAATGATCGCAGGTGAACAGCTCAAACATATTTCCGATATTCAGTTAGTGCAAATATGTATGCAGCCATGACCTATTATTTTTTCCAGGACATCACCAGAAGATAAATTGAGAGTCGTAAATCTTTTGAAAAAAACACACAATATAGTAGCAGTTACGGGTGATGGTATCAACGATGCGCCTGCACTCAAGAGTGCTGATATAGGAGTGGCAATGGGAAGAGTATGAACAGATGTAGCCAAAGATGCTTCGGAAATAGTATTACTTGATGATAGTTTTCATACACTTGTCTATGCAATTAGAGAAGGAAGAATTATTTTCCATAATCTCCAAAAAACCATACTTGCCTGTATTACTTCAAATGGATGAGAACTTTTTACGGTTTTACCATCATTAGCTATGAATGCGCTTCGATGATTACCGATAGCCATCAGTCCATTTCAGATTTTGGCCATAGATATGATGGGAGAGATGGGACCTTTGACAGCATTGACATGGGATCCTCCACAAAAAGATCTGATGAAGGAATGACCGAGAAATGTATATGATCATATCATCAAAAAACCAGTCATCATAGATTTGTTGATCTCTGGTATACTTATGTGATTCATAGCATTCGCCAACTATCTCTTCTATATCCTTTTTCATGGATACACATTCGCGACATTCAAGGAGACGCTTAGTGCATACCCGGTGGCGACATCGATAACCTATACGAGTATTATCTTCTGTCAGTTTGCCAACATCCTTTCACGTAGGGCAGGTAAGGAATCAGTATTCACTTCATATATCCGATCAAACAAAAAATTATTGATAGCCTTCTGAATATCACTTTCTTTGATTCTTGTACTCATCTATATGCCGATTATCCATTCATATTTCAAATTTTGACCCATGAGATTGGTAGATCGATTATTTCCTATTATTGGTGGAATGATTTATCTGTTTGTTCGTGAATGATATAAATACTTCCAGAGAAAAAAAACTCCGCACTAAGATTTGCGGAGTTTTTTTGTGGTTGTGTGTACACAACACTTTTTATGTTTTTTTATTTTTTAGCTGCTCTCATCATCATGAGCATGACATATGCTCTTATTTCTTTGAGGTTAGGATCGATATTTGTAATAATTCCTTTTGATTGTAATCCATTGAGGTGATTGAGATAATATGGCGTTCATCATTCATATTGGTTATTGTACATTGCTCTAGAAAGTACAGTGCCAAACTGTGCTCTCGTTACTTCTCATCTCGGATCGAAATGTGTGATTCCCTGTCCCATGAGTCCGAGCTGGCATGCTCGTTTGATATAATTTTTCATTTCCGTCGTCTCATTCGCAATATCATCGAATTCACATGATAATGAAGTATCAGGATATTTTCCCAAAACCTTGATAGCATAATTGACCATCATTTTCGCCATATGCATCCTGATGAGATTACCTTCCATATTTGCTTGTTGGATAGTTTTCATAGTGGTTATTCATAAGTCATATGCGTAGAGATATGCAAAATTCCATTCGTCAGGATATGGAGATCATACTATATTTCCACTTCATCTAGAGATCGTTCATGTAGTAGTATCTCCTGTATTGTATGTAGTAGAACTACTTCCACCTCCTCAACTTCAACCACTACTAGTAGTTTCTTTTACTGTAGTGAAATATGAGAGGTGATCAGTTCTGAAACCACAGACTAAATTAGTGGTCAATGTACAGGTTGCATCTGGAGTGTTTGCAGTCCATGTAGATCCGTTTTCAGATCTATAGAGTTTTAATACATTGCCAGCTGTTCATCCAGGGACTACGAAACTTAGATTGAAATATCCGCCGGTGACAATAAGAGAGTCAGTATTTGATCATGCTTGAACAGTAAGAAGTACCGTATTGGTAGAACTGTTCAATCATAATTCTGTCGTGGTAGCGTTATTATTGTCACCACTGATAAGATCATTAGGTGCAAGCAATACTCAATCTCGTGTTCCTCATGCGGCAGTAATGATTACTCCACTAACAGATAGTTCTATGTAATCATTGGTAGTATCTCATATGATATGCAATGTTCCTGTGCTAGTAAATGTTGCTCATGTGCTTGTTGCTCCAGAAAGATATGCAGATCATCACGTAACATTTACTGTTCCATTGATGCTAGTAGTTGCTACGGCAGGAGGAGTAGATCTAGTAAATCCTATAGTATATGTTTTGGTTGTTGTACCATCCTCTGCAATTACAAGTATGCTAAGTGAACCTGTGCTACCAGCAGAAGAAAGACTGAGAGATGTCGTACCGCTGAGTGTGGCATATGCATTGCTTGCTAGAGGGGTAGAAGTTATAGTGCCGATATATGAGTAAAGCATTTGTACGGTATATGATGTTGTGCCACTAGCGAACGTAGGAGAAAGAGTTCCTGTACTAAGAGTGAGTGATGAAAGATTAGCATCCGTAGAAGCAGGCATTCTGATTATAGTTACGGTATATGTTTTAGTAGAATTATTTTCTGCAGTTACGGTAATAAACATAGTTCCTGTGCTTCATTTGGTCGAAAGTGCTAATGAATAACTTCCTGAAGAGATAGAAGCATAGGCATGATTTTTAGTTCCGGTAATAGTTACTGTACCAGTAAATGAATATGGATAGGTAACAGTGTATGATGTTGTACCACTACTAAAGGTAGGAGAAAGAGTTCCTGTACTTATAGTTAAATTACTTAAATTAGCGTCAGTAGAAGCGGCAGCTCTTACAATATTTACGGTATATGTAGAAGTATTGCCACTTTGTGATTGTACAGTGATAAACATACTTCCTGTACTGCCTGCAGTAGGAAGTGATAAACTATAACTTCCTGAAGAGATAGAAGCATAGGCATGATTTTTAGTTCCGGTAATAGTTACTGTACCAGTAAATGAATATGGATAGGTAACAGTGTATGATGTTGTACCGCTACTAAAGGTAGGAGAAAGAGTTCCTGTACTTATAGACAAAGCACTTAATGTTGCGTCAGTAGAAGCTAATCGATAATTTACATAAGAACTATCAGTTGTTCATGTTACAATATTTCCGCTATTGTTGTAATAGTCGCTAAAATTAATAGTAAATGGTACTCTACTACCTATTACTCCTCCTGTTGTCAATATTCATGATGCATATCGAGTAGTTCCTCATCATTGAAGATTGGCTATATTACCTGCAATAGTAACAGTAACGCCTGTCAAAGCTTCACTGCCTGTAAAAGAAAGATATATGATATTTCATGATCGAACACCAGTTCCTGCATTAGATTGTATATGTACTTGAGTGAGGATAGGTTTGATGCCAAACATAGTGAAGTGTCCTACATCCAATAAAACTGAACAACCAAATAGTCAAGCTGTACATACTCATCATGAAGTAACATTGGTGATCATACCATTTCCTGTAAATGCTCCGCCACTTCCTTCTCTGACATAAAAATCATTCGCATCCATATCATCCAAATATGGTGCTCGGAAATCTGGTACATGCATTATCAATGTAGCATTTTTTCCTTCAAAACCAGATCCTGGATTGAACCATATTTCTCATTGTTCCATACCGATAGAATTTGGCAGTTCACCTGAAAGAAAATTTTGTGTTCCAGTATCTGTTAAGTCAAGTCCAGTATAGAATATAATTCTACCTAGTTCATCACTACCAGACATTTTGGCAAAATAGAGTCCTGTGAAATTTGATACATTGCTATTAGTAACTAGATTGAAATTGTTCATGATTCATTGGCTAGAAAGCATTGTTCCTATTTGTCCATAGATAACATCCCATCAAGGGAATCCGCCACCTCATCATCCAATTTCTGTACATACACCACCGGTCCACATACAAATTCCACCGCCTCATACTGATTCGCAAACCGCTTGTCATCATAGTGTGGCATCAGCACAACTTGATGCATATACATTATGCTTTACATAATAAAAAGCAATTCAGCAAACTAACGCTACTACTGAGATGATTAAGTTCCTAAAAAACTTGTGCATGGTCATTTTGAGAAAATATAAAAAACAAAAATTCTACAATCACATACCAAAATTATTATTAGTTCCTATATTGCAAGTGTTTATAGGTATAAACGTTTTTTATGTCAACCTGAGGGAATTATTATTTGAGATAATATGTTGACATTAAATAGTAAAAGGGGATAAGAAAAAAGAAAGGGGAGATGAAACATGAGGTCGTGATTCGTATTTCAGAATAATATTCGTTTTATGGAAAATTGATATATATTAGGTCTTACCTATTGTTTTTGACAAGTTCTGTCGTAAGTTGACGATATAGATTTTTTCCTACAAAAAGACTGGTATTTCTTACCAAAAATACTACATTACTCATTAATAGTTATAAGAACTTTGTTCGTAATGTATATACTAGACAGATGTAATTTGCACTTCGTGTGTAATGATAAAAATATACATCGTATTCATGTAAGCGAATACATTACATTTTATTTGTTAAACAGTTACGCATGCAAAAAACATTAGAAAATCTTACTAAGGCTTTTGTGGGAGAATCACAAGCGAGGAATCGTTACGCTATCTATGCAAGTGCTGCAAGGAAAGAATGATATCTCCAGATCGCAGAAATTTTTGAACAGACCGCTGAACAAGAACGCGAACATGCATCACGATTTTTTAAGATGATCCAAATGGTTAAAGAGAAAATGGGCGAGGATATGGATGAAGTAGTGGTAGATACCCCCGCATTCGTCAAAAAATGAACGACATTGGACAATCTCCAATACGCCATCAACGGAGAAAATCACGAACATGAAGTCTTGTATCCAGAATTCGCCAAGATCGCAGAAGAAGAATGATTCCCTGAAATAGCTGCCAGAATCAGAGCTATCTCTCATGCTGAAGAACATCATGAAGCGAGATATCAGGCGTTGTACGATCAGCTCAAGGCAGGCACATTAGCTCAAAAAGCCGAGGACGTGGAATGGATGTGTACCAAGTGCGGATATGTCCACAAAGGAAAATTTCCTCCTGCAAGATGTCCTTCTTGTGATCACGAGTCAAATTATTACATTGTGAAATGCGAACAATACTAAGATATTTTAGTACAAAAAAACTCCGCACCAGCGGAGTTTTTTTATTCTCATAAATATCTATCTGCCCAATTTTTTAAGAGAGGGACATTATCCGTCATAACCATGCGGACTCATTGATGATATAATTGTTCTAAATCGCCAGTCGTATTTACCGTATAAGTGACAAATTTTTTTCCGATATCTTCTACTTCTTGGATAAGACTTCCTGTGATATTGATATATGGCGTCATGAAATATTGATGGTTAACATGACTGATTGCAGAGAGATCATTGATGTCAAAAGTATCCCGTGCAGCAATGATATTTGTGTGTGATCAGAGAATATAATTTACTGTTCTATTGTAACTACTTAAAATAACCCTATCCTGCATTCATAGTTTTTGGACGACAGCTATAGCATCATTTACTTGCTGTTCAGCATCCTTGTTATCATAGACCTTGATATCGATGAAATAATAATCGAACATACCGTCGATAGATTTGAGCATATCTTCCAATGTCCTGATCGGTTCGCCATTTTTGAGCGGACAGTGTTCTTGAATATATGCCAACGTATAGTTTCCTATTTTTTTCTTTTGACATGATTGTGTAGCCCACATCTGTTCGCCATGCACAACAACTAGTTGTTTATCTTTGGTATACGAGACATCCATTTCTACTCATTGTGCTCAATTCTTTTTTGCAAGCTGAAATCCCTCAAAAGAATTTTCTGGTGTATCTATAGGTGATCATTGATGTGCGATGATGACTATATTGTTGCCCGTAGCCATGGTTCATGATCATTGTTGGAAGGTAATATATGATGAGAGATATTTATAGATAAAACGATGGGTCATACTAATATCAGAGAGATTATTGAATACAACTCATCATGATGGTTTGACTATAGTATATTTGTTGTTTTTTTGGAAATAGCGACAATAAACAATTCATCGATTTCTTTTATTGTTGGTGGAAAAAATATTGTTGAAAATTTTGGAGACATTTACAAGACCCTTACTTATAAGATATTTTAGACTATAGAAAAAATCTGTATGTTGGATGATATTACTATTAATACTTCCAGTCACAATACCTGTTCCGATGACTGTTGCCAATCATTTAGTATACCAAAATTCTCCGAGTGCGTCCTTTTCTCATTTTTGGAGGCCTTCCATCTTTCTGTGATCGCTCACGATGACGAGGATACCGTTGTCAAAAAATCAGGATTTTTTTAATTGCAAATAGAAATAATAGAGACTCTTATCGGCATATCTAAGTGCATCAGCTTCCGTTTTGCCATAAGGCGTATTATATGGTTTGTGGAATGAAATATTTTGCAAGACGAGGAAATATGATCAAGTTTGTGTGTTGATGATCGACAATGCTTTGGTATAGAGACTTTGATCAGGTGCTGCACCGAAAACATAATGTTTTTCACCAGAAAAAGCATCTTCTCCCATAATTTGTGAAAACCCTATATTTTGTAAAAAATTTTTCTGTCCCAGGAAATTGATATCCACCGAACTTACAAAAATAGAAGAATATCCTTGTTTATTGAAAAAATTCGGCAAACTTTCGGTGAAGCTTTTGTATCAGGAATAAGCGCCTACACTATATCCAAAAAGTTTAATCGGTTCTATTCACAACAATAATGCAATATGAGCTGTGTCAGAGGTACATCAGTTATTGATAAAGTTGGTGAATGTTATTCACTGTTTTTGTATCATATCAAAATATGGTAGATTATCATACACACCACCCACTCTTAATGAGTCTATAGGTGATAACGATTCTGCAAAAAGTACAATAATATTTGGTTGTTGACCAAGACCTTTCTTTTTACCAAAAAATTTCTCATAGATATCAGGGATATGTGTATCAGAAACTTCATTCATCTGATCTATGATCGCAGAGAGGTTGATAGAGAGGATATTGTCAGGTAATCCCTTGAATCCTCCCGGTGTGTACATTCCTACTCAGAAGCATCCAAATGCGAAAAGAACAAAATAGATCCCTAATAGGAGTCTCTGGTTTTTTTTGAAATTTTTACTCTGTACGATAAAGAATGTTAGTATTATGAGTATACACAATACTACAATACTACTGATAACCAATCAAAAAAAATCTTCCAATGAAGGAGTGACGAATTGTTTGATATCAAAGAGAGAAATTCTGCTATGAAAAAAATACATTGTGAAGATGTCGAGAACAAACAACAAAAATATTCAACATATAATGATATTGTTTAGAAGTTTTAAAAGGATGTTTTTTACTAACGCATTGATGGCTACCAATCACAGAATTACGATACATACCAAAAAATCGCTGACGAAATATCTCAAATAGTTGGCTATAGTGAGGGAAGAATTTGTTTCTTGAAACAGTGTCCCATACGAAAAAAAAAGAAGTATCAGTTTGATGATCAAAAAGAAAAACGAGAGCACTACAATAGTTCTTCCGATAAATGGAGTCGTACGTAATGATGTGAAAATATAAGAAAATATCTGTTTCATAGAAGATGTTTTTGTTTGCAAATACAAGAAAAAACTAAAAAGTATAGTAGTTTTTTGGCTAAGATTTGCAACTATTTATTCTTGATGATCACTACCTCTCAAGGTTCGGCTTACGTTCTTTGTGACAGTGTTTCCTAATTGTTCAAGCGAGAGTTTTTGTTCCTTGATTAATTTTTGGACTTTGAATCTATCGACTTCCATCGCTTCATTCAATACTCACAATTCATTGAGAATTTGTTTTATTTTCTCCTTATCTTCGATACTGATGTTTTCTTGTTTGCTCGCAGAGATCTTGCCTGTATTTCCGAAGAGCTTCAAGAGATCATGCTGCTCCAGATAATTTATCAAAAGACTTTTTATCAGTTCCTTGTCACGTTTTGCCTGGGATTCCTGTTTACTCAATTCAACGTACTCATCGACCAATCCCTTCACTGTTTTTTCTCCCAATTCACTTCAAATGACTTCATCGTCAAATTTCAGATGTGCGAAAAGCGGACAGAGTGAATAGTATTCGCAGTATTTGCAATAATTATTTTCTTTCGGCTCAAAAACTTTGGTATTTCCCATATTATATTCGAACTTTTTCAATTCTATATCGTTTATTATTTCTGTATATTTTTTCGTGACCGTAGCCAAAAGGTCATCGGTGATTTCCCATTCGTCCATCAAATCGAAATGCAGATAATGGAGTCTGGCTTTTATATTCTTGAAATACTTCGCATAGTTCTGTTGGACTCAGAGACCGTATAATGTTAATTGTTCCCTGTATTCTTCCTTGCTTTCCGGTGGGAGATTTTTGTTTGTTTTGTAATCGTTGATGATGAAGGTCTCTCACTCTTTATCGAGTCTATCGATGAATCCACGAAATTTTTTCTGTTCTTCCAGGTCAAAAGTGATCGACGCTTCTGTCGCGACGACGGTGATGTTTTCGAACGGACTATACTTGTCATAATAGTTCGCTACATAATGGATGCCTCTGCGGATGTAGTCTTCGAGTGTTTGTTCTCATTTCATTTCAAGTGGCTTCTCTTTCGTCGCTTCAGCGATTTCGTAATCTCGCTGTTCTTTGAATTTCATCAAAAGATCATCCTTGGTTGGGATTTTAAAGACATTCACTTGATTATATAATCGTTCCAATGCTGCGTGAACACTATGTCAGAGAATCAGATCCGGACTCGATTCAAATTCCTTTTCCTGGATCTTGTCGATGTATTTATACTGATATTTACGCGGACATTGTATGAAAGTCTGGGTTTGTGAGAAAGAATAGACGGACATCAAAACTAATTAATAATTAAAAATGAATAATGAATAATGTCGGTATCGCTGGAAAAGGCTATTGTAAGAAAACGGTAGTTTGTGATATAACAAAAGTCCAAAATCATTCATAATTAATTATTCATCGTTCATTAGTTGGTTTATAGTTTTTCATAGAAGGGTTGCAAGATGGAGAAATTCACCCGGGTGTAAGTTCACTATTCAGCTTATATAGCGACTAGTGACCATTGCACCCAGGTACATTTTAGTTGCAAAATTACCAAGAAACCAATATACTATTAATAAGCAGCAGAAAAAATCACCCGAGTAGGTAGTTTTAGTTTAATAAGGTTTTTGAAAAAATAATGTTCTACAATCAATCCCCCGAAGAAGTGTTGAAAGTGGTATCTTCCAACGAGAAATGATTGACTCATCAAGAGGCAAACAAGAGATTGGAAAAATACGGCTACAATGAAATCAATCAGGAGAAAAAATTTAGCATGTTCAAAATTTTCTTTTCGCAGTTCACCGATCCTATCGTGATCGTGCTTATTTTTGCCACAGCGATCAGCTTTATTCTGGGTGAAAATATCGATGGCATCGTTATCGCAGCGATTTTGGTAGTAAACGCTATCTTGGGATTTATACAGGAATACAAAGCAGAGAAAGCTATCGAATTGCTTAGTAAATTGAGTTCACCAACCTCGGTGGTTATTAGAGATAACAAGAGACAAATTATATCGTCCAGAGAACTTGTTCCGGGTGATATTGTGCTATTGGAAATATGAGATAAAATTTCCGCAGATATCAGATTATTAGAGACAATGATGTTTACTATCGATGAATCTTCGCTTACCGGAGAAAGTATACCTGTGAACAAAGATATCGAAGCAATTGATGGTGTAGTGGCTATCGCAGATCAGAAAAATATGGTATTTTCCTGAACTGTAGTGGTTTCATGAAGAGCGATGGGAGTTGTTGTAGAGACAGGTATGAATACTCAGATCGGCAAGATAGCAAACGTTGTTCAGCAAACAGAAGAGACAAAAACACCACTCCAGCATAATCTTAAAAAATTAGGGATTACACTTGGGAGTATTGTTCTTATTGTTGTTGCACTGGTATTTATGATCGGGTGGATACAAGGACTCAATCTCTTTGAGATATTTTTTACTTCGGTGAGTCTAGCAGTGGGAGCAATTCCTGAGTGATTACCTGCGGTGGTCACTATCGTCTTGGCTTTGGGTGTTCAGAAGATGTACAAAAAAAACGTATTGGTAAGGAAACTCAAATCCATAGAGACATTATGAAGTGTTACTGTTATTTGTTCAGATAAAACATGAACTATTACACAAAACAAGATGACAGTTACTGATATATATATCGACAACAAAGATATACAAGTCCAAGAAGAATTTTATTATGCTGGCAAAAAGATATCTTCTCAAAGTCTTTCACAACTCTTCCAGATTGCTAGTAATTGTAATAATGCAGTTTTGCCAAATATCGGCGATCCTACAGAAATAGCACTTTTGGAAGTGAGTAAAAAAGGAAATATCATAGCGGATAAAAAAAGAATAGGTGAAGTACCGTTTGATTCAGAGAAAAAATATATGATAACACATCATGAAGATGTGAAATATCTCAAGTGATCTCCAGAAGCTGTTCTTGAATTATGTAAACGATATTACTTGGGTGGAGAAGTGATTCTTTTGGACAATAAGAAAAAACAGGAAATTCTGAACAAAAATTCACATATGGCTTCTCAAGCGTTGAGGGTGCTTGGATTCGCTTATCAAGATACAGAACATGACGCATTCATCTTTACCGGTTTGATGGGTATGATTGATCCACCAAGACCAGAAGTCAAAAATGCATTAGCACTTTGTCAAAAAGCAGGTATCAGGGTAGTTATGATTACCTGAGATCATAAAGAGACGGCAGTCGCTATCGCAAAACAGATAGGTATCCAGGGTGAAGTCATGGAAGGCAAAGAATTGGATACATTAGAAGATCTTCAATATACTATAGACAAGGTAAGTATCTTCGCGAGAGTAAATCCTGAACATAAAGTAAGAATACTAGAAGCGTTTCAAAAAAAAGGCGATATCGTAGCGATGACGGGTGATGGTATCAACGACGCACCTGCTCTCAAAAAAGCTGATGTTGGTGTAGCAATGTCACTCAAAGGTACCGATGTAGCAAGAGAGGCATCTGATATCATCCTTGTAGACGATAATTTCGCTTCCATTGTAAATGCTATAGAATATGGGAGGATTATGTATGACAATATCAGGAAGTTCGTTAAATTACTGTTGTCGGCAAATATCCCGGAAGTAATGATAATATTTATTACTATAGTATTGTGAGCTCCATTGCCGATGCTGCCAGTACAGATCCTTCGGATCAATCTCATGACAGATAGTTTTCCAGCAATAGCACTCGGCATGGATCCAGGAGAAAAGAATATCATGACGAGAAAACCAAGACAAAAAAATGAGCATATCTTATCTCATATGTGGAGATTTATCAGTATAGCAAGTGTCATTGTAACTGTTGTAGCATTGATACTATATATTAATGCCAATAATGTTGTAGGGATAGCCAAAGCCAGAACATTGGTGATCACTATGATTATTATCTTCGAACTTTTCTTGGTCTTTGCAGTGAGAAGTGATAAATACAATATTTGGGAACTCAAAAACAATATGAGTATATGGCGAAGTATTTTGATAGTCCTGTGATTACATATATTAGCAATCTATTATACACCATTGGCTCATGCGTTCAAATTTGTCGCCCTGGGACGATGAGATCGGCTAGTGATAGTAGGTTTAGGTAGTCTTGGATTCGTTTTCTTTGAGATTATGAAGATGTTGAAAAAGAGATGATAATGAGATAGCACTTATAAAAAAAAAGTGCTAAAAAAGTCTTGCATTTTTTCGTAGCATGATTATAATATACGTGCTACGTTTTTTTTAATTAAAAGATTTAGAAGACTAAAAAAGCCAAAGATTCAATCTTTTAATCTTAACGTATTTTAATTTTTTAATCATTATATTATGGCAAAGATTATCGGAATCGATCTCGGAACAACTAATTCTTGTGTTGCCTATATGTTAGGTGATAAATCAGAAGTGATTGCAAACGCTGAAGGAAAAAGAACAACCCCTTCTGTCGTATATATCAAGGGAGATGAGTTGCTCGTCGGAGATCTTGCAAAAAGAAAGGCTATTTTAGAGCCAAAAAACGTTATCTACGAAGTCAAGAGATTTATTGGTAGAAAGTATTCTGAAGTCGTCGGAAAAGAACATCTTCCATATGAAATTAAAGAAGGTCCAGATGGATGAGTACTTATTGTGATTGATGGTAAAGAGTATAAACCAGAACAAATTTCTGCATTCATTCTCAAAAAACTAAAAGAAGATGCAGAAAAATTTCTCGGAACTCCTATCACGCAAGCAGTGATCACTGTGCCTGCGTATTTCAACGACTCCCAAAGGAACGCTACCAAGGCGGCAGGAGAGATTGCTGGACTCAAAGTTGAAAGAATTATCAACGAACCAACAGCAGCATCATTAGCCTACGGTGAAGGAAAAAATAAGGATGAGAAGATTGTTGTCTTCGATCTTGGTTGAGGAACATTTGATGTAACTATCCTTGAAATAGGATCTGAAGGAACATTCCAGGTTCTTTCCACATCTGGAGATACTCATTTGTGAGGAGCTGATTTTGATCAAAAAATCATCAATTATCTCGTTGAACAATTTAAGAAAAAAGAAGGTATCGATCTCACCAAAAATGCTATGGCGATGCAGAGAGTTAAAAATGAAGCTGAAGCTGCAAAACATCAATTATCTCAAGTAGAGAGAGTTGATATTTCTATTCCATTTATCATTACTGGAGAAGATTGACTTCCAAGAAACTTAGAAGAATCACTTACTAGAGCACAATTTGAGAATATGTGCAAAGATTTATTTGATAGATGTAAAACACCATGTATTCAAGCACTTGAAGATTCTAAACTCAAAAAGAGTGAAATTAATCAAGTGATCCTAGTGGGAGGTTCTACAAGAATGCCAGCAGTTAAAACTATTGTTAAGGATATCTTTGGTATTGAACCAAAAGCTACCGTCAATCCTGATGAATCTGTAGCACAAGGTGCCGCTATCCAAGGTGGAATCATCCAAGGAGATGTAAAAGATATTCTTCTTTTGGATGTTACTCCATTGTCATTAGCTGTCGAAGTCGAAGGAGGATTGGCACATGTCATGATTCCAAGAAACACGACTATCCCAGCAAGAAAAGAAAATATATTCACTACTGCAGCAGATAATCAGACAGCAGTTACTGTACATGTTGTCCAATGAGAGAGACAATTTGCAAGAGACAATAAAGATCTCTGAATGTTCAATCTCGAGGGTATTCCTATGATGAGAAGAGGACAACCTCAGATCGAAGTGACTTTTGATATCGATGCGAATGGAATCCTCAATGTCACTGCCAAAGAAAAATCTACAGGAAAAGAGATTAGTCATAGGATAGAGTGATCTACGAATATTTCTGATGAGGAGATTACCAAAGCAAAAGCTGAAGCAGAGAAATTTGCTGAAGAAGATCGTAAGAGAAGAGAAATCGTTGAATCCAAAAATAGGATGGAAGCACTTATCTATCAGATGGAAAATATGTTAGCAGAACAAAAAGATAAGATCCCTGATGCCGACAAAGAGACTGTGAATAAACTCATTGCTGATGGTAAGGTATTGAAGGACAAAGAAGGAGTTACCAAGGAAGAGATCGACAAAGAGATCGAAAGGATCCAGAACGAATTTGCCGTCCTCTACAACAAATACCAAGCTGCTCCGCAAGGATCTACACCAAATCCAGATTCAGAGATTGAACAGAAACAAGAATGAGGTGATACAGTTGAAGGCGAAGTGATAGATGCAGACAAAAAATAAATCAAATAGCCATTGCGAGGAATGAAGCAATCTTATTTAAAATCATCAGGCTACGCTCGCGATGACAAATAAATAGAAAAAACCACCCGAGCGAGGGTGGTTTTTTACATATATGTTCTGAAAAAAATACAATTTTAATGTGGTAAAATACTCAGTACTTGGTCTTTTTATTACGTCTCAATTAAAAAAATCCTGCAAGATGCAGGAATAATAAGCAGATACACTTATGATTTAGGTAAACCTTTTCGGAAGTTGGAGCCCACAGTTTCGATGATAAAATCGACTTCTTGTTGTACATCAGGAATTGCTTCTTCCATGGTATACCTTTGATTCCCAGTCAGGAACATATACATTCCTAGCTGGTCATGTTCGCTGCAGATCCATCTAGGATCTACTTGCCTAAATCGTTGTACAATCTTGTTGATCGCGTTTTTTACTTGATTGTCTTCTGGTTGCATAAACATATTTTATAGTAATGATTTCAGTTCAGTGGTGCCGTAAATATAGTTTTACTCAGATAAATCAAGTGATTTTTGGTTAAAATTCGATAACTATAAAAAAAGACTCCGACAAATATTCGGAGTCCTTTCGTGAGTGTTCTTATGGCATCCTATAGGTCATTGCATTGATGTTCATGCCAGCACCTACGGATGCGAAGATAATGATGTCACCGCTTTTGATACTATGTCCTTCTAGTTCTTTCTTGAATAGGAGATCAAGTAGTATAGGAATGGTGGCTACGGAAGAGTTTCCTAACCAGCCTATGGTCATCGGCATGATATCTTGAGGGATATCCTTCTGTTTCTTGTCGTACAGGGCGAAAAGCCTTTGCAGGATTTTTTCGTCCATTTTTTCATTCGCTTGATGAATCAGGAGTTTTTTTACCTGTTCCAGCGGAACGTTTGCTTTGTCTAGGCATTCCTTGATAGCCGAGGGGACATAATTGAGTGCATATTCATAGATAGCACTGCCGTCCATTTTGAGAAAGGTCTCAAATTCTTGGTGATCAGGATCATTAGACATACCCATACGCAGAAGTTGTGCATATTCTTTAGCATCTGTTCTTGCAGCATGTGCGATGATACCTACAGGCATCTCTGATTGGATACATTCCAAAATAGTTGCTCCAGCCCCATCAGCATAGATCATACTGTCACGATCCTTGGGGTCAGAAACGCGTGAAAGTGTTTCCGCTCCGATGATCATGATGCGTTTTGCACCGCTTTTGATAAGCGAATCAGCAAGAATCATTCCTTGTAGCCATCCTGGACATCCAAAGAGGATATCGAAAGCGACGGTGTTAGGATTCTTGATGTTAAGCATTTGCTTCACCTTGGAAGCGATGCTAGGCACCAATGCTGAACGTGGATTGAGATGCGGGACATCACCAAAGTTGTGTGCTACGATGATATAGTCCAGGGTCTCAGGGTCGGTCATAGAAGAGAGTAGCGCATTTTCAGCAGCTGTATGTGCGATATCGGAATTAACTTGGTCGTTCCGTACATATCGTCGTTCTCTGATACCAGTGATTTTCACTAAGTCATTGATGATTTCTTGATTTTCTTTTTGGAATTTTTGTCCGTTCTCATCAAAGAATGTGTTTTGGAGAAACCCATCATTGGTTATCACTTTTTCAGGAATATATTTTCCTGTACCGATAATTTTTGCATAGATGTTTAACATACGTATTTTTCCTTTTTTATTTGTGTTTATATTATTTTTTATGTAAAAAAATGAAAATATACTTTTCATAAAAAAAGTCAAGTTTGGTTTTTTGGTGGTAATGTACAAGGAAATACATATGCTCACCCATAGATTTATTCAAAATAATCTTATGAAATTCGTTATCACCTGCGCAACAGGGCTAGAATCCATCCTCAAAAAAGAAATAGAGATCGCTTGATATACGGTGATCGGTTCGTGACCGACATCAGTCCGTTTCAAGGGAGATCTTTCCGCGATAGCCAAAATAAATCTTCGATCCAGAGTCTGAAATAAAGTATATTTGGAATTAGCACAACATATAACTGCTGACTTCAATCAACTCTTTGACTTGGTGTCGATAATCGATTGGAATGTCTACATTCAAGGCAACCCGATTGTTGTTACTGCACAGACCAAACAATCATTGCTTACAAGTACACCAACCATTCAGAGTATTGTGAAAAAATCCATCGTAAAAAAACTTCTTCAGACTAATATTGAAAATTGAAAATTGAAAATTGAAAATTCCGGTAAGATTTTCGAAGATCCTAAATTACAACCAGTAGAGATACTTGTGTATATAGAGAATAATATGTGCTCGATATTACTCAATACCACGGGAGATTCCCTCCACAAGAGAGGCTACAAAAAAGCAACGGGAGAAGCGCCAATCAATGAAGCGTTAGCGGCGTGATTGCTTCTTTTGTCATGACGGAAATTCAGCGAACCGTTCTATGACTTCTTCTGTGGAAGCGGAACTATCGTCATCGAAGCGGCATTGATCGCGAAAAATATCGCGCCGTGAATGTTCAGAGAATTCGCCTTCCAGCAGTTCAAACGATATGATCAATCACTCTTCGACAAGGAATTCGATATAGCCAAAGAGAAAATTATACTCGAAAAAAAACATACTATCATCGCCTCAGATATCAATCCGGAAATGATTTCGATAGCGCAAGAGAACGCGAAACATGCGGGCGTGGCAGACTTCATCACCTTTGAAACCAAGGATATTAAGGACTATTTAGACGGCCCGCCACTCGAGGGTTGCCTCGTCTCCAATCCGCCTTACGGACAGAGACTCAATACTTTCGACTTAGAGACTATCTATCATACTATCACAGAATTATTTGTCTGTCATCCGAAATTACACGGAGGAATTATCACTTCCTACGAAAAATTTTCAACCGATACGTGATCGTGATCCCGGAAGAAAAATATGTTTTTAAATGGGGGAGAAAAATGCTGGTTCTATAAAAAGACTCTCTTGAAATAACTAACAGTGAATAACTAACAACTAACAGTGATGGTCTCTGTAAGCGCATGAACTATTGCTATTATAGTCCACAAATAGACAAATCATTCATTCAACATTTAACATTTAATATTCAAAATTATGATAAGGCCATCCATACTCGACGCAGGTAAACTGCAGGAATTTGTGAAGGAGCGCAAGCTTCAGCCGTTCAGGATCAAGCAGATTCACCAAGAGATATTCAAAAATCAGAATATCGATTTTGCACAAATGACCACGCTTTCAAAAGATTTGAGAGAGGATTTAGATCAACATTTTTCTGTTGTTACTTTGGATGTGGAGAATATACTCGAAGATAAAACCTCAACCAAAATCTGATTTCAGACACAAGATGAGTATATGATTGAAGCTGTTATTTTGTACCACTGGCAGGACGAAAAATATCAGAAAGACAATAAAGAAAAACTGAATAGGATTACATTATGTATTTCTTCACAGGTCGGTTGTCCGATCAACTGTACTTTCTGCGTTACGTGAAAATTAGGCTTCAAAAGGAATCTGACACGGGATGAAATAATTTCACAAGTATTATATGTGAACAACTACATCAAGAAAAAATTCGGCAAGCAGGAAGATGGTTCATGGTATTCTGTTCGTAATATTGTCTTTATGTGAATGGGTGAACCATTATTAAACTATGACAATGTCAAAAAATCCATTGAGATTATGCTCAGACAAGAAGCTGGATTTTCACTTTCTCGCAGGCATATCACGATTTCGACCGCATGAATTATTCCGTGAATCAAGCAATTAGTGAAGGATGAAATTCCTGTCAAATTAGCTATTTCCCTTCACGCGCCCAATCAAGAATTGCGCGACAGATTGATGCCGATCGCCAAAGCATATCCTTTGGACGAACTCAATAGAGTGCTCAGCGAATACGTCAATGCCACTGACAATAGAATCTTTTACGAATATATTATGATCAAGGATGTTACTGATAAACCAGAATTAGCTAAACAATTGGCTGCGTTCCTCAAGAAAAAATTGGCTCATGTAAATTTGATTCCATATAATACCAACCCTGCTATCGATTATATCGAAAGCGACAGTGCTTCTATCCAGAAATTCAAAAAGATCCTGGAGGACGGCGGTATCACCGTGACAGTGAGAGATAGTTTATGAAGGAAAATGAAGGGCGCATGCGGGCAACTTGGGTATGAGAAATTAACGAAAAAATAATGAATAATGAATAAAGAAAAATGAATAATGTAGGATTTTGTTTTCACGGACTATCGTAAATGTTACCATAGTTCATAATGAAACAAGTCATACATTATTTATTCTTAATTTTAATTTGTTTTTTAAATTGTTCGTTGTCCGTGGATGATGCCGATGAGGTATCGCTGTCCTCAGATGTTTTCGAAGACGAGATATAAGCTTCTCCAATCCATTCATTCGTACTGCGGATCGATCTGTGGGAAGTGATATTCGACGATTTCTTTCCCAGTATAGACGTCGAAGATATTGTTGATAATGTTTCCTCTCTTGAATTTCTGGTTATGATACACTTCAGGAGCGTTTATGAAATCTACATCGTAGACGAATTTCTCTCGATATTGTCCAATCGGTAGATCTATAGGTTCTCCTGAACCGTCATATGAACCTCGAATAAATGTCCTGGAAAGCGATAAACCATTATATAGTTCTCAGCTATTGAGAACGATATCTGTTCAGGTATTTACATGTTCATACGGAGAAAAACGGAGTCATTGATCACCAACGAATGTCGATAACGTGATGAGATCATTGTTTTTGAGAGCGTTCATTACCGCATCTATAGTTCCAGTAAGGTCTAATATTCACGTCGTAGCTCCGCAAGAAAATCACTGATCGATGGAGCAGGTTTCTGGTTGTTGTACACAACCTGCCAAGAGGAATCCAAATGTACATAAAGAAATCAAAAAAAGTATTTTTTTCATGAGTAATATGAAAATATTAAAACAGTGATAGTATAAGAATTATCTAATGGTTTCCAAGAGAACAATAGATTACGTTTGCAGTGGTGTATCACTAAGTATTTATATATTTATTACCAGACATTTTCTAATAATACAATTGCTCAATTATGAGCAGGTGCTACAAGGCGATATTGTGCTACAAGATTTTCTGTATAGATTCTATGAAGCATAATTAATACTCGTGCTCTTTTTTCTAAGATCCAAGGATTTTGAATTTTGGTCATGATACCATCTCTATTGAGTGCTTTAAGATGTTTTTCGTATCGTTGATAAAGAGATTCTTCTCATGGATAGATATTATATTTGTCGCCATATACCAATCTAGACAACATCGTACCAAATTGTGGTCTATCTACTAAATCATACGGATCAAAGGATTTTTTAGGTGTTTTCCCATCTTGTTCTAATCCCATAATATTGAGCTGACAAGCAGTCTGAGCATAAAATCTCATTTCTGGGGTCAATGATGAAATATCATTGTATGCATCACAACCAAGCTTATGGGTATCTGGATAAAGACCTATGACTTGGATAGTAAACATTGAGAGCATCTTTGCTGCTTCTATTCTTTTGATATTATCATCGAGGCGAGCAGTATCTATAGGACATTTATTAGTGATATTGAGATTGTATCATCGTAAAAATGCGTCAGTAATTTCTTCATTATATGGAGAGTCGGAAACATCACAACTCGGTGCAGTATGTCAGGTCGTAAGAGCACAACAAGTGTTGTCATAGAAACTTTCAGAATAATCTTCACCTTCCTCATTAGCACATGCTAATTGGCTAGGAATGAGACAATTGTCTATATATAATTGTCATCATCAACCTCATCAAGCTCATCATCCCAATACAGGAGGAATATATATTTTTTGGAGATATAAGGTTGTTCATGAAAGTGTTGCTTTGACATTGTAACCAGAAATAACAAGGTTTGGTAAATCATGATAGCTAACATACGTAGCGATTCCTGTATTGTATTCAGTTCCTTTATAGATACTTAGTCCTGAAGATCATCCAAGTCCACAATCTATGAAGCCGGTATTTTCTGCTCATGTGAAAGATGGATTAAGACCTCATGAAATATTAAGGATAAATCAAGTATAAAAGAAAGGAAGATTAGTACCTGTTTGGATATAGACATCATGACAACAACCGTAGTCAGCACATGAAGGTTTGGTTGTGAAAAAATAATCATTGATATTATCAATATTACCAGCCATATCTTCTGCATAAACACTTACACTGATAATTCATGAACTTGGGAATGTTACATGTCCAGAAATAGTAATATAATAATCAGGTTGATTGGCTATTCCTTGTACTCCAGAAAGATTGAGATCATCGCCGGAGAATATATATGGCCCATAATTAGTTCCATTGATTCATGAGAGGGTGATGATAATAGTTCCGGAATTTACTCATGCTCGATCATCAGCGATACCAAGACGTACAGGTGTGGTAGTTGTTACTCCAACTGCTCCTCATGCTGGAATAGTTGATCATGTAATGAGCCACGGTCTAATAGGTGTATTGAAACTGGTTGAAATATCAGAAATATTGTTATTTCGATCACTAACATATCATGATATTTCTATTTTTTTTTCTATACCATAATCAAAGAGTTCTGATGGATCTATATTCACTACAAAATTCTTATTGCGATATTGCCACGTCTTAAATGAAGGAATTGCAGAAAGTGTACCTGCTGGAGAAAACATTCCTCCTGTGAAATACCTATACTGATTATTCCCTGAAATACTGATAACGAAGGTATCGAAATTCACGCCATACTGGTTATTAATTCATCGGTTATTTCCTGTTCGTATTCCTATACCAGGAAGCCCGCCGGTCCATACATAGGGTACATTCGTATTTCCTATATTTTCTAACAGAGTCAGTTGAATACCACTAAGATGAGATTTTTTGGTCCCACCATTTGGTGAAATAGTTGGAGTAGGAGCTATAAGATCATCGACACATGGCTTCTGATAGACATAATAATATCACGTAAGATGATTATATTGATATCAAGAATCGATAATATTTTTCCCTCCATAACTCAAGGATGTTTGTATTGTGTCATTCGCATAGACTATAGTAAATGTTCATGTATATTCCAATGGACTGTATCTTGGAGTAAAATACAATTTTCCATATAGACCTGTACCTAAGAAAGTACTTCAATTTTTATAACGGTCGATATGAAGAATAGTTTTGGATGTATCGATCCATTGTGGGAAAAGAAGTGGATTAGAATACATTGGAAATATCGTAGAAACATTCGCTTCAAAGAGATATACTTGAAGGTCAGCTACATTATCTCAGGTAAAATATGAAAAATGAAGTGGGTCAAATCTCAGACTGAGGAGTCATGCAGCTGCACCTGTTATATCGTTTGCAGTTGTTGCCATAATATCAAGTTGTTCATTGCATCACTGTTGATATGGTGTGGTAGTTGTAGATGGACTAAAATAATAATATTGTGCAGTAACGAGAGAAACTGCCGCTCAGAGGATGAGGGTAAGTAGCGATATACTGATGTACTTAGCTACTTGATGTTTCATTCTTCTCGTAAAAGATAGTAATATAAAAGAGATCTATTAATGTCGTGTGAATGTTCCTCATATCACTGCGAATGGATCTTGCATTAAACAATTAGTTCATATCACACTGAGATCTGATGCATTGATTGCAGAATCTCCATTCAAATTTCTTGGATCGAGTACATTGACTGATAAATCAGGGAATGTATAATAAAGCATAATAGAGATATCATTTCCATTGATAACGAAATCATATTCTCCATCAGTATTTTGGAGATCTCATGCTGTCTGATATCTATATCCATCATCAGTTTCAGTATCTAATGTTTGTGTGCCATAGAGGTTGTTGCCAGTAGTAAAATCAAAAGTGTTTATACTTCAACTTACTACACTCACTCAGCTAAGATATGATGCTAGGTGGGATTGTCATTTGAAAAATACATAGTAAATTCCAGGATCGATGTTTACGAGAACAGTTCACGTACCATTATCATTAAGCGTAAATGGTTGGCTACTTCAGATATAATTCTTATTAGTATCGTAGAATTTTAATACTCAAATATTTGCATTATTTGTAGATTGATACACACGATTGGAAGGGAATGCTTTGATATCAAATGCTATGAGATTCGTACTTTGGAGATATATGGTCTGTCATGAAAGTGTTGCTCTCACACTGATATCTCATGAGAATATCAAATCAGAAAGATCATGGAAACTAAGATAGGTGGCAATTCATGAATTTTCTTCAGTTCCTTTATAAATATCAAGTGCTGAGGATCATCAGAGTCCGCAGTCAATGTATCAGGTATAATCTCCTATTGTCCATGTAAATGAAGTATTAAATCATCAAGTAATATTTAATATAAATCAGTTATAGAGAAATGGAAGAGTGGATCATCCTGTTTGTATATAGACAGTATTACAACATCCATAATCAGCACAAGATGGTGCAGTATGAAAAATATAACTTCCACTACCTGAAGAACCTTCCATATCTTTTGCATACCAACTTACTTGGATATGTCATGATGTTGGAAATGGAGCTTCTCAGGTGATGGTGATATAATAATCAGGCAAAAGTGCATCTCCAGCAACGCCTGAGAGATGTAAACTATTTCCTGTAAATATATATGGTCCATAATTAGTTCCATTTACTCCAGATAATGTTATAACAATTGTTCATGAATCAACACCAGCCCATTCATCCTGGATTCAGAGGATAACTGGCATAGTAGTTCCAAGTCCATTTGCTCATGCTGCAGGATTAGGAGATCATAGAATAAGTGTTGGTCATCGAGGATTATTAAAATTATAGGAAATAGTATCTTTGAGTCATTTCCAATCATATACAGATCAAGATATTTCAATTCTTTTTTCTATCCCATAATCGAAGAGCTCAGTAGGATCGATAACTATTGTATAATTCTTATTACGGAATTGTCGAGTCATACCATTTGTAGAATACGCTAATGTACCTGCTGGAGAAAACATTCCTCCTGTGAAATATTTATAGTTTCCATTTCATGAGATAGCCAAGACAAATGTATCGAAATGTATTCCATATTGATTAGTGAGATTCCATTGATTTCCTGTTCGTATTCCTATACCAGGAAGTCCGCCAGTCCATACATAGGGGACATCAAGAGCACTTCCACCATTTTCCGTAAGTGAAATGGTGATACCACTGAGATATGATATCTTATTTCATCCTACAGGGACGATGAGAGTATCTGTTGGTGGTATTCCATCATCGATACAAGGAAGTTGATCTACATGATAATATCACGTAAGATGACTATATTGATATCAAGAATCGATAATATTTTTTCCTCAATAACTCAAGGATGTTTGTACAGTATCATTTGCATACACGAAAGCAAAAAATCATGTATAATCAGAAGGATTGTATTTTGGTGTTATATTCAAAATTCTTCCATATCGTGTATCACCTTTAAATGGAATCAAAGAATTGTAACGGTCTATATGGAGAATGTTTTTTGTACCAGTATCTATCCATTGAGGGAAAAGATTTGGATTTGAATAATAAGTAAACATATCACTATTGGCTTCGAAAAGATTAGTTTGAAGTCAAGCTGCTGTATCTCCTGTATAGTACAAAAAATGCAAAGGATCAAATCTGATGCTTAGAAGACCAGCCAAAGCTCAGGTTGTATGACTATCGGTCGTAGCATTGACTTCCAGATTTCTTGTACATCACTGTCTTCGCGGATTACCTCCATCATCAAAATAATAATACTGTCCTACAACAAAAGAAACCATTATTCCTACTAAGAGCAAGAGCGATGGTATAATAGTATATCGTGCTATCCTTTTTTTCATTATTTCTTTTTTTTGAAATAAATAAAGAGCAGAATTATGATGATCAATCATATCAATCCGATGAGTGTCCTAAAACTAAAGAAATTTTGTAACCATTGTTGCCATTTGATTTTGTTTATAGTTGCTTGAAGAGCTGCTTCTGGAGACATATGTGAAAATCATCCTATAATTTTATAGTCTGCAGGATATTCACATGAACCACTTTCACTAAAAGTATATGATGCACTACCTACAGTGTCCAAAATATCTTTACCTCAGAGGATGCTGAGATTGCTATCATAGGTTTTTCATTTTCCTGCAAAATATAATTTAATAGATCCGTTCGTATCAGTAGTAGATCTCTGTCTAAAGAAGAGTTTGCCAATGATTCATGATCATGATACCGTTTTTTTTGGGTCAGAGATAAATCCTATAATATGGACAATATTATTTCCCGTTTTTGGAGGAAAAAAATATGGAAATAAACCATTTTCTTTGTTAGGTACGAAATCCATATATTCGAGAGAACTTTCCATGACGATATCCGTTGCTGCTATCTGATTTGTGTTAGTATCTATAAATACATCAGTTGCTACGAGACATCAGTTTTTGATATTTCATTGATCAGGAGAAAATTTGATTTCACTAGCTGAGGTTATGTTTACAATCAGCGTGAGGATTCCTATGAGCAGTATTTTTTTCATTTGCTTACTATTTATAAGAATAAAAAACTATTGGATGATGATAGTGCCATTGTCATATATGAAGTTTAATCCATCAAGACCTGTAATATAAAGAATATTACCGGTATAGAGATATCCATTGATTTGGATACCACTCGTGTCATAGATTCAGATATTTCCTGTTAATAGAGTTCAGCTATATGGTCGTCCACACATCAGTGTATCATTATATATTCCAGTGAGATATGGATATGGCGATCAAATAACTGTACCAGTGACTTGGATCAATGTTCCCGTGAAGTGGAATGATCATGCGTTGAATCCTGTGAAGATATTTACAGTAAAATAATCAGCGCATCCTCGATCTTCACAACTCATCGCTGTCGTAAATGATCCTATGTATGTTCAGATATTTCCTGCAAGATCCTTTACAAATCATGTTATCTGAATAGTAGCATTTGATGGGAATGGTCGAAGTGTATTAAATGCTACTTGATATGATCATGAGTTTCCAGTTCCTGGTGATCATCCTATAAGTGTGATAGTGAGTTCGTTTCATGAGTAGGTATGTCCGGTATAAAATTTCGTTCATGAATGATATTCTGGTATGGTGATGCTGATGGTTCCCGTATCAACGCCTGCTCGATCATCCTCAAAATTAAACACAAATCATGAGAAGGTTGTAGGAATATTTGATGATGTTGATGGTTGTATTCTAGTGATGGTAGGATTTTGTGGTGCATTAAATGAAAAAGATCAATGTCCAGTATGGATGTTACCGTCTGGATTTGGATTGTCAATTCCTGTTCGATAAACGTATACTTGTTTCTCAATCTCATACGGAGCTGGTGCTGTAAGGCTCAAGAAATATCACCTGATCTTGTTTTGTCGCGTTAGCATGTTGATAGTATTTGTTCAGGTTCGTTCAGTAATAGTTAAACTTGGACTTCCTGGTATGAATGTATATGACCATCCTGCTCATCATGAGCAAGTTGGACATGCTATTGTGAGAGAAATTGTTCAGCTGTTCACTCCTTCTTGATTGTCTACTTTTGGTCATGAAGTAGGGACAGGAACATAATTAGCTATATTTGAAGTATCATTTCATGAATACCGATAGTGTTCTGTATTATTGTTGTGAGTCATCCGAGGATCAGATCATCATATTTGTGAACCTACTCGATCATAGAGTACTAAGGTAATAGTACTATTATAAGGAACAAATCTTAATCCATTAGTAGGATAGTTCCATCATATACTAGGTGGGGTAGTATCAAAAATACAAGGCAATGGAACAAATGTATATGTTCCAGTATTTACAGACTGAAGAATATCAAAAGAATTTATACTAGAATTTAACACTATTCCATCATCAGTTGTATTAGGATCAAAAGTAATTGATCATCCTGTAAGTGTGGTAAATATGAGCTGAGTTGACGTGATGTTTTGGAGCGTTTTGAAATTGAAGAGCAATCAGGTGATAGTTGCTGTTGAATATGTTCCTGGTAACATCGTTCACCATGCTCTATATAAAGATCAAGTAATAAAATGTGAAGTAACACCATTGAATATATTTGTGTTTATAGAAACAGGTGTCACAAGTACATATCAACTTTGAAATTGTATTGTGTTTTCAAAAGCGTTATATCAGCTTCCTTCAGGGTTGATAATCATACCAAATTGATATTCACAATGGAGTTTACCTGTAAGTGTATCAGGTACGATACTAAAATGAGGATTGTTAGCAAAAACAGCCAAACCAAAAATGCTTACGATGGCTGTTACCAACGATAGTCCAATTTTTACTGAACGTGTAGTGAATTTCATTGTTGTATATTACCAAGTAAATATACCTCCTATCGTAGCGAATGCGTCCTGTTTAAGACAATTCGCTCCTATGATACTGATGTCTGAGGCATTGATCATCGTATCACCATTGAGATTTCTCGGATCTAGTACCCCCGCTCATTGAGGGAAGGTACCGAAGAGAATGATGGAAATATCGTTTCCATTGATAACGAAATCATATTCTCCATCTATATTTTTAAGATCTCATGCTGTTTGGTATCTCCATCCATTGTCTGTAAGAGGGTCAAGTGTTTGTGCACCATAAAGGTTTGATCCTGTTGTAAAATCTAGTATATCTCACGAACCAGTAAAGGTAATTCAACTCAGATAAGAAGCTAGATGTGATTGTCATTTAAATACAGCATAATAGGTTCATGGTGTGAGAGTAATTTCTCATGTCCCATATCCGTCACTATCTAACTCAAATTCTGTACTGGAAGCAACAAACTGTTTGTTTGTATTATAGATTTTTATCACTCATTTATTTGCATTATTCGTAGATTGATATACACGGTTTGAGGGATATGCTTTGACTATGAATGAGAAAATATTGGAATGGACGTTTGCATCCAAAAAAATTCATCTCGTAGGTAAAGTGTTAGTATATCCATTTTGATCATTGGTAATAGCATTTAAGGTGATACATCCATGATAAAGTCCATTATAGGTATTTGGAAATGTTACGGAGATAGTTTTAGTTCACGTGGCTCCTGCTGGTAATGTAAATGGTGAAGTATCGCCAGTGATATATTTTCAGACTATTTGATCCTGGTTGGGACTCAGGCAGGTCTTATTTGTGAATGAATCATTGGTTATGCTTGCATCCACAAATTCAAGTTTGTAGGTTATTCACGTCTGTTCTTTATTTTCGATAATAATAGTAAAACCAGTAGTAAATCCTCATGTGATATCAAAACTTACTGTATTGATTTGTTCGTTTCCTGAGAGAAATCCAAATTCTGAGAAACCGATCATGGTATTGTCAGAATACAAAAAAGCTAGGAAAAGTAGAAGGATTCGACTTCCTGAGAGTAATATCTTACGTATCTTTATTCGTGATATATACATCACTAGTTCGTCGATCAAAATAAATATACGCCTAAGTATATCCAGATGTGATATTTTTGTCATTTTTTAGGTGAAAATATAAAATTTTAAACAACCAATCAGATAAAAAATATATATAATCATAAAAAAATCCTCTGGGAAACAGAGGATTAAGAAAGGTAGGAGGTGAATTTATGCTTGTTTGATAAGGGATGTAAGAAACTTAAGTGATTTTTGGAGCTCCTTTATCTTTTTTTTCTCTTGTTCATAAAAGACCATGAGATGTTGTTGTGCTGCTTGTAATTCCTGTATATCACATGGTTCCAGTCTATAGAATTGACGGTGGTGATGTATGTTTTTGTTTACCACTTTTTCGCGCTGGCTCGGGTCGATAAAGAAATCTGTGATGATGATACTCTTATTGCTATGAAAATCATGAGTAAGCATCTCGATAATGATAATATTGTTGTTTATGTCCAAGGTATGGACAATTCCCAATTCCTTGGAAAAAAAACTTTCCGGCATTTGTGAATGGTAAAATACAACTTTTACCAACATGTCTTTTTTTAGATCTTGTATTGTTAGTTCCATACAGCTTGTTTTTATTTTTTTGAAAGAATATATATTTTAAATAAAAGGTCAATAAAATAAAAAACTCCCTGTCACAGCAAGGTTAAAATGTCAGTACTAGGCAAAAATAGAAATGTCAGTAAAATTGTTAAGGATTTATCCTTAACAAAATAAAAGATGACATTTAT
>CAZBWI010000049.1:0-6879 GCA_964495825.1 uncultured Candidatus Peribacteria bacterium | reverse complement strand
TTCCTTTCAACTGTTTTACCTATTCCTGCCTCCTTTCATTTTTTTCTCATTCCCTCACTCTCGTCTCCTTACTCTATTCCGGATCTCTCTCCTTTTTACTGCTTTACTGCCTCCCTACTTTTTTACCTCATTCCGGCTTCCTCACTTTTGTACCTCATTCCGGCCCCCTCACTTCTATACCTCATTCCGGCATCCTCACTTTTGTACCTCATTCCGGCATCCTCACTTCTATACCTCATTCCGGCATCCTCACTTTTGTACCTCATTCCAGCATCCTCACTTCTATACCTCATTCCGGCATCCTCACTTCTATACCTCATTCCGGCATCCTCACTTTTGTACCTCATTCCGGCGTCAAGTGTTGCGGCCGGAATCCATACTCAGAAACTTTTCTACTTGCCGGAATCATTGCTTTCGTGATATAAATTTTTCCAATCTGGATTATCTTTTTCTATCAGACGTATCTTTCGTTCTCTTTTCCATTTTTTCAATTGTTTTTCTCTTGCTATAGCATCTATGAGCAAGCTATATTTTTCATAATATACAAGCATCTTAACTCAATATTTCTTAGTAAATCATTCATATATTCACTCATTATGTTGCCATATTCTCTTTCATAAATATTTAGTAACTCCTACATACAAACTACCATTCTTTTTACTTGCTACTATATACACAAAAGATTCCATGGATACATTACCATAGATAATAAAAATTTTTTAGTTTTAGATTCCGGCCGCAATTTCTTAGTGTCGGAATGAGGCTAAAGTGTCGGAATGAGGCTAAAAACACTAAAAAAATATTTGATCCCTACTCCTGTATCTCATTCCGGTGTTATTGGTGAAGCCTGCAGCAACAGGAATCTATAAAAAAATGAGGCTAAAATGCGTTATTTTTTGATAATCAGTTTATTTATCTTGTCAGCGTACGGAATCGCAACCAACGGTTTATCATACAATTTTAGTGGCAGAAGAAAATGTAATCTTGCACCCACTCCGCCGTCAGCATGATAAAAGAGAGAAAGTGTATCTTGGAGGGAATGTCTCGTTCGATCATAAATCTCAAGACTAGGAATGTGTTTCTTGATACTACCAAAATAATGTTTGTCGTCGTTCATATCGCAAGGAAAAAATATTTTTTTATGTTCAGGATACTGTGCACAGAAGTCGACAATCTTTTTGATATTTTCTTGGTTGACCATCTGTTTATTGATATTGATCAGAATATATTTTCATTCTGAATTTTGAATTCTGAATTTTGAATTCTGAATTCTGAATTTTGAATTCTGAATTCTGAATTTTGAATTCTGAATAATTTCCTGTGCAAAATCTTGGTACAGAACAGTATTGTGCGGATTAAATTTTTTGGCAATTTCCAAAGAATCCTTATCTCTGACGACAATCTTATCTGCTTTGGGCAACAGATAACGATATAATTTATCTGTCCATCACTTACGTATTTTGCCGATACCACCAAGGATGAGAAATTGTCATTTTCTGACGCTGTGGTGAAAAAGCAAAGGGATATTTCGTCCATCATGCGGGAATGGTCTTTCATCTGAAAGTACTTCTCCTCCGCCGAAGAATTTGAAATATTTTTTATATTTCCCAAATCCGAGAACATTGATGAAATGGGTAATAAGTTTGTGAGAATGTTGTTTCGCGTTGACGAGTTTCAGAGCATTCAATTGTTTTTCTGTCAAAAGCCCTTGGTAATTTTCCCATACTCGATCGTCCATCCGAGATTTATTACCTACTTCGACGAAGAGCTTGGTGAGAGGATATTTTGTAAACAATCGTCTGACTACTCCAAAAAATAAGAGTTCATCTCAGAAATTCTTGTATCCATAATATCCTCTCAAATACCCTTCCATACTTAAATGCTTCGCAAATTAACAATTAAAAATTAACAATGAATAATGTATGAGTTGTTATATCATTACCTATCGTATCTTACAATAATCCGTTAAAGCGAATTCAGACATTATTCATTTTTCATCATTCATTATTCATTAGTTTTTACTTCCCCTTTCTTCTTCTCTGCAGCATTGATGCTTTTTATAAATGCCATGAGCATCTTGGTAATATGCCAGGTAGTATCATAAAACTCCTTGAATTCGTCCTGTGTGATACAACCTAATTCCAAAAATAAATACAACATTGATCTCATTTGGCTAGTCGCTCATTTTGCAGAAAGAAACGCTGTCTTGATATCTTTATTGTTTCTTTTTTCAAATCATTCTGCGATTTGGTTCATGATATTGATTCCTGTCTTGGTCATAGAATCCTTGAGTCCGTATTCCTTACAATTCTTGCAAGAGTTATAGAGTTTTAATGTAAATTCTTTGGCCTTCTGCCGAGCGATAAGATCTTCAAATTTTTCGATTTTCATGGTAATTAAACAATTATAAAATAAAAGAGTAATTAACAGAAAGCTTTAAGCTTTGAACTTTAGTTTTTAAATAATACTTTTGCACCCTCAAACACTGTAATAATCACGAGTGGTGTATGTTTTATGACCTCAAGTTGTTTCTTGATATCAGTCACAAGAATTTTTTGTCCATATATATCGACATAGGTGAGTCATTTCGCAATCATTTTTTTGCTTCCGGAAAGAAGATCAAAATACGATCTAATCTCCGTATCATAATACAACGGTTTCCAATTTGTGATGAGATAATTCTTGATGAGATTCGAGAATCATTTATACAGTTTCTGCTCTTGGGTAGTTTTCCAGGCAGCTTTCCCTGCAGGAATGCTTTTACAGAGAAAACTCTGATCCTGATATCGTATACATAGTTTATTTCAGATTTTTTTGAGCTGAAGCTTAGTAAGGATATCCAAATTTTCCTGAGATATCTCTTCCAGTATGTTATTGGACGTATAGATTTTTTCTCCTTCTTTGGGAGTGGTATAACAAAATTTTGTTAGCTCCTGTTCCATATACCATAATGAAAGACAAGCAGCTTTGTTGACCAATCCTAAATTCCCTGAAAGAATATTTTCCTGACCTTCATAAACGATTCCGCTCATTTTTTTCTTGGTACTTCCCCTACGAAGCGTGAACCCCTGAGATAAATCAATTCCCGTTGATGAAGTATATCATGTTATTAATAGTCAGATTTCCTCATTGGTGTCTTTTCCTTTCGGATTAGGAAGAACATAGGTGATAGAAAAGTTAAGTCATGAATAATCAAATACAAGACCAGTTTCTTCTTTCTTACCTGTAAGCACATCTTCTTCCTTTGGAAGGTTCGGATTGTAGCGATAGGTGTCGAAAACATAATCACCGTATGTTAACTGAATAATAACATCACTACCATCTTTTGTACTATTGGGGAATCCGAAGGTTTTGGTGAAGGTGGTCGGAATGTTCATTGGCAATATCCACGGAAGTGTTTTATTGGTCCCGTTCACCTGGAGTCTGAAATTTTTATTCAAATCCAAGGGAGTGGTATCACCAGAGATATTGGTTGCTAATAAGGTAATTTTTTCATTATCCGTGTCTGATCCTTCGGGATCATAGACTACATCTACAATATGAATAGTATAATTTTGAAGTATTCATGAAATACTTATACTACCTCATGTCCCTCAGGAAAAGGTACTCATTCCTCCGCTACTTGGACAGGTATTGCCAGTTGTCTGGTTTCCGGTACTTATATAGATATATTCAATTTTTGGACTGTTCCGACCTGAAATATATTTCAAAAACTTTCTTTCAAATCCTGGCGAAAAGGCGTCTATGGAGTCCAACCCCCTAGCACATTGGAGTGTTTTATTCTTGAAATATAAGGAATTACCTAACATATCTCCGGAATAATAGACAATGTCCATAACTTGTCTATTTTGTCAAGAACCAATGGTTATCAGTAACCAATTTCAGGTACTAACCAGTGAAAAATCACGATTTCGTACACTTGGAATCCCTTCGGAAACTCGGAAGTCAGTAGAAGAAATCAATAAAAACGAGTTCTTTTCCAAGGTAATACCTCAGGTATTCCCAGAAAACACTATCCCGGTCATTAGGAGGCTTCCTGATATAGACAGACTATTTAGGGTGATGTCGTCATTGATTGCCAATTCGATATAGGGCGGATAGGTTTCATTGCCGGGAAATATTTCAGTGATTTTTATTAGGTCTCTTTGGTCCACTGAAACACAGGAAACAGGTAGTTGAATAGAATCTCAGGATTGAGTAGGCGGAAATGAAACATCGGTTATTGTATTTCCCATAGCGGAATGAACTCATGGATTGATGATGTATCCGCTGAGAGCGTTTGCTACCCTGCCTGAAGTCGTCCGAGTGACTATTCCTCCTATCTTTTCGAAGGACGTCTTTTTATCATTGTAAAGATCGACCCAATATTGATCCACCAGAAAACTATCCTCTATCTGACCAGAGATACTCAATTGAATATTGATAGGTGCGGTATCGATCAGATTCAACGATAGCCCCGTCTTCCCGATAAACCGATTTCAGGAAACTTGGCTGAGATTGTCTCCAAAGACTTTCGACTCACCAGCGATGAGAGAAATATTGGTCAGAGAAAGTGGGGTACTTTTGACTCCCGCCAGGGTAACATTTCCCTGGAAATTCCTGTCGCCGATATTTGTGATTTCAATCCGTTCGTCCGTCCCGTCAAAATATACTTCAGAGATGATCACATGAGAAATGGGTTCAGGTTTAATGGATCAGGTCCAAGTGTCTTGGTCTCCTGTTCCTTGTTCCATACCGCCTGTCCCTTGTCGCTGATTACCTGATAACAAAGGGATATCGATTCATGTACAATCTAATCAGGAACTATCAACTCCCCCGCTGTCCACTTCTGTCATAGTCTGTCCGTCACCTGTCAGGAAAATTTCCCCTGTTTCTTGAGCTAAAGATATTCAGATAATCACTAATGCGGTTGCCGCCAATAACAAAATTATCCGTCTGTACATAAAGCAGATACATATATAAAACACATTCTGCGCAGAACAGTCGAGAGTGTATGAAAATGAAATTAGAAAAAAATTGACAAAACTAGGACAAAAAAAATAGTAGTTTTTCTACTTCACCCGGGTAACTAATATAAAATTGACTCCCAGATTATTTTTTTCGCCTGAGATATGATACTTTTCTTGTCTTTTTGCTGGCGGATTTTTTTGAATCCTTTGAAATATTTGATGGCGTTTTTTAATTGTTCTTCAAAATCCACGTCTCTTTGATTAATCCAAATATCGTTATGATATTTAGCATATCGTTTGGCATTGTCATATTGGTCATGAGTCCGTGGAATAGGCACGATAATTTGTTTCATGTCATATAACTTCTGTTCAGCTAATGAAGTAGTACCTCCACGGGTAATGGCGATGTCACAAATATTGTATAATTCCCCCATCTCTTTCTGACTCAAAAATCCATATGTATGTACATGAGGAAATTTGTCAAAGAGTGTCGACATTGATTCATTTTCCAGTCCCAAAACGATAAAGAATTCATAATGTTCTTGTAATTCCGGAGTAAATTCAATGATATGATGAAGATTTTGATAGAGTCTTTTGGATCCCTGAGAACCACCTGCAACAAGTACGAGAGTCTTGGAAGTGAATTCAGGTTGTGTTTCTATGATAATATCATCGGAGATGATCTGACCTATCGTTTTACTGTTGGGTAATGCTCATTCGAATCCTGTAAATATTGTCCTCGCAAAACGGCTAGCAATCCTATTGACCAATCCAGGATGAGTATCTGATTCGTGAACGATGATTTTTTTGCGGAGGAGTGCTGCTGCCAAAACAACTGGTAGTGCTACATATCCTCATTTACAGAAAACAACATCGATACGATAGACGAGAAGTTGATAGAGTGATTGAAAACATCCAAATATGAATAAAAAGAAGTCAGAAATATTTTTTAATCTAGATTTTCGGTAGGTTTCCCTGCGGTACTTTCAGGAAAAAATAGAGATAAATGAAAGTTTTTGGGATTCATCGCGTTCCTGAAGGTCCTTGCAAACTTTTTGCTCTAGGCTATTTTTGGAACCGAACCGATAAAGTTTTTCTATATGTTCGCTATAGGAAGGATGATGATGGAGAAATTCCAATAAACTTCTGATAGGAAATACATGTCCACCAGTTCCTCCTCCGGCCATAGCTATCCTAAGTTTCTTAGTTGTATGTGTCATTTTATATGTGTTTACCTGATAAATATTAATTTTAAATGTTGAATTTTGAATGTTAAATGTCTGATTTATCTTATTATAGACTCTTGTAAATTACAATAGATAATAAGCATAAATACATTCATTCAACATTAAGCATTTAGTATTCAACATTATTTAATTTAGAAGTCTTCAAACACTTCATGTTCTTTTATCTTTTTTTGTTTGGATTGTATCTCTTGGATCTTTTGTATCATATTTGCTTTGGTTGTTTGATAGTCATAATCCATCTGAAGTGTAATCCATTTTTTTTCAGGATCGCCAAAAATTACTGACAACAAAATATCTCGTTGGACGGTGATGTTCCTTTTGCCTTTGATGAGTTCATTGACTTCTGAAATTTTCTTTCCAATCATGGCGGCGAATTCTTTCTGAGTCAATCATCTACTGGTAAGCTCTTGCTGGAGTAACTTGCCTGGATGTTGGGGTTCCATGTCCATATTTTTGATATGTAAATAATTATATAATTCTATGAATTAGTGAATTTTTTTCTTTTTAATAAATTTTATATCAAAATCAAGTAAATATTTCACTTATTCTATTAAATAGTGAATTTTCTTCTGATCATAGTATTTATCTATTTTTATATCTTTTTCCTTGAATTCAGTAAATAATTCACTAATTATATAAACAAGTGAATTTGTAAAAGAAATTTTCTTCATTATACTATATAT
>CAZBWI010000048.1:0-18039 GCA_964495825.1 uncultured Candidatus Peribacteria bacterium | reverse complement strand
GAATATTACCAATCCTTCTAGGTATTTTTTATATGTATTGTAATGTACTATTATTCGATAATAGGTTATATGACTATAATATGTTAGATGACTATGACAAAAACTCATCTATCTATAAAATAGCTTATCTGTTTCTTTCTGATCTCTGTTTTTGTCCAATACTGATGTTTGAATATTCTTGTGTAAAGCATCAAGCTCTTCTTTTGTGGTGATATGTTGCTCTATTTCCTTAGATTCCTACATGATATTTAGATACTATGTAAATACTTCTAGATTTGCAAAACTTTGCGTTTTGAATATACTTATTGTATGCAAGTATACAAGGATTTATACTCTTATTTGCTCTATGCAACTCACTAGTATCAAAATCTCAAATCTTCAGAGTTACCCGTATGTCGCCGACCTTCATAAGGCCGAAGGCGTCAAATTTTATAATAGAGAAGAGAATAATGTGAATGTACTCATTGGTCCCAATGGTGCAGGCAAAAGCTGATTTTTGGCTATTATCCATCAGTTATTTAAAGTAGGATTGATAAATGATTATATCTGTAATGGCTGTAATGAGAAAACAAAAAATCTCTCTGATCTTCAACAAACGATTCGCTTGCATCCTCAATATGCACAATGAATACATCCACATTTTAGGACTCCAGACAAAGAATCTCAACTTATAATAGAACTTTCTCTTACGATTCATGATTATGATAACCTTAGATATATTAGTAAACATAGGGATATCTTTAATTCCTTGATTGCCAAATATAGTACGTTGGATGTTCGTTATCCAGAGATATCATATGATGATATTTACAATATTCCAAGTTCCTTTACTTTATATTGTACATTCGATTCAAAAAAGAATATATTCGTCATTGATGAGAAAAATCTTTCTGATCAAGGGAAATATGTTCTTCTTTATTTCAGGACGATGGAATTGATTCAGATATGTATCGATTTATATAATCAATATGAGAGAAAAGGAAATACTCCACCACTTATTCCACTCAAAAATGGTATTGCTTTTGTAGATACCAATAGAAGTTTAAAAAATGTCTCAAATATCGTAAATCCATATACATGGAATCGTCTCATAGGAGAAAAGAATTCTTCCTGTCATCATGCACATATTTGATTTTATCTTTGTGTCAAAAAACTACGAAATATCATTTCTGATCATTGGACGTTGAAAATGAATACAAAAGATATTGCAAATTATCGTGAGAAATTGGAGGCTTCTGAATTTTATACTTCGCTAAAATTTATCATTAAGAAATATTTCGATAAAGTATTGTCAGTAGAATATGTTAATGGTATGCTGGAAATTTATCTGATTGATACATTCGGAAAATATATTTCTTTTGGTGAGCTCAGTGATGGTGAACAATCTTTGCTTTCGATGATCTTTACAATGTATGGATATGATCTCAAAGAAGGCATGATCATCATCGATGAGCCAGAAATTCATTTTCATCCTCAGATGCAGAGAAGTTTTGTTAGGATGATAGAAAAAATCAATATGAATATTCATACTCAATTTATCATTTCTACATACTCTCCTCTTTTCATCAATGAATCGAATATCGGGAATGTCTATAGATTTACTAAGATACAAGGTAATACTACAGTCAAAAATCCATTTTTTAGTTTGTCTTCTGATGAAGCTAGCTTAGTTCATCTCCTAAAATTTGAGAATCTTTCCAAGATTTTTTTCGTCAATAAGATCATTATGGTAGAAGGTGAAACAGATGCATATTTTTTTGAGTTTTATCTCAGATATCTCCATACGCTTCCTGAACGAAAACCATATCTCACTGATTATGAGATCATCAATATCAATGGCAAATGAAGCTATAAATTGCGAAGCAAATTTCTTGCAAGATTTGGTTTGCAGTCATATTTTATCGGTGATTGGGATAATATCGTCGATTATGGGTTTATGACACAGAATGACCTCAGTTCGTATTACAAACAAGCGAGATCATACTATGCTTGACTCAAAAAAAGCGGGAAGACTCATCGTCACTACAATAAATTAGTAGATACGATTAGAAATCTTTACCCGCAGAAATATAAACAGTTGATTGCAAATATCGACCATCTATATACTAAACATGTATTTATTCTCAAGAAATGAGATATAGAAACTTACCTTGGTATGCCAGAGAAATGACTTGAGAAGACCGTTAAATTTTGTCATAATAATTTCAAACAGTGGCTTACTGCTAAGAATTTCGATTCATGCAGAGAGGAATTTGCTATTATCTTCAAAACTATATTTGATATTAAATAGTGTATGTCACTATATTTTGGATATAGTGTGTATAGACAAAGATACCTCCTCCGATGCCCATTATCAAGAATAATAGAAACAGAACGATAAAAATCAGGTTTTTTCTTTTTTCTTTTTGAATTTTTTCATCAATTTCAAAGAGTTTCTTATTGAGAAATTTTTCCTTATTCTCTTCATTGATAGTTACCATATTTTCCAGTTTCGTTTCTATTTCACTTAATTTCTTCTGAAGATTGGCAATGAATGCATTTTTTTCTTCTATAATAGTATCTTTGATATGCTCTTTTTCTGTAATACTTTTGTGGAGTAATGCGATTTTCTTGAATTTATTTTCGACTTCCTGTAATCTTTTTTCCAATATACTGATAGTCCTTGTTTTTTCTTCTATGATCTTATCTTTGTTTTGATTGTTTTTTTGCTCTTCAATAAGTTTTTTTATTCTTTGTTCTGCTTCGAGCAGTTTCTGTTGTAGGATATAAATTGATTTATTTTTTTCATTGATTGCTCTGTTTTTTTCTTCTATAATCTTATCTTTTTCTCTATATACTACCAAAAATTTGCTGATATTTTCATTCATTATTCTGGCTTGCTCTTTTTGAAGTGTGTTTTGCTGGTTTTGGGCCTGTAATTGATATGCTTGCTGTTGGATGATAGCATTTTGATAGATTTGCTGAGGTGTTTCTTTGACTATTACGGTTTCTGGGGTGGTAGATTTCTCTTCTGTTTTTTTGTTCTGTATCTTCTCATAAAATGTCGTGATGTCTTTTTCTATCTGATCTATCTTTTCTAATTCTATCATTTCTTGTGATGTTTCTATCTCTTTTTTGAGTGTCTCTATATCTTCTTTGATACCATTGATAATCATATTCATCTCTTCTTGCTGTTCTTTCATTTCATAGATAGACTCGATATTATTTATTCTTTCTATCAGTGGCTTTTTCATCGTATGTAGTGTCCTTACGAATCTTACTCTATCTATTATTTTTTTGGTGAAGTAGATAATGAACGCAAAAATCGGGAACACGAGTATTCCTATGATAATATATATTTGATAATGAATAAGGGTATTCAGCATTTCTCTGTAGGATTAGAAAGCTAAATGTTTACATAATATATAGATTATATATAAAAAGTCAATACAATCTTGATAGATAAAAAATAACTAAAAAAACCCGATGGCTACCGGATTTTTTGTGATATATAGTAAATTTGATGATTATCCTCTAAAAATAAAGAATCCTGCTACGATGATGAATATCAAGGAAAGTCAAATAAAAATCAGATTTTTGAGTTTTTCATTTTTGATCATATTTTTGAGTTGACTTATTTTCTCTTCTAGTTTCTGTTTTTCTATGATTGCTTCCTGTTTCTCTTTGTTGTAGTCAGGCAATGCTACCATATGTTTGATTTTGGTTTCCAATTCAGTTACTCTTTGTTGAAGTACAAAAATCATCTTATTTTTCTCTTCAAGCATTTTCTCTTTTTCTTTGAAGATAAGAAAAAATTTCTCGATTTTTTGGTCGATAGCACTTTCTAGGTCACTTTTATTAGCTAAATTCGTAGTGGTTGTGCTTGATTGATTGATAATTTCAGAACTTAATTCTTGATGAAGTGTGGCAAATTCTTGTTTAAGTGCCAAAATCTCTTCTTTTGCTAACAATACCTTATTTGCAATCTTTTTGTATGAAAGTTTTCCGCTTTTGATATACCTATCTACTGTTCTTGTAGAGATATTTAAAGATTTTGCTGCAACTTCCCTGGTAACATTGTACGTTTTGGTCATACTCCTTACTAATTAATAATCTAAAATGTAATGTACTCACTACGTTCGTGTAACGAGTTCTTTGTATAGATATAATGCATTTCGCGTCATGTATTACATGTTATGGCGAAGGATACACTATTTTTTGTATTTTGTTTATTGATTGAGATCAAATTTGGTTGGTTCTTGATATTTTATGTCTTTGAGGAGCGATTGAATATATATGGTAATCAATACTCATTCTATCATTCCGAGAAACAATATCCGTGGATATACTGCGATAAAGTTTGGTGCTCCTCCGAAAAATGAGATAGCGACCGGTGTTGCGACATTCTGGAAATACGGTATCCACAGGAAGATGAAGATAAAGATAATCATGAAGAGATAGAATGATTTTCCTTTTTTCATTTTTATATTATTTTTTTAATTAAAAAGTAGATTGCACTAAGGATAATTGAGAGTACAAGTGTCTGGATTAGTGTTCCAAGCTGTACGGTAATGCCGATATCTAGATAATTTACGGTTTGTTCGAAGATATACAAAACGGCTAGATTGAGTACTAATGAGAAGAGTCCTAGTGTAAATATCCTGACCGGTAGCGTGAGAATGTTCAAAATATTTTTGAGAACTGAATTGATGAGCCAAAAAATAATTCCTAGGATTCCATAGATAATGTAGGTATCTTTATAGATAGATTGGATCTTAAATCAGAGTTCTGGTACATAATAAACGATTGTATACAATACTGCCCCATTTACAATAATATTGAACAGTAGATGTTTAAGTGATCTCATACCTACAATTTACATTTTAAATGTTGAATATCGATAAGCTATATTATGAACTATAGACTATCAGTCTTGTATCTATTTGTCTACTATTTTCAATATCTTTTTTGGTAGTTTTTGACAGGTATTTATCATTTTTGTTAAAAAAATGTCAATTTTTGTACACTTAATGTCAGTATTAGTCTTCTATTAAATCTTCAAAAGTATCTTCTTTACCGTCTTTTAGATATTTATGGATTGCATTTCTTGTCGCTAATATGGCAATAACTGCTGCTCTTTTTCTTCTTGGTGATACCTCAAATCCATGGTCTACCATTGTCTTGTACGTTCGATTGAAGATATCTCTTATGGGTATTCCGATGATAAACTCAGATAAGAAGCTGGCTGCTGCTGTTGTAATATTGGAACAATTACCATCGAAGCTATAATCTACAATTTTTTCGTCTTGGATTACTATATATACAGTGATATCGTCTCAACAAATAAAATTTCCCTCGTGCTGTTTGACAGTATATTCCTTCATAGCAAAGTTTTTGAGAGGGTTTTTACTATATTCTTGTATGATAAGGTTGCTTTCTTCACTCATTAGTTAGTCTGTAAGGCCTGTAAAGTCCGTAAAGTCTGTAAAGTTCTTGAAAAGCCTAAGTCTGTAGGTTTCTGACTTTACGACTTTTGACTATATATTTTAGTCAAGTCTATATCGAAGATATTCTATGAGTTTTTTGATCATTATAATAATCTTGTTGCTAATCTCTACGAATCATTTGGTAGCTATGATTTCGAGGCGTTCTATTTGATTTGCCATCTTTTCTACGCTAATCAAAAACTTATTTGAATTGATTTCCAATATAACATCATAAGAACCATCCACATTTTTTGTGAATGTTGCATGAACGTTGTCTAGACAGATTGTCTGTTGAGCAATATCCAATTGAGGTATCAGTATTGTTTGGTTCATGCCGTGATACTATATAAAAAAATGCAGGTACGCGTGTTTTTATCGTTTCTCAAAATAAATGCAATAGAAAAATCCTTCAGATTTTTTTGGAAAAATCGTCTTGATTTTTTTGTAAGGAATGTTATATTTTTTTATATTTATTTTATAGGTACTTACTGGTTTATGTCGAATGAAGTTTTTGACAATATTGTCAGAAAGTTGATGAAATACAAAGGGAAGCTTATAGATGTGGAAAAAATAGGCATATTACTCAAATCTTCCATGGGCGACCATTTTTCTGTACAGAAGATGTACAAAATCATTTATTACCTTAAAATCAGAGGATATCTGGAAAATCTCAAGAAAAATATCTTTTTCGTCAAGGATCCTGACCAACATACCGTCAAAGAAGAACTCCTCGATCGTTTTTATCGGACTATCGTCAAGAAACATTGTTCTGATTTTCTTAAGGGGAATTGGTATATCGGTGGTCTCAAAGCGCTTGAATTAAATCTTTCATCCTATGATATTCCTGATGAATTAATTATCGTCAATGAGTATAAACAATCTACAGAGGTTATTATGTTTGATAAACAGATTATTTTCAGGACCTATTCTAAGAACAAGACTAATAATCTCTTTAGATTTTTTTGGAAATTAACTAAAAAGATCAAAATATGAACTCAGACTTTCCCTATTGCAGGTTTAGAACTTGCCATTGTAGAAAGTCTCTATAATCCTAGCATGATTACTCAGTGATATATCAATGAACTTGTCAAAAAAGTCATAAGAAAATACCATAAAACTCTAGATATCAAGGTTTGGGAATTGATTTTGAAAAAAAACAAGCACAATACCAGTATCAATAGGCTGTATATGCTTGCGAGGACGATAAGCCCTGACTTAGCTGATAAACTGAAGTCTCTTATTAAGAGATATGGGTATTTTATATAATGATATACTACTTTAGTTTTTTTATCCAACACTACCTTCCATTTCTATTTCGACTAGTTTATTGAGTTCTCCTGCATATTCCAGCGGAAGTTTTTTTATAACAGAAGAAAAGAATCCATTGACGATCATAGTAGTCGCTTTGTCCTTGGTTAGTCAGCGGGACATAAGGTAGAAAAGTTCAGATTCATCTATTTTTCCTGCGCTTGCTTCATGGGCTATGATACCACTTTCATTGTCAGATTGAATAAGGGGAATAGTGTTTGAAACTGAATTATCATCAAAAAGTAAAGCATCGCATTGGGTATGATTGGTTGCTCATTCAGCTCATTTGGCAATTTTGACTAATCAGCGGTAAGTACTGATTCATCATGCTTTAGAGATAGACTTTGCGACAATGTTTGACGAGGTGTGTTTGCCCAAGTGAATGACTTTGGATCCGGTGTCTTGGTTCTGTCCTTGTCCTGCGACCGCTATTCCCAGTATATCTGTTTTGCTATAATCTCCCTTAAGCACTGAACACGGATAGAGCATTGTCATGCAGGAACCAAGATTGCCATTGACTCGTTCCATATACCCATACTCCTCTACCAAAGCTCTTTTGGTATTGAGATTATACGTATTCGTCGATCGATTTTCTACAGAAGAATATTTCATTTTTGCATGTTTTCCTACGAATATTTCTACTAATCCTGCATGTAATGATGCTTTGTCATATTTTGGTGCTGAGCATCCTTCGATGTAGGAACATTCCGCTTCGTCTTCTACGATGATCAAGGTATGTTCGAATTGTCCTCCGCCGAAGATATTCATACGAAAATATGCTTGCACCGGATCAGTCAATTTCACTCCTTTCGGGATATAGACAAAGGTTCCTCCGCTCCGGACCGCTCCGTGCAATGCTGCGAACATATGGTCATTTGGCGGCACTAATTTCATGAAATGCTTCTTGATGAGCTCTCCATGCGTGTGCAAGGCCTGCGGCATATCCTCGAAAATCACTCCTTTTTCCGCTCGTTGCTGTTTGATCTTGTGATAGATATTCAGCGAATCGTACTGCCCTCCTGCGCCGGCGAGATATTTCTGTTCGGCTTCTGGGATTCCCAATCTCTGGAATTTTTCCTTAATCTCTTCCGGAACCTCTTCTCGGTTGTTCGCATATCATTCATGATCCTTGTGCGGTTTCGCGTAGTAGACGATATCATCCAGGTTAAGCTTGTCTAAAGTAGGTCATCGTGTCGGCAGTTTCATGGATCTGAAAATCTTCAGGCATTCTAAGCGATGCTCCAGCATCCGTTGTGGTTCTTTTTGTTCAGCAGAAATTTTCCTGACAGTATCTTCGGTGAGACCAGTGAGGTAAAGCTCATAGTGTATGATATCTTTTGATTCTAATATCGATTTGAGTGACATGCTTCTATATGTATTTTTTGATAAACATTCTTTGTTATTTATCTTTTTTTAGAACTTCTTTTATTATTGGTTTTGTATTAGACATTATTTGGATTGGCTAAAACCTTCTTTCTTTATCTTATCTACTAATTTCTGATCTCCTTTCTGGATGATTTCCCCTTCTTCCAGGACATACACATTATCTACGGGGATATGTTTCAGAATATCGAAGATATGCGTGATGATAATGAAGGTATTTTTGTCGTGATTCAACTTGGACATCATCTTGGCTACGGATTTAAATGCATCAACATCTAATCCACTATCAATTTCATCGAGAAAAATATATTTCGGCTGGAGTAATTTCAGTTGCAGGACTTCTATTTTTCTCCTCTCTCCCCCGCTGAATCCGACATTGAGATCCCTTCGTAGAAATTCTGAATTGATGTTCAATTCTTTCATTAATGGCTCTATGATTTTTTTGAATGCGAGAAATGATGTCGTGGTTCCGTTCTTCGCGTCGTATACGGATCTGAGGAATTCGAAAAGCTTTATCCCTTTGATTTCTGGGATATGTTGAAATGCAACGAATAGTCAGAGTTTAGCTCTTTCGTTCGGATCGAGCTTGAGGATTGATTTTTTATCTATGGTTATGTCACCATTTATGATTTTATATTTCGGATGTCCCATAGTGGTCATGGCCAGTGATGATTTTCCTGAACCATTTTTTCCGATGATACAATAATTCTTCCCCAGATCGAAATCCATCGAAATGTTGTTGAGTATGATTGTGTTTTCTACTTGGACGGTGAGAGTTTTGATTGAAAGCATAGGAGTAAAATGTTGAAGGTTAAAATATTGAAAGTTGTTATTTATGGAGGTTGATAAAGTCTCCGGAGTTGCCGTAAAATTGATTGAACATCTCGTTGAGGTATTTTATAGGATCATAATTTCCTTTATTTCTGATTTTGAGAATGGTTTGTATCCATCAGGTATTGATAGTTTGTATTGTTTGCAATACTTCTTTTTCATTTTCTGTAAAGAAATCTTTATGATTTTTTTCGTTGGTCACTCTCTTTTTTTGCTGTGTGTCTAAGGTGTTTTCATGTAATGTTTCTAAGAGTTCTTGTACAGAATCTTCAATCTGCTGATTGAGTTGTGCGTCGTTTTTGCTTTCATTACACAGCTCGTTGATCAACTGTTGATTATTGCTTTTGAATACATCTACAGTATGTTGATGGAGTTGTTGGTATGCTACTAATCCTGCTTTTCCTTTGTTGATTGACGGAATAATATTTTCGTACGGTGACTGGAGACAGGTCATAGGATCATCTATCCTTGTACGTATATCATCCAGATAAATTTTTCTTTTTCCTTCCATATCCAATTTCAACATGCCTACTTGTTCCTTGCTTGTATCGACGATATAACGAAGTTTTGCTTCGCATATAGTATCCAAACGTAATGATCTTTTGTCTATATATTGTTCTTCTTGATTGAGGATATCATGGATATCATTTATGGTCGCATTGATGTCGTTGATGCTAGTGATAATCTCCTGTCCTATGCTATAACATCTTTTGATATCTATCACTGATGATAGAGATGTTGCTGTCTGCTGATTTTTTGTGATAGCCTTTTGGATTACATCTGATCATTTCAGTTTTTTTGCTATAGAAAAATTCTGTTGTGCTTGTGCTATCAATTTTTGTGCGGTTTCCAATCATGAAATACTATTTTCTAGTGCATGTTCGTATGCCAGAAGCGTCTGGATAGTTCAGCGATTGTAATAATCTTCACTATTTTTGCCACTGATGAGTGTCAGAGCTGTGTGATAGTCATGAGCATTGATTGCTTCGTTTGCTTGGAGCGTCTGTTGCCATTTATGTATTCCTGTCTGTGTATATATTTCTTCATATTTTCTCCCTTCATTCGCTGCATACATAATGAATATAGATGAAATTACCAATCATACTCATGCAATGATGGTCAATATCTGATGATGTTTTGCTATCATATGTTTCGTTTCCATACACAAAAATATGTCAGGATAAATCTCCTATCCTGAAGGTAGCTATTTGCTGATAAAGTTCAATGAGTAGTTTAAAATTTGTACTGTTGGAGTAGATTGTTTATTTCATTGAGGTCATTTAGAATATTATCCCTAAATACCGTGAAATTTTTTGTTACTATATCTTGTTTGGCAACAAGTACATCGTATTTTTTTTGCAGAAGTCAGAGATAAAATACCAATTTATTTGCTATACTTGCTTGAGCATTGTACTTGATCCTATTTTGAGTCGCACAGGTTTCATAGGTAATAGAATCAGCAAGCGATACTTCCATAATATGCTGATCATATCTTCCTACTGCGTCAAAATATGCTTTGTCACTGATGTTTTTGTCTTGGAGACAGGCGTCTATATTCATTTTTAATATATTCATTTCTTGTTTTAGATATATCGAAAGTGTATTCCCTTTTTGGAGAGCTTGATTACATTCACTGAGGTATTTTGCTAATGTAGCTTCTTTGTTGTCTGAGAGATCGAGCATCGTTATGACGTCTGTCTTGGTAAGTATTTCCAATGTTTTGATAGTATCCAGAATCTCTCCTTGATAATTGATTGTTTCGATATTTTTGCCTGCTATATAAAGATGCAGTTTGACTGCGATATAGCTAAAGTCATTTATAAGAAATCCATGAGTAATCATCGTAGTTGTGTTTGTAGGTTCTTCGAATACAACATTGTTTAATCCCACGGTTTCCTGTGCATACAAGGAATGCTGAATAGCGAGTGTACTAATGGCTGCTAGGATGATGATCAGGAATTTTTTTATCATTTTGCGTGATACGATATAAATTTATTGGATAACGTTGACGAGTTCTGCCATCGGCAAGAAGATTGATCCTACAATCATTCCTATGACTACCGCTATGATCGCCATGAGGATCGGTTGGATCAAATCCATAAGGATATCTATCTTTGTTTGTAACATATCGCGATAAAAATCTGCCATTTTTTTCAGAACTTCAGTGATATTTCCTGTATCCTCCCCTACGTGAATAATCTGTACTAATATCGGATCAAATAATGATGATCCTTCCATAGATTCAGCAAAGGAGAATCCGGCATGGAGATTTTCTTTTATTTCCAGTGCTTTTTTTCTGTAGAAAAAATTGGTGAACGTATTTCCTATAAGTTTCATAGAAACGATAGGACTGACTCCTGCTTTGTATAATTGGCTTAGTAGCTTAGAAAATCTATACATATAGTACGTCTTGACTACACCAGAAATAGCTGGTATCGTGACGAAAATCTTATCTATAAAGATTTTGAATGTCAGAATATATTTGTATAGGAATCTATATAGCATTATGATGCCTATGATAATCACAACTATCAAGAATCGTGTTTGTTTGAGAAATGACGATGCACTCATCATAAATTTCGTAAGATTTGGAAGCTGTTGTTGATCTGGGAACATGCTTACTATCGTAGGTATGACGTAGATAAGTAATATTGTCACTGCTACGAATGCAAAGACGATAAGTACGATAGGATATGTCATTGCCCTCTTGATTTTGCCGTTGATCCTTTCATTATTTTCAAGTTCAATAGCAATTTCATCTAAAATTTCCGGTAGATTTCCCATTGTTTCTGCTGATCTCACTAATGCTATCTCTTCTTCCTTGAAGAAATAATCATGATTTTCCATTGCTTGCGAAAGCATATATCCTTGCGTCAATTGATCAATTAAATCCTCGATAATTATTATCAATCCTTTACTACTTTCTGAATTTTTGATGGAAAATAATGCATCTCTGAGTCCAAGTCATGATCTCTGTGCTACTGCGAGCAATCTAAAAAAATTTGTCTTCTGTTTGAGCTTGGGTGCGAAGAATTTCTTGATGATAAATTTTTCGAAGAATCCTAGTTTGCTGATTTTCATCATTACTCTATCAAATAAAACTATTTATCAAATTTCACTTTTACGTATCTATAGATTTCATCAAGCGTAGTCATTCCTTTGATGACTTTGAAGACACCATCTCTCTCAAGATTTATCATTCCTTTTTGAAGCGCTAATTTTTCTACCTCAAATGCTGTTTTTCCTTCTAGGAGCATATTTTTGATCTCGTCAGTATAATCCATCATTTCAAATATACCTATTCTTCCTTTGTATCCGCTACCTCCACAGACAGGACAAGTTTCTCAGGTTTTAGGATCTTTTCCACTACCAATATATATCATACCATCATTGATAAAATCATTTCGTTGTTGTTGGGTAATTTTTCTGCTCACTACTTCATTTTTTAGTGCTTCTTTGTCAAAATTTCTTAAACTTTCTTTGGCAAATATATATTTGGGGTCATCTTTTACGGATATTTGAATTTTACAATGTTCACACACTTTTCTTGCTAATCTTTCTGCCATAACAAGATTGAAGGTACCTACGACCATATATGGTTTTGCTCAAAGATTATAGACTCTCGTAATAGTTTCTGCAGATGAATTGGTATGAACAGTAGAAAACACTAAATGTCACGTCATAGCTGATTCCATCGCCATATCCAAAGTTTCCTTATCGCGGATTTCTCCTACCATCATGATATCAGGATCCTGTCTAAGTCCCCCTCTAAGTCCGTTGGCAAATGTAAATCCGATATCTGCTCTAATCTGTGCTTGATTGAGCCCAGCCATTTTATTTTCTACTGGATCTTCGTAGGTGATGATATTTACTTCAGTTTTGTTTACATAATCAAGACATGCATACAATGTTGTTGTTTTACCTGATCATGTCGGTCATGTACACAAAATAATACCATTGGGATAGGTAAGATGTCTGTAGATGATGTTTTTGTTGCTTCCTTCGATTCCTAGCTCTTCTAATGGAGGGACCTTGATGGATTTGTCTACAATACGCATCACAAGACATTCCCCTCGTACACTAGGAAACGTATTTGCACGAAGGTCGATTTCTTTGTTTGTTAGAGTAACACTTGATACTCTCGCATCTTGTGGTATCCTCTTTTCATCAGGTCTCATCTGTCCTGATTCTATCTTGAATTTTGAGATGATACTTTCATGGAGGTTTTTGGGATATTGAATAAGTTCTTGCAAACGTCAATCGATCCTGATTCTTATTCTGCAATAATTTTCCATTGGTTCGATATGGATATCTGAAGCTCCTGCTTCGACTGCTACGGTGAGAAGATTATCAAAAATCTTCACCACATCTGATTGGAGGACTGCTTCGTCTAATTTCGCTTTGTAATCGATTTCTATCATCTTTTTTGTGTATTATCGTACTAAATAATGAGATAGATTAATTATATCCGGAAACCCTAAAAATGCAAAAAATCAGGCAGGAAAATTTTGTGTATACTTCAGTTTTCTTTATCATTTTTTTATGATTTATAAAAAATATTGACTTATTTTATTTTTATTTTATATAATGAATATTGTTAACGATATTGCTTTTTGGTATCATTTTTCTTATATGTGCTATGATTTATCATTATATTATTGATTATGAATCCAGATCTCTGACTCATTATCATTGGTATCATTCTCTGACTCATTGTATGATATCTTATTGCGAACATCTACTTTATGTTTAAAATAAAACACCAGAGAACTGATGCAGTGACTAGATCACGTAATGTGGTGCTTGGACATGTGAACGAAAAAATTGCTCCCTTACTTCCTCATTTTCCTTATTTTTACAAGGATCTTGTATTTTTGTGAAAAGGCGTGGATTACTTGGTTTTGGATTGACTTTCCCAAGGAAATCTCAATAAGATAGTGTTCTTGGAAATCAAAACATGAACATCTACGCTCAATAGAAATGAGCAGATGGTTAAACAATGTATTGAAGCTAAACGTGTTAGTTATGAAGTACGAAGAAACGAATGAAGAGTAAACCGTTAATAATGAAAAATTTGTAATAGGGTCGTGGTGAAATGGTATCACACTGGTCTCCGAAGCCAGTAGCGTAGGTTCGATTCCTACCGACCCTGCCATAGGCAGATAAGGCTAGGTTAACCAGCTTTACTGGAATACTACATATTATATGATACATATGTATGAATAAACAACTTCTCATTATATTTGATTATCTCAAGGAACTCTTTCCTTCTCCAAAAACAGAGCTTCACTACTCTACTCCTTTTCAGTTTGTAGTTGCAGTGATGCTGTCTGCTCAAGCTACGGATATTCAAGTAAATAAAGTGACAGAAAAACTTTTTAAACAAATAAAAACCCCTGAAGACTTATTGGCGCTTGGTTTTTCATCTTTTATGACAGCAATACGTTCGATAAACTACTACAATACCAAAGCCAAACATATTTGAGAAACTGCGAAACTTTTGAAACAATGGAAAAAAATTCCTCATGATTTGAAACAGCTGATGCAATTGCCGTGAGTTGGCGTAAAGACTGGGAAATTAATTGCTCATGTCTTATATGATAAACCATTTATTGCGGTAGATACTCATATTCATAGAGTCAGCAATAGGTTGTGAATAGTACATACAAAAACACCCGAACAGACATCGGAACAACTTGAAAAACTTATCCCAGATAGCTACAAAGACCATGCGCATCATGCTCTGGTGCTGTTCGGTCGTTATTACTGTAAGGCAGTGAAACCTAAATGCGAGAACTGTAAGTTACAGAAAATATGTGATTATTATAAAAATCAGGTACAAAGAATAAGGTAAAAGGAAAGAATTTTTAGTTTTTTAGTTGTAGAGTAATGTGGAAATTAGTCGAACCGACTCGAGGAGTCAATCTGTTGAAATCATTGTTTGCGTGAATGCAGGTCAGTGTTTTTTGGTCATATCGGATTCCGATATTAGCTGATATTTTTGTCTTTATATATCCTATCTACTTATTGATATTGTATATTTACGGTATATTGAAGAAAAAAATATATTATAAAGTCTCTGCACTTTGTATCTGATTTGGTACGCTGCTAAGCTTTTTGATGAATATCTTCATACAGTTCTTCGTTGATAAAACGAGACCAAATGTTGTCTTGTGACTTGCCGATCTCAAAAACGAAACTATTCTCAATCATTTTATGCCGAAGAGCAGTTTCCCTTCTGATCATGCCGCACTCACTATGTGAATTGCTATGATGACATTGTTTCGAGGTATAATAAACAAAGAGAAAAAATTCCTCCGAATTGGAGGAATCTTGATTATATTTTCTTTGATTACGTCTTTTGCGAGAATTACTTCATGAGTTCATTGGCCGACAGATGTGATTGCGTGAAGTATTGTCGGTATTGTAGTTCCGTTTGTCCTGATGCGAAAACCTCTCTATAGATTTATCTATACAATTTCTGAAAAGATAGCGAAAATTATTTAGCTTGTTGAATTTGACGTTTTATCTTTTCGTCATAGACTCATTGTTCCATTAGTATTTTTGATGGTGATAGTGAATTTTTCTGTATTTTGTTCTGTTGCTGTTATCTGTATACCATCTTGTTCTGATGCTGTAACTTCGTAGGTTTGATTATTATTTGGATGTATGTTTTGTAATTTGTTATATTCAAAACTTTGTACATCCTTAAATGTGTCGTCTTGTTGGGTATTTTGACTCTTAAGTTTCCAATAGGTGAACATATTTTTTAGATGGATGATGTTTTGGGGGGTTACGATACTCTTTAGTGTTGTTTGGTTGTTTCCCCTTATGAGCTCTTGGTAATTAGTTTGATTGGTAAATAGTTCTGATATATTTGCTAGTTCTTTTTGATAGGTATTATTGTCATTTAGTTTATAGTTATTGCCTTCAAATGTTGATTTATCGTCTTTAATCGTTTGAGCATTCAATCGTGTATCGAGAATAGTTCGTTTGTCTTCTATAGTTTCTGGTGCTTTGATTTTGTGGTTTTTGTTAATAACTACTCTCTTTCAATTTGCTTGTATATATGTCGTGATGATTTGGTTTCATTCTGTGTAATCGTTCTTTTTCTTTACAGGAATTTTATTATTATTATTATCTACTATGAGTAGATAGTCTGGAGCATTATTTATATCTTCTATAATCTCATCGATTCTTTTTGTCGCTCACATTTCTGTTACTCATGTGCTTGTATTATACATGCCATCTTTGAATGTGAGTTGTTTCTGTGTGTTTTGACCTTCTTTACTCTTATTAATATCTGGATTTGCTATTTCGGTGCCGTTATTGAGTCCATTTTCTGCGAGGGTATATGCGATATCTTTGTCAGTAAAAAGAGCTACCGTTAGGTATCTTGCAATATCTGCCTGGGAGTGTATGATATAGCTATCTATTTCTGATCTTGTCAGTCCTTGTTCATTGTATCATTGAGGGATTTTATCTTTTTTGACTTCTGTTTTCATTTGTTCGTTGGCACTTGCTATTCTATTTCGTGTTTTTGCTGAATCTACCAAAGTTGTTATGATGTTGTTGAATGTTGATGGATTGATGATGTTGGTAATGATAGGTTTTTTGGTTGTTTTGTCGATTGAAGTAGTGATGATATCTTCTGCTTTTAAGGTGGTATTGTGTTTTTTGTTATATTCCTCTACTCCACTTTTGAAGACATTGACATTGATTAGTTTGGCGTAGTTATCTTGTCTTATCAAGTCTGTATATATGTTTCTGTTTTTTTGTGTAAATACATCACTAATATCTTTTGATGTAACAAGTCTTTTTGGTTTATTATCAGAAGTTTTGATAGGATTGTTAGAAAAATTACCCTGTATTTTAGTTATTGCTTGGATGTGAGTTTCAGAAAGTTGGTATTCTTTTTTGTACAGTTCGTTGATTTTTTCTTTGTAATGATGGAAGATACTAAGCAGTGTTCCCTTGCCTATCCCAAATCGTTGAAGAACTTGGACAAGCATAGGTCAGAATTGTTCTACTAATGCGTCAAATCATTTTTTGATGGCTTCTTGAGGAGTAATCTTTTCTTGAGCTCCAATCGTTGCTCATAATTTTATCAATCTTTGCTGTTCTTCTTGGCTCATTTGTGCTCGATTTTTTTGCCATATTGTTACGAGTTTGTTGTAATTTTTTATTCTTGTCGCTTTATCTACTCAAAGTAATATAAGATTCTCTTCTGTAATATATTTATTGTAATTGCTTATATGTTCTGGATGTTCTACAATAAACTCTGTTAGAGCTGTAGCATATCCGTTTCTCATTTCGCTTTCTGTCAGTGATTCAGAACGAGGTTTATTATTATTATTATTATTATTATATTGATATGTCATTATTTGCTTGATGATCTGTGGTATATTACTGATGAAATAGTTAGCATCTTGTTTTTCTAAAAACTTTTTAAATCCTCTAAAATTACCGTTATCGTCCGTAAATGTATATATTTCATTTGGATTGGTTCGATCGATTTTTTTGAAATTTGCCTTTTGTGCGATGAGGTCTTGAACGTGTTCGTTACTTCCTCGCGTAAGATATTTTCCCTTATTATTATTGTTTTCAACTTGAATGAGTAATGTTCATTCTGGGAACTGGCTTCAAAAATCATTTTTTGCTTTTCCTATTTTGATTATTTTACAATTTGGTTCGTATGTTGTGAGTAATGCGATGAAGTTATCTACTTGAGCTTTGAGGTTTGGGTCAGTAATTTTGCCTTTTTCTTTTAGAAGATCTTTATCATCTAATCCTTGTGATATGAAATAGTTCATCACTGCTTGGAAATCGCTTTCTGGTCTTGTTTCAAAGAATTGTTTTGCTGTTGTTTCTGTTCGTGGCATAGTTAGAATGTTTATCGTAATATTTTTGTTTTTTTCTTCTTGTTCTTCAGGTGTTGTATTGTTTTGGAGTAATTGATCTATGTTATGTACTATCTGTAGTAAATCATCCAGGGGTGTTGTAGTATTTGTGTTTGCTGATTGTTGTGGAGATGGTGAAGATATATATATAT
>CAZBWI010000047.1:0-13472 GCA_964495825.1 uncultured Candidatus Peribacteria bacterium | reverse complement strand
GCTGTTAAATCTTTAGAAAAATACTTCAAAATTTCTCTAGTTTTTCACACTCACAAGTGGCTATTTTTTCTATAGGGGTTTTTAGTAGTCATGAACTGGTTATAATGATAATTTAAACAGTTTCAACTACTCTAGACCCTTTAATAATTTATTTTTTGATACTCTTACCATTAACCGTTACATTGATCCTCGATTTCAATTTGGAAACAGTCGTATACCGAGGTGGTCTGATGATAATAGTAAATGATGAAATTTCTGGATATGAGAAAAGCACTTCTCTGGCTTTATCCTGACTCAATCAAACAATACGATCCTTTATATCAGGAAGTATACTATTGATATCTTTAGCAAAATCATAACTTTGTTTGATATCGACTTTAGTAGGAATAATGAATACATGACCCGTCTCCTGCTTAAGATTTTTAAAAAAAACAATGGACGAGGTATCGACTTCTGATATTTTCATCTTATCATATACCCTTTGTTTGACATAAACATTGACTACATCCAAAAGATCCGATTTCTTAATATAATAAAAATTAAAACGTGCAGTGATGGATCACTTGAGTAATGGTGTTTTTTCTCCAGGCACATTTTTGATCTGGATATCCTTAACCTGAGTAGAGATGAGAGGATCAAAATTGAGTACCAGAGTATCTGATGTTTTGAAATTATCCATGATGATATTGATTTTCTGTTTATAAAGGGAATCAAGAAGCTTTCCTGAAAGAATCTCTATATCCTTAAGAGAAACAACTCCTTCAGACTGAAGATTACCACCAGAAAAATCATCTAAGACGACACCATAGATATTCTGAGCATAATAGCTATTTTTCATATTTTTGATAAAGACCTTAGTTCATTGTAAGATATTCCCTCTAGATCACATCAAAACACCATTGATATCTTGTTCCATAGCTCTCAACTTTACCAACACCTTTCATGGATTAATTTCAGTACCTTGAGGGACAATAAAATCAGCTAACGCTTGAAACTGGCGACCATCATCAGTAACAAACCTCGTATCCTTAACAAAACTATAATCCTGAGGGATTTTGTTGACTATTTCAACAACACCTTGTGAAGGCTGTTGGATATATTTGATATTGGCAGTACTAATCGTCATATCATATTTATAATCGATATACCCAGTATAATACGGGACAGTCAAATATCTAGAGTCATCCTTAAACATCGTATCTGCAAAAGGATAGTAGCGGAAATTATAGATAACACTTTCTACCTGACTCGTAGGAACAATATCTATGCGAGTGCTCGGCAAAATGAGCGAATAGAGGAAATAGAGGATTACGAGAACAAACAGTACTTCAAAACCAAAAACTACATAAAAAATATAATTTTTCTTGGTATAGACTTGAAGATGAAATTTTTTGATATTGAAAAAAAAATCATAGATAAGCCTAAGATATTTAACAATTTTGTGTTTCTCCTGATGAAGGACATTGAGTCATAGACTAGAGAAAAAATATTTGGATCTTTCTGTCTTGGTAACAAAAAAGGCATTTAGATTTTTTTTTTGGAGTAGTTCTTTGATTTCTTTTCCTCGCCACTCATTATCAAAAAATGAATGTTCAGGATCAATATAAATATGAATAGTCCTACCATTGGGGACTTTCTCTATTGTTTTAAATATCTTGTATAAACTATGCTCCTTGAGAAAAAATAACTTCATATATTACAGACTGACAAGCAGTAAAAAAAACGATTTTTTATCAATTTTTATCTATTTTTGGCAATATCTTGTCATAAAAATTTACTGAAGATCAGGAATTTTCTTCCATTTTCTGTAAACAAAATACGTAAGTAAAGCAATAATCCAAGCAGAATATTGTTTTACATCAAACATAATATTTCCCAAAGAGAATACTACATGCCTGGAATATTGCTGAAAAAGTAAAATAAGACTGACCACGATAAGTAATATCGAGAATCAAAGCATACCATAACCGAATCTTTTTTTCTTAATCACCTTGATATACAACGCCACAAAAAGTGCACCTAAAGAAAGGAAGATTCCTATAGGATAGACAAGACTAAATTTATTTCGCTGACTATCGGAATGGAGTGATTTGACGCCAAGCCATGAAGTAGTAGCTGTTCCTATAAAATTATCACCCATCAAGAGAAATAATCATAATGGAACTAATGATAACGCAAAGGAAAAAAACAAAATATCTGATCGAACTTTCTTATTTTCGATTCTGACGATTTTCTTGAGAAAAATGGAAATAGCGATAAACATACCTATCACAATCCCCATGAAATGAAATTTATATCAATAAGGAGAAAGGAGTTGTACGAATTCACTTCCATTGGTAGGTAAAATACCCACATCAAAGATAAACTGAATATAGGATCAGAAAAAATAAGTCAAAACAATAAGAAACGGTAATCGATAAAAGAATTTCCAAAAATTCTGATGGTATTTTTTGGTGAGATACCAAGCAATTCCTACAAACACCAAAAAGGAAACGATAATACCTATTCCCGTTAGATAGAATTTTGATCACCACAAGATGATATACGGATACATCGAAATAAGTAATAATTAAAAATGAATAATTTTCTCCATTTCCTATTTTCAATTTCTACCTAAGGAATTCAATAATTTTTGTCTCTCTGATACCAGTGACTCTAATAATACCAGGATAATCAAGTTTTTCTTCAATCTTGGTTCCGATGGTTTTGAGTAATGTCTCTAATTCTATATCTGAGATTTCTTTTGGATTGACATACACCATAATTTCTCTTCCTGCTTGCATGATATGCACTTTATCAATACCAGGGATTTCATAAATAAGTTTCTCCAATTCACCCATTTTTTCAATGAAAAGTTCCTTAGTATTAAATCTTGCACCAGGTCTAGAAGCAGAAATAGCATCAGCAGCAGCTACAACCCAAGTTATTGGATGATTGATAGGTACATCATAGTGATGTGCCTCAGCAGCATTGATGATAATAGGATCCATACCCATCTTTTTCAATACTTCGGCCCCGATAGCAGAATGGGATTCACCAGTATTGGCAACAATCTTTCCGATATCATGGAAAAGTCCAGCTTTTTTAGCCAAACCAGGATCAAGTCACAATTCAGTAGCAATAGCCTCAGAGACTTTAGCTACTTCGATGCTATGCTGCCAAAGATTCTGTCCATAACTATATCTAAGATAATATTGTCCAATCATTTTGACGATTTCAGGTTTCATCATAGGGATATTGAGTATAGCTAATGCTTCCTTACCTTTCTGTACCAAAAGATTCTGTAAATCAGCAACCACTTCATTATAGGTTTTCTCTATATAAAACGGATTAATTCTTCCGTCCTTGATCAATTTTTGCAGCATAGTGGCAGCTATATATCTCTTCTCACTGTCAAAAGAAGAAAGTCTGACTGTCAACGGAGTATCATCCACGATAAGCTCCACACCAGTCATTTTCTCGAAGAATCAGATATTTCTTCCCTCTCTTCCGATCAATTTTCCTTTGATATCTTCGTTAGGGAGATCTATAGTCCTGGTAGTAAATTCATCAACACTCTCTACCGCAACTCTAGGTAATGCCTGAGCGACGATATGAGCAGCTTCCTTATCTGCTTCCTCTTTTTTGATAGTCTTAATTTTTTCGATGAAGGCAACCATATCTTTCTGATACTCTTTTTCTACTTGAGCAAATAATTGTTGTTTTGCCTCTTCCTTAGTTAATTTAGCAATTTCAGCAATTTTATTGGTCTGTTCGAGAATAATAGCATCCATTTCTTTTTGTTTTTCAGTCAATTTAAGTTTCTCTTGCTCCAATTTCTCGAGTTTTTCATCCATTTTCTCTTCTCTGGCAAGTAATCTATTTTGGATCACTTCCATCTTTTCCAATCTTTGAGTTTCAATTTTTTGTGCCTTCTCTTCTGCTGTTTCTAATATTTTTTCTGCTTTCTTTTTCGCAGCTTCCAACATCTCTTCTTCGATCTCTTTGACTTTTTCCATTCTTTTTTTGAAGTCCAACGCCTTTTGTGTTAAGGTTCTCTTATAACCATAGAACCCTCCTACTCATCATAGCCCAAGAGCCACGACAATCAGGATAATATTCAGTATATTCATGGGAATAAAAAAATTATACGATAAAAAAATAAGTTCTTTAGAATGAGTATATCATTCGGTCGAGAAGTTTCAACGGAAAATGCATGACAGACTGTTTGCAAAATTATCAAAATTCAATATATTCAGGCTATATTTACCAAAAAAACAGCTCATGGAAGAGAAAGGCAAACAGTTGAAGGTATTCCTCGTCGACGTCGTGACAAAAGATACGAATCCAGCATTACTGGCAGATAGAATGAGAGAGTTAGAAAACTTAGTAGATACCTATGGCGGTATCGTTATTCTTCAGAAATATCAGAAAAGACAAGAACCCGACCACAGGACCTATGTAGGAAAATGAAAATTAGAGGAAATCATCGCAGAAATGCAGAGATTGGGCGCAAATACGCTCATTATTTGAAACATCCTAAAACCGAGACAGATTTTTTATATCCAAGAAAAATTACGTCCTTTTGGCATTGATATATGGGACAGAGTAGATCTGATTTTGAAAATCTTCGATAAACACGCCACCAGTATGGAATCTAGACTTCAAGTAAAATTGGCGGCCATCAGACATATGGGCCCTAGAATTTACGGTATGGGTATCGAACTCGGCAGACAATGATGAGGAGGAACAGGAGCTATGAGAGGTATCGGAGAGACCAACACGGAAAGGATGAAAAGACATTTAAAGGAAAAAATCCTTCAGATAGAGAAAGAACTCAAAGAATATGAAAAAATGCGTAAACTCCATAGGGATTCTAGAATCAAAAAAGGGATGCCGACGGTAGGAATCGTAGGTTATACCAACACCTGAAAATCATCGTTATTGAACGCGATGACCAAAAAGTGAATTCTCGCCGAAAATAAACTCTTTGCGACATTAGGAACACATGTAGGTAAAGTCTATATTTTCAAAAACAAGGAAACCTGAGAGGGAAAGGAAGTGTTGCTCAACGACACGATCGGATTCATTCGCGACCTGCCTCCCAAACTCATCAAATCATTCTCCTCTACCCTCGAAGACAGTATCGAATCAAATATATTATTACACGTCATCGACGCCTCTGATCCCTTCATAGATGAGAGAATTGAAGTCGTGAACCATGTTTTGGATGAAATAGGCGCAAAGCAGAAAAGAATTTTAGTTTTCAATAAAATAGATCTCTTGGACAAAACCCAATTGACAGAATTGAAAAAAAAATTCCCAAACAAGGAAAATGTACGAATCTCCGTGAAGAATTGAACGAATCTAGAAGATATCAAGACTGCGATAATAAATAATTTATAATACTATTATTTTTTGAATTGATTAAATTTCTCGATAATTTCCTCGGCAACCTGCTGAGGAGTTTTTCCGTCGGTAGAAATAACTAGGTCAAAATTAGAAATATCAGAAATATCGATACCATAAAGTTCCTTATATCTCTTCGCATCATCAATATTTCTTTGATTGGTAGCTTCTTGGACAGCCTGCAATGAAGTATAGGCATCAGCTTTTCTCTCTTTATCATTAAAAATCCTTCTTGCTGCCTCTTCATCACTAACATCAAGATAGACTTTAAATGCTTTCGGCTGACAATAAAATCATAATCTACTATCCAGGATAATATTGGAATTCACATCAAGATTTTTTTGATATTCTTCGTATTTAAGATCAAATATATTTCTATTCTCAGGTTTTTCTCCTTCTTGATTAAATTCAGAAATTGTCATACCCATCGACGTAGCAAGATCTCTTTTCATATTACCTATAGAAATATATTGGTATCATAATTTTTCTGCTAATAATTTGGATACAGTTCATTTTCCACTTCCAGCTTTCCCAGACATAGTGATAATCATACCTAACAAACAAAAATAAAAGTAATATATCCTTGGGAGGTAATTTGGACTTCTTATCTAATAAACATCAACAAGCGTAATCAAAGATAATGGATAACAAAAATTACATAAACATAAGTAAATAAATTACGCAAAGCTAATGAATGAGCAAAGCGAATTTAGTATACAAACATAATAAGTGTATTACACGAGTAAATTCAGTATCATATTCACTGCCTCTTCAAATACGGGATGATTGAGGGAATAAAAGACGAATTGTCCTCTTCTTTCATCAAGCACCAGATTCGATCTTTTCAAAACGTCCAAATGGTGAGACAACGACGCCTGAGTGATGTCGAAATGTGTCAATAATTCTGAGACAGTCATTTCTTTCTGCTTCAAAAGCTGGATTATTCTTCTACGATTCCTATCAGACAAAGTCTTGAAGATAGTATCCATCATTTGATGAAATGGTTACATAGATAAATATCTATATCCAACGTAGATAGTACATTTTCAAAGCAAAAATACAAGAGAAACGCTCAAAACGACAATATCAGAAAACAAGAAAAAGAAAAAAGAAAAAAGAGGTTATAAGCTATAAATTACCAATTAAAAACTATAAATAAATATATTTTTATAAAAAAGTCAACCTAAAAAATACACAAAGAATATTTCCTTGTCACAAAGTGTCTACTTATTCGTATATAATAATGAAAGAAAGAATATTCTATTTCACGATTTACCTAGATATGAAACTCCAAGAATTCTTCAACATACAAAAACATACCACCTTTACTGATATAGATAAACTCAACCTCTATCAGAGTATTTTATATAAAAAGACAAAAAGGACATCCAAAAGATTTGCTTTCATCCATGCGAAATATTTCGTATATAGCATGATCTTCGTGATAATGCTCTTCAGTGTCTATGGAATATATTTTTTTAATAACGGAAGTTTCCAAGATAATGGACGATTCTCCATTATTAAAAACAGTACTAATACTGCAAATGCAGAGTATATAGCCCAAGTCATTGATGCTAAAGGTAATTTTTATATCGAACATGACGGTATATTGGCCAAAACCAATAATATCAGCAATGGTGATACAATTTTACTCAAAAAAGGGGCACAATTAGTATTTGAAATCACCAGTGGTGGTACACAATCCAAAATCATAGGACCAGCTAAACTCATCATCCAACAGACACACAACAAAGACTATAAACTTAATCTCATCTATGGAGATTTTATCCAAGTAGAAGGAAATGAATGGAAAGCACAGACCATAGAATTAGCTATCAATGATATTATAGTAAAACAAGAAGATAAGAGCAAACCAGTCAATTTCAAATTCATCCAAGACGGAGAACAAAGGATTTTCCAAAATAATGGAGCAAATATCATTGTAACCAAAAGCAATGGTGAAGAAAAAACAACGACAATTACAAAACAACAAGTCGTCGCTATACAAAATAATGACATCAAAATCTTTGCAAATATCGAAAGTTTCACCAAAGCTATCCAACAAAAAAATATCTCACAGACATTTGCATTAGCTACAAATTCTGAAAAACAAATGACTGCATCAGGAACAGAAGAACAAGAGAATATTGAAGACAATACCATAACATTGTTAAGTTTACTGGATACCAAAAACATAGGAGAAATCAAAGAAGAGATTACCCAAAACATCTCTACAACATTAAACAATAAAAAAATCCTTGATCCTAAACAAGATGAAAAAGTAAATATAAGTCTTTACCAAGCAGAATATATTGCAGAAATAAAAGTATTGGAACAAGCATTCATAGAAGGAAATGAGTCAGCATTTGCGACCATCTACGCCAAAGTAGAAAAGAGGATTCAGACTATCTATCAAAGTTTCTGAGTGACATTCAATAGATCAGAAGGTGATCCAGCAATAATGCTAAAATGACTCCGAGACAACACCAAAAAAATCAAAGATATCATCAACACAGAATATAATATTCCTCCTGAATATATAGAAAATCTCCAATCCATAGAGAAATCATTGAGTAGTATTATAGCAAAATGACGAGGAAGTATAACACCTGTTGAAAAAGTAACAGAAGAAAAAATACAGCAAACCATAAATGAATAACCAGATTTCATAATTTTTTTAGAAAAATAACGAGAAAAAATGCTTATTTTTTTTTATAAAAATGATGGCAGAAAACTCAAAAACATCATAACCTGACTACTCAAATCAGGAACAGCTACAAAAATTACAAGGATGAACTATCTTCAAACATATACCCTTCACGACAATAAGATTACAAAAGAAGAAAAAAAAGCAGTTCTTGTAGAATACACCTCAGAAAATGAAAAAAAAATCGAAACGATGTTAAAAAAATCAGAAATCAAAGAATATAGGATAATTAAGTAAATGCTAGGTGTTTTGAATGGTAAGTGCTACGTATAAAAATATAGTGTAATATAAACTATCATAATAGTACAATATGCAATATAAAAAATAGACTATGTATGTAAAACTTTGAACGTAAAACTTAGCAATATTAAGTATTATTACTACCCTTTGCAAAGGGAGTTTTTTTGTATATACTGATAATAGTTTTATATATTTTGATAATAATATGATAAAAAAAATATTTACTGGTATAATAATAGGACTCCTAGTAATAAGCGGACTCTATCTATATTTTCTCTATACAGGAAATGCTAGTGATATGATCCAGCGAATGCTTTGACATATCCTCTATACTACAATATTCTTTATTTCCATAGTACTAGTATATATCCTCCAATGAGGAAATAAATTCTTCAGATTTTTGATATTCATCATCATACTCATCAACCTATATATTCTCGGTGACGTCTTTTTCAGAAACAATATCGGTCTCGATAGTAGGCAATTCATCACACTTTTCACATTGCTTATCCTAGCACTTGCGGTGACCTATATCGGACATCGAATCCGTTATTTTCTGATGACAGTTATAGGTGTAGGAATTGTTTTTGTGCTTCTAAGTTGAATATTGCCAATGTATGAAACAATACCAAACATCAATGATTTCATCCAATCGCAGAAAACAAAAATCATCAACCAATGAGCAAATGAAGGAATATTAATCATCAAAAATGCTTTGGGAAGCAAGGAAATACCAGTAAATGAACTACAAGCGAGTGATATAGATCTTTCACAAAAAATACAGATAAGCTTTGCTTCGAAGACGATAAAAGACATGGAGAAAATATTCATCGACTTAGGAAATGGTTCATTCATCAATATTAACCCACAATCCGCAGTCACACTCCAACAATCATGATGAACAGTAGTCATGCAAATTCTTCAAGGAAATGTTAAATATTATCTACCAGAAGAGTTATCAGGCGTATTGAAAATTATAGGAAAATATCAAGGTAAAAATATCACTGAACTCCAAAACACGATCCGATGAGAGGTAATAAAAACCTTCGAAAACAAAAAGAAAGAATTTTTTATCAACCAATTATGAGGAGAAATAGTGTTGAATCCATGAGTAAATAAAGCAATCAAATTTTTTATCAACACACTTTACAATATTAGTCCAAAAACATATCAAAACAATCTAACAAACTACAATAACATCCAACAATATCTCGGCATAGCAACAAAGTCAGATAGTCAAAAATTTACAGGAGAAAACATCAAAAATATAATCGATGATATCCGATCTCAAGCAAAAAAATGAGCAGAAGAGACTAAAATAAATCAATGGTTAAATCTATGAAATTAATAAAAAAAGTCCGAAAGTGATATACATATTCGGACTTAATTACGTAAAATGAAGATTTTTTTCATTATTTAGACCTTTTTCTTTTTTCTTTGTTTTTGATTTTAATCTTTTTTTGTAAAGTATGAAAAGCTTTTTTTCTGATTTTACGTTTCAATCTATAACTTACTTTCATAATAACCTCCTTTCTTTGGATATTTGGTTTATATTTTACTTAAATATATGATTTAGAAGAAATTAAGCAATAGTATATCAAAACGATTCCCTAATGACTTCATTAACAATTTTAGTATATCAAGAAGTTGTAAGGTGTTTTTTGTCAGATCAATAATCATTTGAAACTAAACTAACACGTTTATTGATATCTATCAAAGGCAATCAATTTTCCTTAGCAAAATCACGAATAATAGCATTTACTTCATCAACTTTACTATCAGGAACTAATACTTTATCAGAAGAATATTGTAAAGTTATAAGTACTAATTGCACGGGGGATATCTCATTTCTAATTGCTTCTAAATTAGATCTAATTTTGTTTGTAATATTTTTTGTAATGTCATTAGTTCAAAAAACTAAAAGTAAAGATTTTGTTCAACTATCAATATATTGATTTTTATTGTTTTTGATTTTTTCAAGCAATTGACCACTATCATATCCATTAAAATAATAGAAATTCCTGGTTTTGTCAGAAGTAAGTCCACTCATATTTTTAAGTCCACCTGCATGAGAATCACCTATCAAAACCAATTCATCAAAATTTTCGGCTAAAACATTTGAAGTAAATTTTTGTTCTTGATGTTCTCACGGAACAGAAATCATATTAACCATTTCAAAAAAATGTTGTAATTTCTCAGGAGAAATTAATTTTGGATCTTCACTTTGAGTTTTAGTAATAACAGGAGATTTACCAACATACAACAACATCGCATATCATGTTTTAGATATATATTTTTGAGTTTCTTTAGGAAGTTTATCAAAGTTTTTAATAGTAATTTTATCTCATCAAATTACATTTTGTCAAGCATTATAATGAGCAAGCATACTTACCGTATCATCACCAGCATCTTTACAGTCTTTCAAAAATAAAGCACAAGCTTTAGCACCTATGATGGGATTGGTGAATATTTTCTCATATTCGGATATATTATATCAGAGTTTTACAATATATTTTTTTGCAGTCTCTGGGATAAATTGGAACAATCATTTAGCACCAGCAGAAGATGAAATGATAGTTTTCCCATCCTCTTTATAAAGCTGACCACCACTTTCAGTCTTCATAAGATTAAGTATGATACCATACGGAAGATTGTTTTTACCTTCCAAGGTATGAAGATATTGTGTGAATTTTTTGTTTTCAGCATAATGCTCATTAGGACCTGCTGATAATCTCATAAGTTCCGTATCAGTTTCCTCTACAACTTCATAAGAGTATTTATGTCATGAAGAAAGATTGTTACTTGTATTTCTAAAATCAGAAATCGTAAGTAATCCTATATTCACACCTTCTATAAAATATTTATCTCCGGTCAATCCACCAATCACTGCTAAAGTAAAGGAATTTTTATCGACTTTATCTGAAGTAATAAAATCATCTGCAGCAAGCTTCGGAATAATATATTGAAGATAAGTATCAATATCTGTATCAGTTATCTTACTAACATCAACAATATTTTTTTCGCCTTCAGTAATTATCGCTGCAGGAGCAAACTTTTGTACAACCGCTGGATTGAGTGTTACACTCTCATTGAGATTATCCATAATCGATTGTTTGAGTGTCTTATAATCGGCAGGTATCTTAGATTTCATAACAGTCTCAGCAGCAGCATCTACTCCAGATAAAGCACATATTTTCCAGGTACTATCAGGTGAATCATTGGTAATAGTAGTGTCAGTATTTTTTTGGAAATCCTCATATGCTGCAGTGATAAAGGTGGTATCTATACTAAGTCCATCAAGTTTTTCTTGGATATACTTTCTATGTAATCCTTTGAGTCCTCAACGAAATCCAAACACACCCAAGACAAAGTTTATTAAACCTCCATCTTTTCTTTTCCCTAGAATATCCGTAGGAAATTCTATACCGACCAATTCTCAGAGATTACCAAGAAATGGAATATTGATATCCAAGAAACCAGAAATTTTATCAATAAGATCAGTAGCTTTGGAACTTAATTTTTGTCTACTATCCAAAAGCTTATCAGCGGTTTTCAATGATTTTTGGATAGCGGATATAGTTTTTTCAGTAATAACACCTTCTATCACATTCTTATTCACTATTTCTTTGAGTTTATCCTCATCAGAATGAATATCTACTTCCATAGAAGAATCTAATGTCAAAATAGTGGTAATATCAAGTTTATCTATCTGTAATTGATTGGATCGTACTGGTTTATCTAAAAGTACTTTGAATTGATAAGGATTCATAAGTTCAGGAATATTTTCAGTTTGAGTTATCTTAGATTTATTATCAGAAAGATATCGCGTAAGATTTTGTACTTTATTCGCTAAAGTATAAAATTTATTCGCTGAACCTAGTTTACCAAACGCCTTATAAAGTCATTCAAATGCCTTTCCTCAATCCTTAGTTTTTGTACTAGAAAAAGCTTCAAAAAAATTTGCCGATCATTCAGCTCATTGTTCAACTAAGGTCTCCATCATAGCAAATTGGATACCGACACACATACTATTCTTAATCTTATTGGAAAATCCCTCCAATTCTTGATCTAGAAATTTTCTAACCACTGTATTGATATCTTGAGCAAATATTTCTACCTGAGCTTCAGTTCATAATATAGTAAGTAATTTATCATACATTTTACTTCATTTAATAAGTTCATATGTCCAATCACTATCAAACTCTACATCATTCTTTAATTTATATACCTCATTTTTAGTATCATTCATTGTTTTTTCTTTCTCTAGTTTTTTAAGTTCATCAAGTTTTTGTTGAAGTGTATGTATCTCTTCTTGTATCTTCTTTTTTTGTAGTTCAAGATTATCTTTATCTTTCTGCTCTTTAGTCGCCAAAATCTGAGCTTCTAATATTTTAAGCTCCTCTTGTTTCGTCTCTATATCCTGCTTTACTTGTTCCTTATCCATCAGTCAGAGAAGAAATAAAATATTTATAAATAAGTATATCCCTTTTTCCAAAAAAAGCAAAAAATCTGACCTCAAATATCAGACTTTCTTACTTTTGGAAATGGAGCAAGTGACGGGGCTCGAACCCGCAGCCTCGTCCTTGGCAAGGACGCGCTCTAGCCAATTGAGCTACACCTGCAAATTATACCTCTATAATTTCGATTTTTTTATTTTGTTTTTGTTTTTTTACTTTATCAGTAATAAGGACATTAGTCCAAGCTAATAATGTTAAAACAACTCATACTAACTTAAAAAGATCACCTACATACACATGAGTAGTTATATCATTTAACAACACTGTATCTCAGATAATAATTAACACTATACCAATAACAAATAATGTCGCTTTAGTCATCCTAAAATGTATAGGATAGATACCAAAAAGCACAAAAAGGAAAAGACAAATCAAAACAAGAATAAAATAATACAATATATTATATTGTTCAAATCAAGATTGGACTATCACGGTATTTTGAAAAAATAGATATGCTAAATATCATATAAATAATCAAGAGATAACACTTATAGATATTCTTTTGATAATATCTTTCATAAAAAAGAAGAAAAAAATAAACATCAAGGGTATAATTATCTCAAAATATTTTTCAATCCATAATAGAGATCAGATTTTTTTATTATTTTATAATAATTTAC
>CAZBWI010000046.1:0-22372 GCA_964495825.1 uncultured Candidatus Peribacteria bacterium | reverse complement strand
ACTATAAAAGAATCAATGTACGGTCATATAAAGATATTCTCATGATCGCATGAGCTACAATTCACGAAACTTGTATCAAGATAAAACTGACAATTCTATTTTTGGAAATCTACTGACAATTCTACTTTGCTATAACAACTTGAAAATATAAGGAGAATATCCTATAATCAAAACAGAACAAAAAAATATATTTTATAGTATGATAGATGTATATGAAAATCGTATATTATCTCACTCCTTCAAGCTTTTGTTTCGGTGTCAAAAGGTCTATAGATCAACTCGAGGATATTGTTTTGCATCATCCGAAAGAGCAAATTTTCTGCGTACACGCATTAGTACACAATCCCAAAGTCACCAAAGAATTTGAAAAGAAGGGAGTGATATTTGTAGAAACCATAGAAGAAATACCATATTCTACTGCAATTGTTGTGTTCTCTGCTCACGGGACAAATAGGCAAGTACTTACCAAAGCCAGACAAAAATTCAAAGCAGTATATAATCTTGAGTGTCCATTTGTTAGTAAGATTTATGCGGAAATCGATGGATTCATCAGACAAGGAATTACAACATTCTTTTATGTGGGAAAAGAACATCATCAAGAAGGAAAGAATGTTTTAGCATATATCGAATCACAGGGATGAATATCATATGTGTTTCAGGATACAGCATCTATTCCACAGATAGATACAGCAACAAAAATTGCGGTTTTATCGCAGACAACACTCAATTTTTCTCACGTTCAAGAGATTTTTCATGAAATTAAACAACAATATTCTCAAGCGACATTGCCTACAACCTCCGACGTTTGCAAAGCAACATATGAAAGACAGGAAGTCGTTCTTCAAAATCTCAAAAAGTTTGAGACGTTTATAGTGATAGGAGGGAAAGAAAGTAATAACACTAGAGAACTCTACAACATAGGAATCAAAAATAAGAAGAAAAGTTTGTATGGAGAATCGTTGGATGATATTCTCAAATATCCAAAAGAAGAATTATTTGCACATGATACCGTTGCTATTACTTGAGGTGCTTCTACACCGATAGAGGATATCAAAGAAGTTTTCGATTATTACAAAAATCACGGTTATGAACCGAAAATGTTGGAACTTCAGTAAGATACAGATTGATAATGAATAATAAAAAAACTGTAGTATATACTATATCACTACAAAGCTCTAGCGGTATGCTGTATTTATTAGTTTTTTAGTTCATTCCAGGTATTCATCCTCATAACATGCTAGCCATATCAGAAGGATCTACTCAGAGGATCTCTTTTGTTTTTTCTCCGACGATTTCCTGAGCTTTTTCTTGAGCTTTTTGAAAACATTTGGTGATAAGTCATTCGAGCTCTGATTTTTTATTTGGACTCAATAAGGTATCATCATTGATATGTAATTCTTTCAATTTCATTTCTCCGCTGATATCAACGACGATAGCATCCTGTTCTGTGCCATCGGATCATATGAATTTTCCTTCTTTTGCTCTTATGACGAGATTTTTTAATGCTTTCTGTAAGGTCTTGTACTTATCGTACATCTTCTTGAGTTCTCCTAATTTTCCAAACATACTGATTAATAATAATATAAAATACTCTAGGACAATGTATGGAATACAATTCTTTTTTCAACTCAATCAACGATGTTAGGGATGTACTCACTTCGTTCGTATAATTGAATTGGTATTAATTATATTCCCGAGGAATAAAGTACGGACGAAGTCCAAATACATATCCGGCACGGATACATGACAGTTTTTTATTTTTCTATCAATGAATAGTTGATGATGAATTTTGCTATTTCACCAAAGATTTTCCCTGCTGTAGCAAATCACCATTGATTCTGTCTTGGTCTACGTACTTGGATGACAATGACATATTGTGGATCGTCTTTGGTGATAATTCCTACGAAAGATCCATTCGTTCGTCAGATACCTTTCTGATATTTCCCTTTGTAGGAAATCTGTGATGTTCATGTCTTGCCGCCTAAATCATATCATTCGACTTTAGCATATTTCAATTCAGGATTTTGTTCCATGACACTAAAAAGTCATACTTTCAATGCTTCAGCAGTCTCTGGTCTGAAGATCTGTTTTGTTATTTTAGTAGTAGTGGCATGATAGGTATCGGTTTTTTTGTCATAAACGCCTTTGATGATAGTAGGTTGTACATAATATCATCCATTCACCGTAGCACCATAGGCTGCAGCAATCTGTATGGGGGTTACTAAAAGTCATTGACCAAAGGTATTGTTAAAAAACCTTGCATCAGAAACAGAAGTTACGGACTCGACGAATCAAGCATCTTCATTAGCTAATTCTATTCAGGTAATTTTCCCAAATCCAAGTTTGTCTACATAATTATAAAATACTTCTTTACCGAGTTTCTGTGCTATCCTAACCATTCCGACATTGCATGATCGTACGAATGCATGCAGAAAATTTCGATTCCCCATACATGCATCATCAGCATTTTTGATAGTAAATGGACCTACTTGCACCTTACCAGGGTCATTATATGGATCATAAAATCTTATTTCATCGGTATCAAGGCCAATAGCGACTGTAAATGCTTTGAAAACACTTCACGGTTCATATGCCATCGAGATGTTTTTGTCTACAAGCACCTGAGGTCCAAAAATATTCTTAGCCACATATTTAGGAATAGTAGTATCTACTCTTTCATAGCTGGTAGCAAGTTTATATTCTCCTCATGTATTGATGTATACAGGATTCTCCACATAACTAAGATCATCGATCAGATACTGATATTCAGGTCATAACGGCTGCAATGTGAATGCATCATTATAATTGTTCGGATTATACGAAGGATAACTCGCTGATGCTTTTATATGTCCATGGAAAGGATCGTAGACCAATACACTGATAGAATCATCCCTGAGGATATCATGATATTTTTTGATAATGCTTTCGACTTCTTTTTGGATACCGATATCGATAGTAAGATAAATATCATTTCCATCCTGTGCTTGTTCCAATTCAAATTCATTAGCTCCTACAGGACCAATCCATGCAGATGCGCGTCCTACAATTTTCCCATCCTTCCCACGCAAGACATCATCAAAATATTGCTCTATACCATAATATGCATTATTATTTTTGTCTACAAATCACAGGACATTGGAAAGGAACGAACCATATTGATAGTATCTCTTGATATAGGATTCCATACCTAAACCATGGAGGAGTGGTATCTTGTCTTTGGAACGGACTTGATAATATTTGAGTTTTAGGTCTTTGATTTCTTGAGCGATCAGAGGATTTGCATCAGAGATGATTTTGACATACCTATTTTCTTGCTGATAAAATGATTTTTCTAAATTTGGGAATTTATCTAGATATCAGTACATCTGTAGTAATTTTTTGACGGGGATAATATCTTTATTGACGTTATTTACCTTAGTCGGTACTATATATACGTAGTTTGTATTTTGGATATCTACATAATCGAGATTGAGTTTAGCAAGCTCAGCAAGAAAATTTGAATTTGCAAAAAATCAGAGATAATTTTTTGGTTTGATACCAATGTAGATCATATTATTGAGTCTAGTTTTGATAAGTCCTTGTGCGATGGTTTCGTTGAATCCGCTAAGTATCTGCTGGAGTTGAAGATCATATCAGGTCTGATCAAAAATATATCGTCATGAAGAAATAATACCACTTCCATAATAAAAGAATTGTGGCTTTGGAGGAATAATCTGTGTTTGTGTAAAGATTTCTATGTTTTTGATACATTGTAATGTAGTCATTTCTTGCATACCATAGAGTTTGCAGAAATGTTTATAAACTACAGGAGTGATGATATTTATAAAATTTTCCTTGTCTCGTATAAATTTTGGATCAACGAAAATATTATACATAGTAATATTATCTGTCAGTTGGATATGTTTACCAGCTTTATCATCAGTGAAGATATTTCCTCTTTTTGCTTTCAATGATGTTTCGCTCACATGTTGTTGGTTAAGAAGATTGTCATAATATCCATGTCTGATAATCTGAAGATAGAATAATCTCAAGATCAGAATAAGAAAGAGTGCTGCAAAAAAACAAAGCAGATAAAAGTCTTTGGTCACTTTGATAAATCTCAAAAATCTGTTGGATTGCAATCGATGCTCCAATCTCTGGTCAAAACTTTTATGATGAGATACGGACCTTATCATAGTACTAAGTGGATAAGAAGGTAGAATGTAAAAATAAAAATACAAAAGGTTGAATTCGAATCGTACAGAATAAGAGTGATAATCATGGGGGTGATAAAAAGAGTACTATAGGTAGTAATTATTCCTTTTGTATTTGCAACCCTTTACAATTTAATGATAGAATATATAGGTTGTATCATAAAAAAATAGTTGCAAAAGGGAAAAAAATTTGTAGTATGATGAACGAAATATGATTTATAGAAAAAACTTGATTTCATATTCTATAAATCTATTATATAACCAATTCCTTTACTCTTTTTAATTTCTTTACAAAAGAAAAAAATGAAAAAATTAGCATTTAAGGGTATGTCATTATTTGTACTTTGAATACTTAGCGTGTCAAGTATGCTTACTTTTGCACAGAATGTTACAACATCATTTGGTGATGCAACCGCTACAAGCAATATAGGAATTGCTGGTACTGGAACAGCTCAAGGAGGAAAACTTATTGATGTCATCAAGAGTTTTATCAACTGGATGTTAGGGATCTTAGCATTGATCGCTTTGGTTATTTTGCTTCGAGGAGGATTTCAAATGGTTACTGCAGCTGGAGATGATGCTAAATATAAGAAAGGATTTAAGATTTTACAACAAGCAGCTATTGGATTGGTATTTATATGAGTATCACGGTTGGTAGTGAGTGTTATCTTCCGATTACTTGGTGTAATTGGAGTATCATAGTATTGATCTTGATGTCCCAAGATATACACCCTGCTCTAGAGCAGGGTTTTTTTGTATCGAAAAAAACTTTTTAGTTTGAAAAAACATATGGGATTCATATATTGATATATCACTAATTTTCATAGCATTTTATTTGGTCAGTCTGTCAGGAAGTTATGCATATCCACGAATTTGAACTCCGTTATCGTGCATACAAGTGATTGAGCTACAAATTTGACCTATGATGGGATCAAGAAATGATTTTGGAGATGACAAAAATATCAGATAAAGGCGTATTGACTAAACCTGTACAGGAGATAGAGCCAAAAGAATTACATGAAATAACTTTACAGACCTATACAACATTCAAAAAAGAATTTATAGAAAAAAATAAGGAGACAAAAATAGGAGTAGCAACATTGAGTGAATATATTGATCGTCTAGAATATGAACTCAAGGTAATCAAAGAAATGGGATTTAATTCCTACTTTTTGATCGTAGCTGATTTCGTTCGTCGGGCAAAAAAGAATATGATAGTAGTTGGTCCGGGAAGGGGATCGGGAGCGGGATCTCTTTTGGCTTGGATGGTAAGGATTACTGATATAGATCCATTACAATTTGGGTTACTCTTTGAAAGATTTCTCAATCCTGCGCGTGTATCGATGCCTGATTTTGATATTGATTTCGAAGATACCCAGAGAGCAAAAGTTGTTCAATATGTCACGGAGAAATACGGACAGGATCAAGTAAGTTCGATAGGTACTTATATGCAGATGGCGAGCAGAGCAGCATTCAAAGATGTTGCAAGAGTGCTTGGCGTACCATTCGAAAAATCCAATCAGATATCATGACTTATGCCAGACAAGATGTCGTTGCAGCAAGCAATCCAATCACCGGATACAACAGAAGAACTCAAGGCGATCTATGAATCAGATGAAAAAGTGAGAAGAGCAGCCGAGCTTTCTGAAAAGTTGGAATGAAATATGAGGCAATTGGGAGTACATGCATGTGGTATTATTATTGCACCAGAACCGATAGTGAAATATTCTCCTGTCCAATATGTTAAAGAAGACGATACAACTATTGTCAGTCAATACGATGGTCCAACCTTGGAGACAATAGGACTTTTGAAAATGGATTTCTTATGACTCAGAAACCTTTCCGTTATCAAGAATTGCATCAAGATTATCCAAAAAAAATATGAAAGAGAACAAAAAACGCTTCCTGAAATGTTTTCGCATTTTTTTGAAGATACTTCATTTCAGCCACCATTGGAAGATCCATGAACATTCAAAAAAGTATTTCAAAGGGGAGATACAACAGGGATATTCCAATTTGAATCCAGTGGAATGAGAAAATTTTTGATTAAACTAAAAGCTGATTCTATCAATGATCTTGTGGCTATGAATGCATTATATCGCCCAGGACCTATGGAATTTATTCCAAATTATATTGCAAGAAAAAATGGAGAAGAACCAATCACGTATATGAATACAGAACTTAGAGAGATGTTGATAGAAAAATATGGCGAAGAAGAAACAGACAAAGAAAATATTAAACTCGTTGAGGATCTTGCACCTATTATGAATTTGACCTATGGAATAGCTGTCTATCAGGAACAGTTGATGTTTCTCGTACAAGCGATGGCAGGATTTTCTTTGGCGGAAGCAGATTTATTGAGAAGAGGAGTGGGTAAGAAAAAGAAAGAAATCATCGAACAGCTCAAAAAAGAATTTACCAAAAGATGTAAGGAATATAGAGGATACAAAAAAGAGACAGCGATCTATATTTATGAAAAAATGATTGAACCTGCAGCAGCATATTCATTCAATAAGTCACATTCCGTATGTTATGCGATGATTGCATATCAGACAGCATATCTCAAAGCATATTATCCGGTGGAATTTTATGCATCCTTGATCAGATCCGTAGAGGAAGATACCGATGAATTGAGTATATATGTTTATGAAGCACAAAATCAGTGAATTGTTGTTCTTCCTCCCAATATCAATCAATCCTTCAATCATGTGGCCGCTATCGGTGAGACGATTAGATTAGGATTTTTTTGTATCAAGGGATTAGGATTGGAAATCGGTGAGACGATTCAAGAAGAAAGAAAAAAAAATGGAATATATCAGAGTTTGGAAGATTTTGTCAAAAGATGCGTTTCCATTATCAATAAAAAATCATTGGAATGATTGATCAAATCGTGAGCATTGGATGATTTTGGAGATCGTTGAGTATTGCTTACTAATGTCGAGAATATTATTGAATGGGCAAAAGCATCCAAAGATGTATGATGAGGATTGTTTGGTATGATGGACATGACGACAAAGATATCACTCAAGCCAGCAACGGAAACAACGATGATGGAGAGATTGATGCTCGAATATGAAGTATTCAAAGTGTTTGTTTCAGGGAATCCTTTGGATGGACTCTATATCTATCTCAAGAAATACAATTTTATCTCTCAGTTTAAAGAAAAGGAGAACTTCTGAAATTTTACTATCGTCGGATATATCAAAAATATCCAGAGAGCGAAGAAAAAATGATTCTTTATCCAGATAGAGGATATCTCCGGCAATACAGAATTTTTTGTCAGGGAGACGTTAAATTTTCAAAAATTTGATATTCTCATGATTTCAGGATTCAAGGGGAAATCACTAACGATAGAAAAAATCGTCAAAGTGTCTCGTGATCAATTGATTAAACAAGCAGGAAGTAAGTACGATCCAGAAATGACTGTGGTAAAAGCAAAATCATTGAGGATAAAAACAGATAATGAAAAACAACCAGAAGAAACAAAAATATCAGAAACACCCATTATGCAAAAGAAGACGATTCACCAGCAAGGTACTATATTTCAACTGCCGGATAATGCACAAAAGATCAATGAATTAGTGACAATCATCCAGACACACAAAGGTGATCAGGAGATTACTATAGGCAATAAGACCTGCTTTGTCAACGAAGTAGGGATACAGAAGATCAACGATTTACTCAATCAATAATACCATTTCATGAACAAACATTCCACGATTGCAAGACAGATGATAGAGAAAGCAAAGAAGATAGCTATTTTTGGGCATATGAGTCCAGATGGTGATTGTATTTGAGCAATGCTTGGATTGGGAAAACTCTTAGAAAAACAAAAAAAACAGGTGAACTATTTCGTGCCCAATAAACCGAGTAAGCTTTTCGATTTTCTCAAAAAAATTAACAGACTCAAATCACATTTTGATTATAAGAACTATGATCTTCTGCTGTTCGTCGATTTTACATGAATTGATCGTATAGGACTGTTAAGTCAGGTGAAAACTGAATATTTCACAAATAAACCTATCGTGGTGTTTGATCATCATATCGGCAACGGATTGAATCATGGAATAATCATAAAAGATATCCATAGCATCAGCACATGTGAAATACTCTTTGAATATACCTACAAATGGTGGCCGAAACAGTATGATAAAGAGATTGCAACCTATTTCTATCTTTGAATAACTTCAGATTCTGGGAATTTTCTGTTTGGTGAAAATCATATCAGAACGTTCAGCAATGCGTTGAAATTATTGAAATTATGAGCAGACAAAGATTTTGTCGTCAACAATCTCATCCGCAAAAAATCATTGAATTCTATACAATTTCTCCAACTACTGCTCAATAGGATCAAACAAAAAGGAGAATTGCTCTATACCTATTATGATGAGGAGGAATTGGAGACATATCAGATAGATCAGGAGGAAGCTGCATATGGATTGCATATCATCCAAAATATCGATGGACCAAAAGTTGTTCTGTTGATTAGAAAGATAGGAGATATGATCAGATGATCGATCAGAGCAAAGGAAATTGTCTGAGAGCTTCGCAGCAAAAGCATAGACTGCAACAAGATAGCGAAATCGCTTTGAGGAGGAGGACATAAATTGGCAGCAGGATTCGCTTTGCCAGCAAAAGGAAATTTTCAGCATCAGATCGATGAAATTGTCTATCATATCAACAAAATGGTTAAATAAAAAGAGCATCAAGCATTTATCTTATATATAACTACCATGAAAAGAAGATACAATATCTTGTTGCGTTTGATGAGGCCGGTGATTCATATCGGATTGATTATTATCGTATTTTATGTGATGTATAGGATACGTCTTTTCACTGATCTGATACCAGGAATACAACTCAAAATACCGGTAATCAATTATCAGGAAAATATGGCATTCGGTATTATTTCTGCGTTTATGTTCGTTGCTATAGGTATCATCAAAAATCTGTATGAGCTCAATAAACCAATCCAGAGATATTTTCAGACATTTACCAAGACTTGGTTGTATCGGATTATTGTGATTACCTTTATAGCATATTTCTGACAGGGATTTGTGTTCTTTTTTGGGATATCGAGGTTTATCATCGTAGTTGGTGCGTTCGTGAGTTTTATGGTCTTATTTCTCTTTGATCAAATATGGAATTACCTGGAAGCAAAAAGACATAAAGAGGGAGGAAATAAAATTTTGATAATAGGAAGCGATACCTTAGAAAGCTATAAGGCGATAGAGAAGATTAAGAACGGATTTTCATTCAGGACAGAATTTGCTACATATAATGATATTGAAGATATCGATATTACTGAATATTTTATTGTAATTGCTGTAGGTAGTTTCCAAAAAGATATATTGCAAAATATTTTTGAAAAGGTGAGATTCAGCGACAACACGAGATTTTATCATATCAGCGAAGGATTCTTTTTGGAAGATGTCGTGTATTCTCCAGAAAATATCGACAATATCATAGCACTTGAATACAAGCATTCCAAGCTTGATGGTTGGGCTGTTGTCCTCAAAAAAATTGTTGATATATTCGCATCATTGTTGTTGATTATTGTCACATTGCCTATTATGCTATTGATAGCAATAGCCATCAAGATAGATTCACCTGGACCTATATTATATACATCCAAAAGAGTAGGAAGATATGGGAAGCTCTTCACATTCTTAAAATTTCGTAGTATGTATACGCATCTTAGTGTGGGATATGGTGGAAAAAAAGCTGATGAATTATATCAAAAGCTTATCCAATCTAATGCAAATGTGAGATCAGGAGTTTTGCCTAAGATACAAAACGATCCAAGAGTAACAAGAGTCGGAAGATTTTTGAGAAAGACATCACTTGATGAATTGCCACAGTTATTTTGTGTCTTACGAGGGACGATGTCTCTAGTAGGACCGAGACCACATCTGCCCAACGAAGTAAAAAACTATGAATTACGACAGAAGAGATTGCTTTCTATTAAACCAGGAATTACCGGTTATGCACAAGTATTCTGAAGAGATAACCTAGATTTTGACGAAGAAGCAAAATTGGACTTATATTATATCCAGAATCGATCATTATTTTTGGATATCTATATCGTTTTAGCTACGTTCGGCGTAGTATTTAAATGAAAATAGATTAAAAGACATTTAAATTATGAATATTAAAAAATTCGTAACTTAGTAACTAAAACACCAAATCTTTTAATATTTTAATCTTCCAAATCTTTTAATGCAATTAAGTGAACAGACAAGAGAGATTCAATCATTTATCAAGGCACATCACGATATCGGAAAGCTTTCTGAGAAAGAAGTGTCAGATTTTTATGTTCAATTGATAGATTGTATTGTAGATCATAATCATCTGTATTATATAGAAAACAAGCCAATCATTTCAGATAAGGAATATGATGAACTCTTTGATTATCTCAAGAAGATCGAAGAGCATTTCCCTCAGATCATTACCTCCAACAGCCCTACGCAATCATTGATCGGGCAAGTTAGCGAAGGATTTAAGCAAGCGAAACATGAGAAAAAATTACTCTCATTGGAAAATACATATACTGCTCAAGACCTCAAAGAATGGGATGAAAGAATACAAAAACTACTGCTAAAAGCTGATCCTAATGCAAAGATTTCTTATCGCGTAGAACCAAAATTCGACGGACTCAGTGTAGAGCTTATATACAAGAATGGAGAGTTTAAACAAGCGATTACACGTGGAGATGGACGAGTAGGAGATGATGTGACCGAGAATGTGAGAACGATAAAAAACATTCCAAAAACATTAAAAAAACCCATAGATATTCATGTCAGAGGAGAAATTTTGATGCCGAAATCAGTTTGGAAAGAACTCAATAAAGAAAGGGAAGAAGAAGGAGAGACGCCATTTGCGAATACTAGAAACGCTGCAGCAGGAAGTATCAAATTATTGGATCCGAAGGAGGTGATGAAGAGAGGATTGATTATCTATACTTATGATATTTTGAACGATATCATTATGCCGAAATGAATAAAACTTACTGATCTACTTCCGGTATTTCCACGAGAAAAGAAAGGTCTCCATATAGAAGAAATTATTAAACTTTGCGAAGATCCCAAGACGAAGAAATTTTTGGAAGAGCAGGATATCGAATTTGACGGACTTGTGATCAAGGTTGAAAATATACAACAACGTGAAATAATCTGATCGACTGATCATCATCCTAGACGAGCAGTTGCCTACAAATTCCCGGCACAATTGGCTGCAACGCAGATACTTTCTGTGGATTTTCAAGTAGGAAGAACATGAATAATCACTCCTGTCGCTAATTTGGAGCCAGTACAATTGAGCGGTGCGATGATGAGAAGAGTATCTCTACATAATTTTGATTTCATACAGGGGAAAGATATTCACATCCATGATTGGATTCGATTACAGAGAAGTGGTGAAGTGATTCCGTACATCGTCAGCGTTATTACTGATAGAAGGACAGGCAAAGAAACCAAGATCAATCCACCGAAGTATTGTCCTTCATGCCATGAGCCGATTATCAATAGAGATATCCACTATTACTGCACTAATCCCCATTGTCCAGAAAAGGTGAAACAGCAAATCCAGCATTTCGTTAGCAAAAACTGTATGGATATCCAAGGTATCTGAGAAAGTATGATCGATATCCTCGTGGGCAATAATATAGTGAAAACAGTGGCTGATATCTACAAACTTGCTGATAAACATATTCAGATTCAGTTGATGAAATTTCCATGAATAGGGGAGAAGAAGATTGCAGAAATAGCAAAAGGTGTAGAGGAGTCCAAACACAAAGCATTACGAAGATTATTGAATGGATTATGAATCCCGCATGTAGGAAAGAAGATGGCACAGGATCTTGCTTCGCAGATGAATGATGAAAAATGAATGATGAATAATTTGACTGATGCTGAGTGGTTGAGAAATATATATGGAATCGGAGAAAAAACAATAGCAAGCATTACAAAATTTTTTAGCACCAAGCACAATCTCAAAGTGCTTGATGAATTACAACAGTATTGAGTGAATCTGAATCCAAAAAAATATTCAGATACATTGAAATCTAGTGAAGCTAAAGGAAATTTTTCCATCACATGATCATTTGACCTTTCAAGAGAAAAAATAGTAGAGATTATGCAACAGCATTGATATTTTTTCCACGAGCAGCCATCCAAGACAACCGATTTTATGCTTATCGGAGAAAAAGCCGGAAGCAAAAAAGCCAAAGCACAAGAGCTTTGACTCAAGATATATGAGTGATGGAATACTATCATCAAGCAATTCCCATTCCTTAAAGATATACCAACAGAATGAAGTAAACCAAAATCACAGAGTTTATTTTAATAAGAATTCCTTGATATATTTCTCTATTTCATCTGCCTTGTCATCGATAAGGCTTTTTTCTTCTTTTTTAAAATTTCACAATACATAATCAGCGACATCTTCTGAATTTGCTGGTCTATCTACACCTATTCTCAACCTTCGAAAGTCTTGAGTTCATAATTTTTCTATAATATTTTTTAGTCAGTTATGACCTGCACTGCTTCATCATAGCTTCAATTGAATCTTTCCCATCGATAGATCAATATCATCATGGATTACTAAAATATCTTTTGATGCTATTTTGTAGAAATTAGTAACTGCACTTACTGCTCATCATGAACGGTTCATAAATTCCATAGGTTTCAAAAACACTATTTTCTGATCATTGATAGTCGTTTGGAGTACTTCTCATTTCCGGGGATGTTTATATTCCCATTTCCCTAATAATTCATGATCGACAAAATTATCTATCGTCATGAAACCGATATTATGTCTTGTTTTTTCATATTCTTTTCATGGATTTCCAAGTCAGACGATTAGCTTCATTGAAATGAAAGATGAATGATGAAAGATGAATAATGATTGAATTGCAAAAACGAACTATTATAAAACCACGATAGTCTGTATAGATACAACACCAATATTATTCATTATTAATTATTCATTATTAATTAAAGTTTAGTCTACTACATCCTGCATTTCATAAAACTCGATGATATCGCCTATCTCAATTTTTTTACCAGTTATCACTTTCAATCCACATTCTTCTCCTTCTCACACTTCTTTGACTTCATCTTTGTTTTTGTGTAATGAGACTACAGTACCATTGCAGAGGATATCATCGCCTCTCATGACCGTAAATTTCGGTTTACCATGCAACTTTCCAAAAATAACTTTTCCTCAGATGGTCATATCCTTGTTTTTAGTGAAGAAAATTCCTAAGACTTCGAGCTTCGCAAACATAACTTCACGTTTTTCTACTTCCACCATTCATTTTAAGAGATTATCGAGATAGTCGGTTAATTCATAGATAATATCAAAGTTTTTCATTTCGATCTTCAAACTATCAGCTTTTTTCTTTAATATAGCGTTGATCGAGATGTTAAACCCAAGAAGTAATGCTCATGATGCCTGAGCTAATGCGAGATCAGAATCAGAGAAATGTCCCACGTTTGCTTGGATGATTTTTATCGTTACATTTTTGGGTAATTGGATACCATTGACTGCTTGTTGTAATGCTTCCAGACTGCTTGATCCATCAGATTTGAGGATAAGCTTCAATTCAGCTCATGGAGCCCCTGATTGTAACTGAGAAATAAATTGATTGACAGCTGATTCGCGAGTATTTTTTTTGATGTGTTCCTGGATAAGTTCAATCTTCTCTTGTGCTTCTTTTTCATTCTTGACCACTTCTACAATGCGTCCTGGTTCAGGAAGTTCTCCTATTCCCAAGACTTGTACAGGTTCTCATCAGGTTGCAGATTGAATATTTTGTCATTTTCGATTTTGCATTCTTCTAATTTTACCGGTTGTATTGTAAGCAACGATGATGTCTCCTACTTTCAGAGTTCCCGTCATCACAATGATAGTGGAAACAACTCCTTGTTTAGGATCCATATGTGCATCCACAACAACACCGACAGCAGATCTGTTTGGATTATATTTGAGATCAAGCATTTCTGCTTGGAGTAATATCTGTTCGAGCAATTCAGGGATGCCTTGTCCTGTCTTGGAGGATATCCCGATCATAGGCGTCTCTCCTCATCGGTCCTCAGGAGTCAATCCTACAGCTGCCAGATCCTGTTTGATTTGATCTAACTTTTTTCCTGGTTTATCTATTTTGGTAATTGCGACGATGATAGGTACGCCAGATTCTTTTGCGTGATTGATAGATTCTATCGTCTGTGGCATTACACTATCATCGGCAGCGACAACGATAACGGCTATATTCGTCAACTTCGCTCATCTCGCTCTCAGACTTGTGAATAATTCATGTCCCGGCGTATCGATGAAACAGATTTTTTTTCCATCGTATTCGACGACAGAAGCTCAAATAGATTGAGTAATACCTCCTGCTTCACCTTCAGCAACAGATGTTTTTCTGAGATAATCCAATAATGAAGTTTTTCCATGATCGACATGTCCCATAACTGTAACGATAGGGGAACGAGGTAATAAAGTTTCCGCTTCTTTATCTAAATCGAGGATGGCTTGTAAATCTCCACTCATGAAGGTCTGGACGTCGACTTTGTTTTCAGGTTTTTTGACTGTTATACCAAATTCTGCAGCAATCAACGCTGCTGTATCAAAATCCAAAGATGCTGTGATACTAGTCATGATCTTATTTTCAATCAACTTTTTCATCAACTCTGGTAACGGAACTCACATTTTTTCTGAAAATTCTTTGATAGTAATCTTATCTTCGATAAATATTTCTGATTTTTTTACCAAATTAGCTGATGTGGTAGCGACTTTTTGTATTTTTGGATGGGATGGTGTTTGTGGTAATGGAGATTGGTGAGAAACAGGGGGTTTGCCTTGAGAAAATATAGGCTTATTGAATGCTCTATGTGGTTGATCGCCTCTCTGAGGTGGTCTTGAAGGTTTTGATGGCTTTGACGGTTTGCTAGGTTTTCTTTCTCTTCAGATAAATGATGCATCTTCTCTTCCTACGATTTTTGTTCATCCTATCTCTACTTTGTCAAATGAGAATGTACGTCTCGGTTTTTCCAAGACGATACTTTCTTGTTGTTCTTCTTCTATGCGTTTTTCCTCTGCTTTCTGCTTCTCGGTTTTTTCCACTTTTTTGAATCCGAGTCATGAGAGAAACTCTCATCATCATGTTAATTCGTCGGCTTTGAGTACTTTCGTATTGGTATCTTTTTCTTTGACTACAGAAACCTTCTCCTCTTTTTCTTTTGAAGAAACTTTGACTTTGGGAGCTGTTTTTGCTAGCACTTTTTTCTCTGCTTGTTTCGTAGTTTTGACTGGTGTTTTTGGCATAGAATAGAAAATAACGTAAAATAAGATGCGAAGTAACGTCGTTTTTATCTAAAAAGATAAAAATGTGCGAATATAGTAGTAATATAGACTCTAATATCAAGCGTAATTACTCCATCCCCAACCCTTCCTCTAAAATAAAGGAATGGTAATAGTCCCTTTTGTTTCAGAGGGGATGTAGGTGAGTAAAAAATGTACATAATCCTTCAAAAATACGTTTCAGTGTTTTTGATTGAAGAATGGAAAAATTTCGTTTCAGAAATTTGCATTTTTTGGCATTTACGGGTATACTTGATATAAGTCATAAGCTTGAAGATTTATACTTTAGTCTATAAGCTAATACTATGTTTAGTGTTCATAATCTAAATAGTAATAATCTCTCTATAAAGAATCTTATTCTGCTCTTTTTGACGATTGTCATGGGATTTGCCTCTGTCATAACACTTGCACAGATCACCATCCCGTCATCGATAGATAATGCTCATCAGACAATAGGAAGAGTGACCATCACCAGCGATGGCACAGCCAGCGGAACAGAATATCGAGATATCAATTATGACGGAATATGAAATACACGTATTAGTAATTTAAGCGATGCAGGAAATTTTTCTGGTAAGGTATTGGTATTGAACGATAATAATACGCTTATGTATGCAACTACTGATCATCTCGTCGTTTCATGATCGACAGGAGGAGGCGGAGGAGGAACCGGAGACGGACACCGGACCGGAGATAATTTATCAGATATTCGGAACCTCAATGCAGGCAACGTAGGAATCGGCGCAGCACCTACTAGTGGCAAGCTTCATATCGTGAGCTCATGAGAAACAGATGTATATATAGAGGAACTTGCAGCAGATAAGGCGGCGAATATCAATTTCAAAAATACCGCAAGAACATGGACAGTAGGAGGGGATTCCTTTCCAGATATCTTCTATATCGGTATTCCAGGATTGAATCAATTTCTCAGCATCATACCCACAGGAGAAGTCGGTATCGGAACGACAGGACCTAAAGCTCCTTTGCAAGTGATAGGAAATTTCATTGCAGGGGATTATAGTAATAATATCATCGGTACACATTCAAGCATAGGATGAGGATCTGGGAATGGCATAACATGAAATCTCTCTTTTGTATGATGAGGATTGGGAAATACTGTTACAGGTAAACAAGCATCGATAGTGGGAGGAGCATATAATCAGATCAATGGAACCTGATCCTTTATAGGATGAGGAGGAGAAATTAAAGCAGAAAACAAAATCTATGGAGATTATTCAAGCGTAGTATGAGGAATAACAAACAAGATTATTACTTCGAATTATTCGTTTATCTGATGATGATATGGTAATAAAATATATGATTCAATTAAAGCATTTATCGGTTGAGGAGATAGTAATATCATAACATGAAAATCGGATTTTTCCACTATACCTGGTTGATTTACTAATGGGATAAATAATGCTAAATATAGTTTTGCTGCAGGAGTAAATGCAAAAGCGAATAGCAACAACTCATTTGTCCGGAATAGTGATACTACGACAGATTTTATATCGATAAAGACATGAACGTTTATTGTCAATGTCCCTTGGGGGAGTCGTCCGGATATGTGATGAATGGGGATCAATACAAATGATCCGCAAGCATTATTGGATGTAAATGGGACAAGTGTCATAAGAGGGTCGTTGAATGCACTATGAGGCATAAATTCGACAGATATTATCGCGAGTGGCAAACTCAAGGCCGAAAAAACAGAATTAGAAATATGGTCTTCCGCCGTAACTTCATGAGGAAGCTGTGGATCAGAGAATCCAGGAACCATCATCTATGACGGAGTTGGGTTCTACGGATGCGGGCCAAGCAATACGCGAAAAAGATTAGATTAAATCATTTTTAAACATACTGCAAACATACCAGACAATCATCGATATAAGATTGACTTTTTGGGGTAAATCTGTATATATATTTTCAACAAAACAAAAGAAAAAAAATTAAAAAAATACAAACATGAAAACACAAAAAAAAACCTTTTTGATGCTGGTGTTCTTTTTTATGGTAGCTTGCATATCACAAGTGTCAGCTACGGTGATAGACACCATTTATGTGGTTGCAAACACAAGCACAGAAAACCACCAGATCTGTAGTAGTGCAAACGACAGCGTTATGATGCATTGTCCTATTGGACATACAGGTGTCAGATGGATGGATCCTTCTTCACAAACCATAGACGGCCCAGACTCTGTCTTTGTAACAAGTAATAATCAGGGGCATTGGAGATTCTATTCTGACGAATTAGGAGCATGGAAACACATATATATCTATCTTGTTTCTATTCCTTACGAACCAGCAAGTATGGTCAATGACACGAGCGTTTGCACAACAAACTTTTTGATTGAACTGAACGCAGAAAATCCTGCATCAAGTTATCAATGGTCGACAGGAGCTACTACGGTATGGTACGATGCTACAACACCAGGAACATACACGGTTACAGTAACCAATACATGTGGAACTGGCGTGTATAGCAAGACTATAAGTTATAACAACCCCAATGCTCCGAACCTCGGAGCTGACCAGACCTTCTGCTGGGGTTCGAGCACTGTGCTGGATCCCGGAAGTACGAATGTGGTTACCTATCAATGGTCCACAGGCGAATCTACCCCGACCATCACGGTCGACACTACCGGCAGCTACTGGATATCCCTCGTAGATAACAACGGTTGCAGTGGCGTGGATACCATCCTCATCACTGCACTGATCCCCACACCGGAAGAAGTATGTTTTGTTGAGTTCGACACGGCGACGTGGAAGAACAGCATCAATTGGACAGATAATCTTCCTGGCAATGCTGACTCGGTAAAGATCTACAAAGAAGTATCTTTGAATGTCTGGAATCTGATCGGCACAGTGCCTGCAGGAACAACCAAATTCATAGATGTAAATTCCACTCCTCAGTCCAATAGCAATAGCTATCGCATAGCATTGTTGGATAGCTGTGGAAATGAATCGACGAAGTCGTCTCCTCATACCACGATCACCTTGATATCTTCTTACGATCCTTTGGGTAATACCTATGGATTCAGCTGGAGTGCATATCAAGGGCTCACGGTAGCGGATTACTTCCTGTACGGCATCGATGGTAACAACGTAGTAACCCAAATCGCCTCAGTTCCCGGGAACATCTACATGTACAATTATGCAAGCCCCAACCCGGCTTTTGTGAAGTACTTTGTGGGATTTGAAACCCCGGACTGCGATGGCTCCAAAGCCAACGTCGTTGTCAAAAGTAACTGGGTAGCGCAAGATTCATTGGTTACGGCAGTGCAGCATTTTATACCGGAATCGTTCCAGATCTATCCCAATCCAGCTCATGATGTAGTGAATATCGATACTGATCTCGAAGATTTCTCTCTCGAAGTGATCACTCTGTTCGATCAGGTAGTCCTGACTGAACGCAACACGAATGTGTTGGATGTGAATTTCCTTTCGCAAGGGATCTATATCATCCGCATAATCGCCGATGATAGAAGAGGACAGAAACAGAAGATATTCATCAAAAACTAAGACCTCGCTTTGTTGTTGTTTTGGCCCCAAGACAATAACACTCCCCAAAGCGAGTTGCACCATCCCTTCCAGTTATTACTGGGAGGGTTTTTTTCATTTGAGACCCAATAAAAACATGAAGTATTGAATGTTTTTGTGTGGTAGAAATTGTAGTTGCTATCCAAATAAGTCCGACATGTAATGAGGAATTATTGTGATAGCAGCTATACATCCTTCAATCAAAAACTAAACCCATTTTTGAAGGAGGATGTATATTTTCATTTCAGAAAATGATTTGAGACGCAGTAAAAAGCCGAAATGAAATGAGGGTTTTTACGACATCGAAATTATCCCGCAAAGCGGGGTGGGTAATATCTACATCATAGTTACCTCATTCCCCATACTTCATCACGTCATTCCCTTGAAAAAGGGAATCCAGTTTGCTTTATATGGATTACCGCTTTCGCGGGAATGACGTAAACACGAAAGAAGGGGAATGAAGCCATGACAAGAGAAGAAATTCCGGTAATGATTCAAATACAGTTGAAATCGGAGCAGGTTTCCATACATAGGAATCAGTTAGTTTTATATATATTTTTTTGTTATTATGGAAAAAAAAGTAAAAAAATGAACACATGCCAATTATGAGATTCAGCTTACGATCACACCGAAGGAATACGAAGATGCAAAGCTTGTTATACTCAAGGAATTTCAGAAGGAGTATGAAGCACCTGGTTTCAGGAAAGGAGCAGTGCCACTTGATATGGTCGAAAAGAACGTGAAACCGGAATATATAGAGATCGGAATATACGAGAAGCTCATAAATATGGGACTCCAGGAAATATTAAAAGAACAACCAGACCTTAAATTGATAGGGGAGCCATACGATCTCAAACAGGAGAAAAAAGGAGAGAATACTATCGTTGATCTCAAACTCGATATGTTCCCGGAAGTAGAAGTTATCAATAATGATCGGGAAAAAGTTTCTATCACTCCTATCGATAATACCGCAACTCAAGAAGAAATTGATGGAACCTTGATGAATATCAAAAAACAATATGCTGACTATCAAGATACGGACAGCATCCAGCTCGATACCATCTCCAAGATAGCACTTGAATACTTGGACAAAGAAGGCAAAGTCGTCCATACCGGACATACCTATGTAGGAGAACAGGAATTCAATGAAGATCCATTTTTTCCAAAAACTTTCATCGACAAAAAAAAGGATGAAAGCTTCGAGCTCGCTCATGATGAAAAAAAATTACCTCCCGTATTTCATAACAAAAAAACCGATATCAAAACAGAAAAGATCAAACTTACCGTCAAAGACATAAAAAAAATTGTCTTACCAGAAATGACACCTGAGATGCTCAAAAAACTTTTCTGAGATGATACGAAATTACAGAATCAGGATGATCTCATCGCATATATCAAAGAATCTATAGAACATCAAAAATACGATCAGGAACTTATCAAGAAAATAGAAGAACTCTTAGCATCAATAAGAAATAAATCCCTGAAAGTCATCATACCACAGACACTCGTCAACGAAGAACTCAAATCTAGGATGCAGAATTTGGAGAAGAGATTGTGATGAAAAGACAAAATGGACGAATATTTCAAAAAAATGGGAGATGAAAAAGCTAAGGCATTCTTAGAAGATATCAAACAAGCTGCAGAAGAGAGTTTAGAAAAATTCTTCATCCTCCAGAAATTTACCCAGTTACTCAACCTTGATGTCGATCGAAATAATTCAGCACACTTCGCAGTAGAACAGAAAATTTACGATAAGCTCGTCAAGGGCGATACCAGTAAGACCAAAAATCCGCACAAACATTAAAAAAAAGGAATAAGGGAAAAGGGATAACCTTTTACCTTTCACCTTTTACCCTATAAAGAAGTAGAGTGTATGTTTAAGTTTCTTCGAGATTTACTAATCTTTCCATTCGATTCACACAAGGAGACGAATAAATTCGGAAGTTTTCTCAGGATGCTATTTAAAGAATATCCTGCATTTCTCCGGATCAAACCGAATATCAAAAAAATATTAGCATTTCCGTTTATTGTATTATTCTATATCTTCAAATCTAAAAAAAATTCAAATAAATAATACACAAACACTTCGCAACTAAAAATATCCTAATGATTGATAAAAGTAGCTAAGGAATATAGCTACTTTTCGTCTATGTTTTGTCTTCCGCGAAAGAGAAAAATTGTCTAATGTTTTTTTAATCAAGTTGTGCTTCCTCATAATTTTCTTGTAAATACTTTCTCGCTTTTTTGAGGATGAGTTTTACTTTATCAGAATCAGCAAGATCGTTTTTTGCTATTTTGATTTTAGTACTGAGATAACGATTGTATCCATATTCTTTGAGTTTTTTGAAGAAGGTAGGAAGCTTTAGTACGCCTTCACCAAGCAATACATGACCTTCACCAACTCTTGTCTTGTCGGAGACATAAATAGTAGAAATATATGGTAAAAAGTCTTTCATCTTTCTCATAAAATCAGATTCAAATTCATCAGAATTAAGATTAGAGATATCCAACCCGATATAGCAAAGATATTTTTTTACGATCTCTACCATATTGCTAAATCTGTATCTAGGAATAGGAAGTGCAAACATACTTGAATCCTCAGGATTGATAATCGTAAAATGGATAGCTTTGTGTTCTTTTCTCCATCTGAGGATATTATCAGTGATAAAATTGAATGCTTTGAAATTGAAAAATTTAGGTGCATTGATAGCGATAGTATCAGCGTGCAATTCGTAGCAAAGATCTATAGCTCTGGTGATTTCTTTGTCATTGAGATTATCTGAAGTCTGGATAACTCTTACTGGAAGCTCATACTTCTCAGAAAGTTTTTTGACGTAATCAACTTTCCAGGCATCAAAATTTTTCCAGATAGCAAGATCTAGTCCATCAAATCCAGCTTCCTTGACGAGATCAAAAACCAAATCCAAACCGTAGCCGGAAAGGGAATCTGTACTGAAGAGAAACTCGGATGTTTTAGCTTCTTTTGGATCATCGGACATATCATCGTTTACTTCAAAAAAGAAGTCTTTTTTGACGGATGATAGTTGTCAGTCTTCCATTGGTCTTTCTTTTTTGTTTACCATTGCGTTGGTATACAACAATATAAATCACTCTTAAGTATATTGTTTTTCGATAATTTTGCAAATTTTTCCTATGTCACAGCAAGGTTAAAATGTCAGTACTAGGCAAAAATAGAAATGTCAGTAAAATTGTTAAGGATTTATCCTTAACAAAATAAAAGATGACATTTATCTATACTGACAAAGAAATGAAAAAAA